>JABFWL010000670.1 GCA_013362315.1 Catenulispora sp. | reverse complement strand
CCCAGCAGCAGGCTGGCCCGGCTGGTCGAGCTGCGCCGCACCGCCCACGTCTGCGCCAGGAACGCGAACACGCTGCAGAACAGCGCCAGGTACGCCAGCTCGGCCCACGCCACGCCACCGGCGTGCGCCAGCTTCGGCACCGCGTACGCCGCCGGAACCGCGAACAGCACGCTTCCCACATAGGTCTGTACGACGGTGAGATTCAGGGGCCTGATCTCGCGTGCGGTGGTGAGCCGTCCGACCAGCGCCACGTGCCCGGTCCGCACCACCGCCGCCGCCAGCATCAGCAGATCGCCGGAGTCGGGGGCGTGGAATCCGCCGCTGCCGCTCATCAGCAGCCCGACCGCCACGACGCACACGCCGGCCGCTGCGAAGTAGCGGGGCGGCAGCGTGCCCCGGCTGCGGTCGAGGAGCGGCGTGAGCACGATCGTCAGGCTGATGATGAGCCCTGCGTCGGCCGCCGAGGTGTGCGCGACACCGTAGGTCTCGATGATCAGGACACTGGCTTGGGTCACGCCGAGCACTGCGCCGACCCGGAGCTCGAAACGGGACGGACGAAGCTCGCCCCGCACGGCCAGGATCGCCGAACCAGACAAGGCCGAGAGCACATAGCGAGCCAGCAGCACACCCAGGACCGTCACGGCGGCGGCTGCCGATTTCGCCGCGAGGTAGCTGGAGCCCCAGACGAAGGCGACCAGCAGGAGCGCGATATCGGTACGGCGATCATTCATTCCGTTATCGTCGGCCGAGCTCGCCGATGTAGTCGAGAATGAACTTCTCAAACAACCATGTAGATTCCCTACACTGTCAGCTGTGGACGAACGGCAGCTGCGGATCCTGCGCGAGCTCGGCGAGCTGGGCAGCGTGACGGCCGTCGCCGAAGCGCTGCTGGTGACGCCCTCGGCGGTCTCGCAGCAACTCAGGCTCCTGCAACGTACGGTCCCGGTGCCGCTCACCGAGCGCTCAGGCCGCCGTCTCGTGCTCACCCCGGCCGGTCAGGCCCTCGCGGAGGCCGCCATCGAGGTGGAGTCGGCCCTGGCGCGCGCCCGCCAGACCGTCGAGGAGTTCGTGGCCGAGCCCTCGGGAACAGTGACGCTGGCCGCCTTCCACAGCGCCGGCCTGGTGTTCTTCCCAGCGCTGCTGCGTGCCCTGTCTGGCCCGGAGGCGCCGCGGCTGTCGGTGGCCGACGAGGACGTGGCGCAGGAACACTTTCCCAAGCTGACCCGCGACTACGACCTCGTCCTGGGCCACCGGTTCGACCACGCGCCTCCGTGGCCGCGCACCGTCGCGACCACGCCGCTGCTGCACGAGCCGCTGGACATCGCCCTGCCCGCCGGCCACCCGCTGGCCGCGAAGGCCCGGCTCACCCCGCGCGACGTGGCCGCCGAGCCGTGGGTCACCGTCCACGCCGGCTTCCCGGTCCTGCCGCTGGTCGAGGCGATCGCCACCGCCGCCGGCCGGCGCCCGGAGCTGGTGCACCGGGTCAACGAGTTCACCGTCGTCGCCGAGATCGTCGCCGCCGGCGGCGGCATCGCCCTGCTGCCGCGCTGGACCACCCGCCGCCACCCCGACGTGGTGCTCCGGCCGCTGTCGGGCGTCCACGCCCGCCGGCACATCGACGTGCTGTACCGGCCGGAGCGCGCGGCACGCCACGCCGTGCGGACGGTGCTGCGGGAGCTGCGGCGGGCGGCGGAGCAGGTGCGGCGGTAGAGGGCGTCTTCCAGTTGCTGCCGACGGTCCCGCCGTCCGGCCAGCCGCTACCTACCGTCCCGCCGGTCGCCGCCCGGAAACCGCCAGCGCCCGCTCGAACACCGAGGCGTCCGCATCCAGCGCCACCTCCGCCGCGAACCCGTCGTACTGCCGGTACATCTCCGCCGTGTCGCTGACCGCCTTCGCGACCGTGGCCGCGACCTCGTCCGAGCACGTGTACCGCTGCCCGGTCGCCGTGGCCAGGTCCCACGCGTGCAGCACCATCTCCATCAGGATCATCTCGGCGATCTGCGGCGCCGGCATCGTGCCCGACCCGGTGTCCACCTGCCCGGCCCACACCTCGTCCGGCTCCCAGGCCGCCAGCGCGCGATCCAGCTGCTCCCGGTATCGGGCCGCATAGTCAGGCTCGGAGGCGAAGTCCCGCTCCGTCAGCTCCGGCCCGACCTGCTCGCTGCGCGCGCGCCGCTCGAAGGAGTACGAGGTCCACAGCACCAGGTGGTTCAGCAGCTCCTTGACGTCCCACTGGCTGCACGGCGTCTTGTCGGCGAACTGTTCCGGCCGCGTGCCCGCCACCACCCGAGCGGCAGCACCAGCAGCCTCGGTCAACTGATCGTGGATCTTGTTCATGACGGCGACGCTACCGGTGGAACCGCTCCGGGTCTTGAACAAACGCGTCAGTCCCAGGACTAGACGATTGATTCCTGGGGGTTCCGGCTTCCAGAACCGCAGCTGACAAGCAGTCTTGCGAAACGGCTCAGCAGCAAGCCTGGGCGTCACGGACGGCCGCCCTCATCCTGGTTGGCTGTGGGTGGCCGGCCGGGGCGGCCAGGCGCCGCTGATCAGACGTTTCGCGCCGGTACCCCCAGGAATCAATCGTCTAGCCTGGTTCCATGGCACACCACCCCCAGGAACCGGCGAAGGCGCAGGTCGCCCCGGTCCAGGAGGACAGCCGCGGCATCCTGCACCCAGCCGCCGCGCACACCGTGTTCCACCTGGACCGCTTCCCGAGCACCGGCGCGGCAGCCCGCTTCGTCGACCGCTACTGGCTGTCCACCTGGAACTTGCCGCCGGGCGTGCGGCACGAGCAGCAGGTGCTGGTGCACCCGGTGGTCAACGTGGTCTTCGAGGCGCACGGCGCCGTGGTCAGCGGCGTCGACACCGGCCGCTTCGCCACCGTCCTGGAGGGCAGCCGCCGCGCGCTGGGCATCATGTTCCGCCCAGCCGCCTTCGCACCCTTCCTGGACGCCCCACTCACCGAGCTGACCGACAAGGAGCTGCCGCTGTCCGCAGTCCCGGCCCTCGCCGACCTGGAGCCCCTGCTAGTCCCACTGGTGGCCGACCTCAACGTCCCCGCCGAAGAACTGGCCGCCACTGCCGACGCCGCGATGACCAAGCACGCCCCACCCACGCGACAGAGCTGCGAGACCACCACAGAGTGGGCAGAACTAGCGGTCCGCGACCGTACCCTGACCCGCGTAGAGGACCTGGCACGCGCAGCCGGCGTCAGCACCCGCACCCTGCAGCGCGCCTTCACCGACCACATCGGCATCGGCCCGAAATGGTTCCTCCGCCGCTACCGCCTCTACGAAGCAGCCGAGCAAGTGGCACACTCCGACCACATCAACTGGTCCGCCCTAGCCACCGCCCTGGGCTACGCCGACCAGGCCCACCTGACACGCGACTTCACCGCCGCCTTCGGCCAGCCCCCAGCGCAGTACGCCGCCCACTCAGCGGCGCGGCAGCAGGCAGGCCCGAGCTGAGCGGCCTCCAGCCGCCCGACCGCCGGCCGCCCCGCAGAGCCGCGCCGCTCATCAGACACGCACAACCGCCGGCGAAGAACAAACTCTCCCTCACTCCTCCTCAGCATGCGGCAACTTCGCCGAAATCAACCCCATCACCGTCGAGTCCGCCAACGTAGTCGTATCCCCCACCGCCCGATCCTCCGCCACATCCCGCAGCAGCCGCCGCATAATCTTCCCCGACCGCGTCTTCGGCAGCTCCGGCACCACAATGATCTGCCTCGGCTTCGCAATCGGCCCGATCGCCTTACTCACATGCTCCCGCAGCGTCTCCTCCAACTCCGCATGCTCCTCATTACCCCCGCGCAAGATGACAAAGGCAACAATGCGCTGCCCAGTCGTCTCATCCTTAGCCCCGACAACCGCCGCCTCAGCGACCGAAGGATACGAAACCAGCGCCGACTCCACCTCCGTCGTGGAGATGTTGTGCCCCGACACGAGCATGATGTCGTCAACCCGCCCAAGCAGCCAAAGATCACCATCCTCATCCTTCTTCGCCCCGTCACCAGCGAAGTAATACCCCTGCTCCGCAAACCGCGACCAATAAGTATCAACGAACCGCTGCGGATCGCCCCAAATCCCGCGCAGCATCGACGGCCACGGCTTGTCCAGCACCAGGTACCCCCCGCCGCCATTCGGTACCGGCGTCCCATCCTTATCAACGACATCCGCAGAAATCCCCGGCAACGGCCGCATCGCCGACCCCGGCTTAGCCTCGGTGACACCAGGCAGCGGCGAGATCATGATCGCGCCCGTCTCGGTCTGCCACCAGGTATCCACCACCGGCGTCCGGCCACCGCCGATGTTCTCCCGATACCACACCCAAGCCTCAGGATTGATCGGCTCCCCAACCGATCCCAGCAGACGCAGCGAGCTGAGATCGAACTTCCCCGGCAGCGCCGAGCCCCACTTCATAAAGGTTCTAATAGCCGTCGGCGCAGTGTAGAGCAGCGTGACCCTGTACTTCTGAACGATCTCCCAGAAACGCCCCTGATGCGGCGTATCCGGCGTCCCCTCATACATGACCTCAGTGGCGCCGTTGGCCAGCGGCCCGTAAACGATATACGAGTGACCGGTCACCCACCCAACATCCGCAGTGCACCAATACACATCAGTCTCAGGCTTCAAATCGAACACCGCATGATGCGTATACGCAGTCTGCGTCAGATAGCCCCCGGTCGTATGCAGAATGCCCTTCGGCTTACCAGTAGTGCCCGACGTATACAGAATGTAGAGCGGATGCTCGGAGTCAAACCCCTCCGGCACATGCTCCTCATCCTGCCCGCTCACCAGTTCGTGCCACCAGACGTCCCGCTCCGCTTCCCACCCCACATCGTGCCCGGTCCGCCGCACCACCAGCACCTTCTCAATGCTGGGCGACGCCGACGCCGCCTCATCGGCATTGGCCTTCAGGTTCACGATCGATCCGCGACGGTGATACCCATCAGCCGTAATCAGCAGCTTCGCACCAGCATCCTCAATCCGCCCCCGCAGCGCCTCAGGCGAGAACGCGGCAAAGCACACCGAGTGCACCGCCCCGATCCGCGCGCACGCCAACATCGCGACCGCGGTCTCCGGGATCATCGGCATATAGATCGCCACCCGATCCCCGGCGGCGATCCCCAGCTCCGCCAACGCGTTCGCCGCCTTGCAGACCTCGGCCTTGAGCTCGGCATAGGTCACCGACCGAGAGTCACCCGGCTCACCCTCGAAGTGGATCGCGACCCGATCGCCATGTCCGGCCTCGACATGCCGATCCACGCAGTTGTACGCGGCGTTGAGCGTGCCGCCGACGAACCACCGCGCGAACGGCTTGTCGGACCAGTCCAGCACCTGCGTCCACGGCTGCTCCCAGTGCAGCCGCTGCGCCTGCGCGGCCCAGAACGCCTCCCGGTCGGCGTCGGCCTCGACGTAGGCCGATTCAGTGACGTTGGCCTGCTCGGCCAGCTCCTGCGGAGGCGGGAATCGCCGGTTCTCCCGCAGCAGATTCGACAGGGTCACCTGGTTTTCAACGTTGTCAGTGTTCTCAGCCATATCGCAGCCCTCCATAGCAAATGGACGGGACGAGGACCACGCCAGGCGGCCCTCGTCCACTAATCCCGCAGCTCTACCGCGGCCAGTTCCTTACCGCGGCCAGCTCCCTACCGCGGCCAAGTCGGGAACCACTGCTTCTTATGCGTCTCATTCACCACTGACGCGAATGAGGCGTACCAAGCAGCCAACGCCGTGGCGATGCCGACCCACCCCCCGAGCCGCGTGAACAGCGCCGGCGGGTTGCTGGAGTGCTGCCACGTGCCGATGGCCAGCAGCAGGAACGTGACGGTCAGCAGCACGAACACGGCCAGCACCGCGCCGTTGGTCCGCAGGGCCGCGACCGTCATGTAGGCGGTGAAGATGAACCAGGCGAACAGGAACAGACCCTCGGTCTTGTAGGCATCGCCCCCGCCACCGAAGCGCGCGATCGCCCATTCCGTCAGCCAGAACGCGCCGAACGAGCTGAACGCGGTCGCGCCGAACGTGTTCCCGCGCCGGTACTCCCACATCCCGGCCAGGAACTGGGCGATGCCGCCGTAGAACAGGGCCAGCCCGAGGACGAAGGCCCCGGTGCCCTTCTCCGAGATCAGGTTGGCGTTCGCGAAGCTGAGGATGAACGTGGTCATGGCGAAGCCGGCCAGCCCCAGCGGGGCCGGGTCGGCGATGCCGCCGGAGGGCGGGGCGGGGGGTGGGGTGTTGGAGGTCTCGCTCACAGCTGCTACGTCCCTTCCCTTGACGAAGGACGCGTCCGGTATTGGCCGGACACGTCCTGTCCAACGTAGGAAGAGCCACGCGAAGGGGACATCGCTGACACGCGGGGAAGTGGACCATCGGTTGGTGCGCTGCGGCGAACGGTCGGTGAGGCGCGATGAGTGGGCGGAAACATTCCCGTCGCCATCACCTTCTCCCCGCGAGCACCTCCGCAGCTGCCCGCACGCTCACCTTCGACGCCCCGTAGGTCGCGATCCACGCCGCGCCGCCGGGATCCAGATGCGGCACGCCGAGCTCCACGACCACCGCGTCCGGGCGCTCCTTCACGAGTGCGATGACGCGCTCCACGTCCTCCGGAGTGCGCTGGATCCCGCGCACCGCGATGACCAGCGGACGTTCTGACGGGAGCTCGGTGGCGTCGGAGACTTCTGAGAGCGGCGCCCGAGTAGTGCCGGGCAGCAGTTCGGTGAGGCGGTCCGCCAGGCTGCGAGGGAGGGCGGCTTCAAGAACGTGCGGGGGCTGCGTCAGGGGGAGTGCGCCCGGTGCCGATCGCAGGACTCTAACCGCGCAGCGAGCGACCGCAAGGCCGTCAATACCGCCGAGGTCGCCCGGGTCGCCTGCGCTTGGCGACTCAGCAAAAGCCTCACGTACCTCACGCCGCCAAGCTGCGAACTCCGTTGCCCGCCGTGCGGCTTCGACCAGCCGCGCCTCCGGAAGTGACCCGTCGCGCACCGCTGCCGTGATCGCCGCTTCCAGCTCCGCCGTGTCAGCGTCCGTCGTGACGTGGTCCACGCACACCAGATCGATCCCGGCAGCCAGGGCCCGAACCGTCGCGCCGGTGAGGCCGTAGCGCTCCCGCACCGCCGCCATGCCGATGCCGTCGCTCACGGCCAGGCCCTCGAACGCGAGGCTGTCGCGCAGCAGAGTGCCGATCACGGCGGAGCTCACCGAGGCCGGGTGGTCCGGATCGAGGTCCGGGATCAGCAGATGTGCCACCATCACGGCACGAGCACCGGCGGCCACAGCGGCGCGGAACGGTGGCAGGGTGACGCGTTCCAGGTCGGCCCGCGAAGCCGGGACGGTAGGCAGCCCGAAATGGGAGTCGACGGTGGTGTCGCCATGCCCGGGGAAGTGCTTCGCACAGGCCGCCACGCCGGCTGCGTGCAGCCCGCGCACCGCAGCGGCCACGTGCCGAGCGACCAGCTCCGGGTCCGCGCCGAACGAGCGAGCGCCGATCACCGGGTTGCGCGGCTCGCTGTTCACATCGGCGACCGGCGCATAGTCCAGGTCGACGCCCGCCGCCCGCGCCCGCGCGCCGACCGCCCGCAGCACCGCCTCGGTCAGCCGCACGTCGTCCAGGGCGCCCAGCGCCAGGTTGCCGGGATACGACGAGCCGTCGGCATGCTCCAGCCGCGTGACGTCGCCGGCTTCTTCGTCGATCGCTATGACCACGTCGGGGTTCTCAGCCCGCAGCGAGTCCGTCAGAGCGCGTACCTGCTCCGGCGTCTCGACGTTGCGGCCGAACAGGATCAGCGAGCCGAGCCCGTCCGCCAGCCGCCGGCGGACCCAGTCCGGTGCGGTCGTGCCGGTGAAACCGGGCTGCAGAACGCGGGCGATCAGCTCATCGAGCTCCGACATCCGACCCCTCCCTCGCGACCCCCGCGCTCTTCTCATGCGCCCAGCTCTTCTCATACGCCCAGAACACCCGTCCCAGCCGCGCCCCGACCGCCCGCGCGTAGAACCGCACCGGTCCCACCCACCCGATCTCCGCCACATCCACGCCGGCGTCGCGCTGGTCGGCAAGGCAGCGCCGCAGCAACACCGTGCCGATGCCCAGCCCGCGCGCCGCCTCGCCGGTGCCCATCGGGCCGAACACCGGCACGCGCGGCGCGGCGTGGGCCGCGAAACCCACGAACTGACCGTCGCGAGTGGCCACGTGCAGCGTCGGCGGCTCGTTGCGCAGCGCGATACCGCATTCGGCAGCCCACGACCCCCCGAACTCGGCCTGCACCCACGCGCGCAGCGAGTCCTCGTCCTCGGCCTTCGCGCGCCGGACCTCGACCCCGAGTTCGGCCAGCCGCCGCTCGTCGGCACCGGTGGCCAGCAGGCCGGCGCTGGTCGCAGCGGCGAGATCGACGAGCATGTTGTTGGCGTCCCACAGACGCCCGTATCCGGCGGACGAGGCCAGGCAGGTGGCCGGGGTGTAGCGGACGTCGATGCCGGGCCACGCGTAGTTCGGCGGATTCCCCCGGATACGCAGCCGGGCGGCGCCGACGGCGATCAGGCGCCGCTCGACCTCGGCGAGCACCGCACGGCCGACGCCACGACTCTGGTGCTCGGGCGCGACGACGAGGAGGTCGACATGGCCGGTGACAGGCTTGCCGTCGCGGGCCGGGCGCAGGGAGCCCAGGGCGAAACCGAGGATGCTGGAGGAGTCAGGCCCCTCGGCCACGACCCTGCAGCCGTCCGCCGCGTCGGCCCACAGCAGGTCCACGATCGCGGGGGCGTCGGCATCGTGGATCAGCGTCGCGCGCGCCAAGTCCCGCAGCGCCGGGAGGTCGTCCGGTGTGGCCAGGCGCATCCGCATCGCGACCCTCTTCGTCATTTGCTAACGTCTTCAGGCATTAGTGACGGTGGAAACCTACCATCGGCGCGACGCGGGAAGGAACCTCTCCAGATGAGTGCCGGTTTCGAGAGGGGCACGGCGCCCGGCGAGATCGTCGCCGACGCTGCGCGCCGGGGCGTGATCCCCGGCGCGGTGCTGAGGTACGGCCGGGGGCCGGAAGGCCCGGTGCGGGGCGGGGAGTTCGGGGACGGGGTCAGCGCCGGATCGAGCACGGCGGAACTGGTGTATGACCTGGCCTCGCTGACAAAGGTCACCGCCACGCTGCCGCTGGCGCTGCGTCTCGTGGAAACCGGGGAGCTCGGTCTCGACGACCCGGTGACGAAGTATCTGCCCCGCTTTGCAGGCGCCGGAGTCAAAGACCAGATGACGGTTCGCCAACTGCTCTCCCACACCTCCGGGCTGCCCGCCCACCGCGAGGTCTGGCGCCTGCCGGGAACAGCCGCCGACCGGTTCGCCGCCGTGCTCGCCGAGCCGCTGGAGTCTCCACCGGGAACCGCGGTCCGCTACTCCGACCTGGGCTTCATCCTGCTCGGGCGGATCGTCGCCGACCTCACTTCGCAGCCGCTGGACGCGGCCTTCGCCGAGCTCGTCGCCGCGCCGCTCGGGCTGGCCTCGACCGGCTACCGGCCGGCCGACCCGGCGGCGGCCGCCGCGACCGAGGCGAACTGGTTCGACGACGCGGCCCGGCAGGACCCGAAGACCGGCGTCGTCCATGACGAGAACGCCGAGAGCCTGGGCGGCGTCGCGGGCCACGCGGGCTTGTTCGGTACCGCCACTGATCTCGCGGCCTACCTGCGCCTCGGCTGGCTGTCGCCGGACAGCCCGATCCTGGGTGCTGACATCCGCGCCGAGGCGCTGCGCAGCCAGACCGCGGGCCTGGACGGCGTCCGCGGTCTGGGCTGGACGCTGCGCGGCGACTCCCACGACTTCATGTCCGACAGCTGGCCGCCGAGCGGCGCCGGACACACCGGCTTCACCGGAACCAGCCTGGCGTTCGACCCGCGGTCGGGGATCTGGTGCGTGCTGCTCACCAACGCGGTGCTGCTCGGCCGCGAGAACCGGACCCGGGAGTTACGGCGCGCGCTGCACGCGGCCGTCGCCGCCGAATACGGGATAACCCCTGTCCACGGGCAGGACATAGCACCCGACATCGAGACCGGCGCGGCCGCCGGCGGCAATAGGATCACGGCATGAGCACTGGTAACCGGCAGGGGCGCGGCGCGCACGGGTCTGCTGCGGAAGCGGCCGCGGGCTCGGGAGCCGGAGCGGGCTCGGGAGCCGAGACGGCAAAGGGATCGAGCGGGGCAGGCCGCGGGAAAACACTGAGCGGGGCAGGCCGCGGGAAAACACTGAGCGGGGCAGGCCGCGGGAAAACATCGAGCGG
>JABFWL010000513.1 GCA_013362315.1 Catenulispora sp. | reverse complement strand
GGGACTCCCGCTCAGCCGAGTTCCAGCGTGGTGACCCCGAAGACCTTGCCGTGGTCGAGGTCGCGGATCGGCCCGGTGTACATCCGGGCCACCTCGAAGGCGGGCTCCATCCCGAGCTCGCCGACCATCGCCAGCGCCTCGTGGTTGGTCTCCGGGACGTCGATCGCGACCAGGCCGCCACCGATCCCGGCGACCAGCGCGTCGAGGATCACCTCGGCGTAGACGCGGCTGTCGGCGAACAGCGGGCCGACGCGGTGGCTGTCCCGGGCCGGGCGCAGCACGCCGTAGCCGACGAGGCGGCCGTCCACGATCAGGGCGCGGCCGACGTGGCCGGGCGCGGCGAACCACTCGCGCAGGAACACCGGCCGCGGAGCCGGGAAGCACAGCGCGTCGTAGTCGGCGATGTCGGCCGGGTCGGCCTGGGCCAGCGGCACCGCCGCCGCGCCGGAGCCGTCGGGGGTGAGGGTGCCGAGGTGGCGGACGGTGCGGTGGGCGTCGTCGAAGCCGGACTTGCGGTAGTTGCCCTGCTGCGCCACGACGCCGTCCAGGCCGACGGTGCGCTGCCCGGCGCGGGGCAGCGCGGCCCGCCAGGTGGCCAGGCCGTGGCCGCGACCCCGGAATTCGGGCTTGACCAGGTACAGGCCGAGGAACGAGAAGTCCGCGCCGTAGTTCACCACCGAGATCGCCGACACCGGCTCGCCGTCGATCCGCCCGAGGAAGAAGCCCTCGGGGTCCTGCGCGAGGAAGCAGGGACCGTCGTGGTCACCGGGGTTCCAGCCCTCGGCGGCGCACCAGCTTTGGATGGTGGGCCAGTCGGCGAGGGAGGCGCGGGTGATCTGAAGCTTGTCCGTCATTGCTCAATCTTGGCCCAATCGCGGACCGCCGAGGCCGTCGTGCGGCCGCCGACACGCGAAATCTGCCACCAACACGCGAAATCTTCGGGGACCTGGCGCTGATGCCATGATGAGCGCATGACCAACCGCAGCACCAACTCGTGGAGCGCCGTCGTCACGCGGCAGGGCCGGCAGCAGTGGTGAGCGCGCCCCGGGTCCTCACCGAGCAGGAGCTCAACCGCGCGACCCTGGACCGGCAGCTGCTGTTGCGGCGCTCGGAGCTGGACGCCGCGCAGGCCGTGGAACACCTGGTCGGGCTTCAGACCCAGGTTCCGTCGAATCACTACGTCGGGCTGTGGAGCCGACTCGCGGGCTTCGACGCCGAAGACTTCTCGCAGCGGTATCAGAAGCGCGAGTTCGTGCGGATGAGCCTGCAACGGTCCACGATCCACACGGTGACGGCGCGGGACTGCCTGCCGCTGCGGCAGTTGCTGCAGCCGGTGCAGGACCGGAGCCTGCAAGGTGCGTTCGGGCGCAAGTTGCAGGGCATCGACCTGGGAGCGCTCGCGGAGCACGCGCGGGTGTTCGTGGACGAGGAGCCGCGGACGTTCAGCGAACTCGGCAAGCTGCTCGCCGAGGTCTATCCGGAGTACGACGTGCAGGCGCTGGGGATCGCGGCGCGGAACAACCTCGCGCTGGTGCAGGTGACGCCGCGCGGGCTGTGGCTCCAGGGCGGGCTGGCCAAGCACACCACCGCGCAGGCGTGGCTCGGTCTGGAGCAGCCGGTGCCGGCGATGTCGGCCGACGAGTTGGTGCTGCGGTATCTCGGGGCTTTCGGTCCGGCCTCGGTGATGGACGCGCAGATGTGGAGTGGGCTCACCGGGCTGCGCGAGGTGTTCGAGCGGCTGGCCGGGCAGCTGGTGGTGTTCCGGAATGAGGGCGGGACGGAGTTGTACGACCTGCCCGACGCGCCGCGGCCCGGGGCGGACGTCGAGGCGCCGGCGCGGTTCCTGCCGGACTACGACAACGTGTTCATCGGCCACAAGGACCGGGCGCGCGTGCACGATACGCGGGTCAGGAAGGAACAGGTCTGGCTCGCCAACTCCGCGCTCACGACGTTCATGGTCGACGGCCGGATCCGGGGGTTGTGGAAGCTGGAGACGGACAAGAAGCGCACGACCGCGACGTTGAACGTCACGGCGCTGGTGCCGCTGACCAAGGCGCAGGTTGCGGAGGTCGAAACGGAGGGCGCGGCGTTCTTGGAGTTTCAGGCGCCGGGCGCGGAGCACGAGCTGCGGTGGCTTGCGGATGAGGACGGCTGATCCGTGATCGATGAGAGCTCTGTTGTGATCGGTGAGAGCTTGGTGATCGATGAGCGTCGTCATCGTCCAATGGCGACGGCTGTGGCCAGGACTGCGGCTGTCGCGGCGGCTGTCGTCGGCTTGGGCGCGGCCGGGTGCGGCGGGTCGTCGGGTCCGAAGGCCGCTTCTGCGGGCGTGACGTCCGGATCGTCGTCTGCTTCGTCGGCTGCTTCCTCGGCGAGCGACGGCTCGTCGGCGCCGACGTCGGCATCGCCGTCCGGGCCGGGTACGCAGTCTGCGCCTACCTCCTCACCGTCGAGCTCGCCCAGCGTCGACCCCGGCACGCTGCCACAGACGAAGGTGCTGCCCACGTCCAGCGATCCCCAGTTCCTGGCCGGTGTGAACGCGCTCTGGCAGGGGATCGTCGACGACAACCCGCAGGAAGCGATGCCGTTCTTCTTCCCGGAGTCGGCATACAAGCAGGTCAAAGCGATCGCGAACCCACCGGCTGACTATCAGAACCGGCTGATCGGCTTCTACACGCTCGACATCCACGCCGCACACCGTTTGCTCGGTGCCGGGGCGAAGGACGCGAAGCTGGTGGGGGTCAGCGTGCCCGCCCAACAGGCACAGTGGATCCCGCCAGGCGGGGAGCAGAACAAACTGTCGTACTACCGGGTATACGGGGCGCGGCTGACCTACACTGAGGGCGGCAAGACCAAGTCGTTCGGCCTGTTCTCGCTGATCTCCTGGCGCGGCGAGTGGTACGTGGTACACCTCGGGCCGAACCCGCGGCCGAAGCCGGTGGGGGCCGTCTACCAACCGCGCGGATAGGCCGTGTAAGCCGGATCTGCGGCCACGGCCTGTCGGCGTCCAACGGGTCGCGACCAGTCACCTGTGCCCCATCGCGCCACCCCCGCCCCGCCTTCAACGGGCGCGGCGGCTCGGCCTGTGACAACTTTGAGACATGCGATCACCGCCACCGCTGTTCGGGTGGCCGGGGCGCGAGCGGCGGCTGCTCGGCGTCCTGGCCGTCGTGCTCGCGGCGACGATGGCCGCCTTCTACTCCTCCCAGGCCCTGCGGGGCCTGGCGTGGTTCGTGCTGGCGGTGCTGACCACGGCGGCGATGGTGCTCGCGGTCCGGATGCACCGGCCGCCGTACGCGCACGCCTGGTATCTGCTGGCGGCGGCCGCGGGGCTGCTGGTGTCGTCCAACCACTCCGACTTCGCCTACGCCGAGCACGGGCTGCCGGACGTCGCCGACTGGGTGGGGTTCCTGGGCTACCCCCTGGCGCTGCTGGGACTGTGGATCATCATGAAGCACCGGCTGGTCGGGCGGGACTCGGCCGGGATGCTGGAAGCGCTGATCGTGGTGTGCGCGGCTACCTACGCGGCGTGGGTGTACCTGATCGTGCCCTACTTCGAGAAGCCGTCCGAGACCTGGGACTACCGGCTGGTTTCGGTCGCCGCCCCGATCGGCGACCTGCTGCTGCTCGGCATGCTGCTGCGCCTGGTGATCTCGCCGGGCGCGCGCAACGCCGCCTTGTGGCTGCTGACCGTCGGGGCCCTGTTCCAGACCAGCGCCGACGTGGTGGAGTCGGTGCTGCGGCTGAACTCGGCCAGCTGGTACAGCAGCCATGACGGGAACACGCTGCTGGAGATCTCCTGGCTGATGTTCGCGGCGTGCTGGACGGTCGCGGCGCTGGTGCCCTCCTCGCGCGAGCTGACCCGGCCGGTGCGGGAGACCGCGCGCGCCGCCCTGCCCACCGCCTGGTCCCGCCCGCCGCGGATCGCACCGCTGGTCCTGGCCGCGGTGGTGACGCCGATCATCAACAGCGTGGAGCTGGGCCGTGGCGACCTGGACACCGGCTGGGTGGGGCCGATGGCGGGGCTGGCGATCTCGCTGATGATCCTGGCCCGGGTGGCGGTGATGGTGCGCTCGCACCGGCAGGCCCTGGCCCGGGAGTCCATCCTGCTGGCGGCCAGCGAGGAGCTGGGAGTGGTAGGCGGCGACGCCGAGGTGGCCGCGACGCTGGCCGACGGCGCGGCGCGGTTGTTCGGCGGCCGGGGCGCGGCGCACGCGGTGGTGGTGGTCGTCGACGGTGCGGAGGGGGCACGGGTGGCGACGGCGGGGACGGTGAGTCGGGGGCCCGTTTTCAGCTCCGGTTTCAGCTCCGGTTTCAGCTCTGCTTTCGGGCCCGTTTCTAGCTCCGCTCCTGATTCCGTTTCTGGCTCCGTTTCTAGCTCCGCTCCCGACCGCGGCGACGGTCACGACCACGACGCCGAGTCCGCGATGTGGCGCGACGTACTGGCCCGAATAGCAGCCTCCGCCGCCGCGGACGAGGCCGCCGCCGCACCGCGCCACCGCCATGCCGAGCACGGCAGGGGCCGGCACTTCCACGCCGCCAACGTCGTCCACACCGCCGACCTGCCGCGGCCGCTGCCGGACCGCCTCGGGCCGGTCGAGCACGCCGGCGTGGTGCCGCTGGACGGGGGCACCGGCGTGCTGGTCGTCGCGGCGGCCGAGGAGGACCTGGCGGTGCTCGGCGGCGCGCTGGAGATCCTGGCCCGGCAGGCCTCGGCGGCGCTGGAGCGGATCGCGCTGATGCAGGAGATCACCCGCCGCGACAGCGAGGCCTACTTCCGGGCGCTGGTGCAGAACACCTCCGACACGATCCTGATCGTCGACCCGGCGCTGCGGGTGCGGTACGCCTCGCCGTCGTCGGCGCAGCTGTTCGGCGACCGGCCGCTGCGCGACCGGCCGCTGGCGGAGGTGGTCGGCGGGGTCTACGCCGCGGAGGTGGCGGTCCGGTCCGCCGATCCGACGCCCCAGCCGCCGGTGCGCCGGGACTGGGAGATCAGCGCCAACGGCGGCCCGCCGCACGAGGTCGAGGCCACCATCGCCGACCTGCGGGCCGAGCCCACCGTCGGCGGCTTCGTGCTGTCGCTGCACGACGTCACCACCGCCCGCGGCCTGGAGCGCACGCTCCAGCGGCACGCCTACCGGGACCCGCTGACCGACCTGCCGAACCGGCTGGCGTTCATACGCGGGCTGGCCGACGCCGTGGAGCTGGCCTCGCCGGCGGTGTCGGTGAGCGTGGTGCTGCTGGACCTGGACCACTTCCGCGAGATCAACGACTTCCACGGCCGCGACGCCGGCGATGAGGTGCTGCGCCAGTTCACCCGGCGGATCGGGGAGCGGCTGCGGCCCGGCGACGTGCTGGCCCGCACCGGCGGCGACGAGTTCGCGGTGCTGGCGGTCCGCCGCGCCGAGGAGACCCCGGACCTGCCGGTCGGCCTGCCGGGCGAGGAGGAGCCGTTCTACGTCGGGCCGATCGCCGTGACCACCTCCGGCGCGGTGGCGACCTGCACCACCGGCGCGACCGGCGCCTCGCTGCTGGCCGACGCCGAGATGACGCTGCACGCCGCCAAGGGCGACGGCCCCAACACCTGGCGCGCCTACGACCCCCGCCTGCGCGCCGAACTCGCCCGCGCCGCCGCCCGCCGCTCCGGCCTGGACAAGGCGCTGTCCGAAAGCGGCTTCGAGCTCTACTACCAGCCCATCGTCTGGCTCGACGACGGCGAGATCGGCGGCTTCGAGGCCCTGGTCCGCTGGCCGCAGCCGGACGGCACGGTGATCCCGCCCGACGACTTCATCCCGCTGGCCGAGGCCACCGGCCAGATCCTGCCCCTGGGCCGCTGGATCCTGCGCACCGCCACCGAGCAGGCGGCCCGCTGGAACACCATCCGCACCGCCCGCGGCCTGGCCCCGATCAAGATCTCGGTGAACGTCTCCGCCCACCAGCTGCGCGACCCCGGCTTCCCGGAGGAGGTGGGCACGGCCCTGCACGACGCCGGCCTGGATCCGGCGTTCCTGATGCTCGAGGCGACCGAGAGCTCGCTGATCGACCGCGCCGGCACCGCCCTGGCCAACCTCAGGACCCTGACGCGCCGCGGAGTCGGGGTGTCGCTGGACGACTTCGGGACCGGCTACTCGTCCCTGTCGTATCTACGGGACCTGCCGGTCTCGGCCCTGAAGATCGACAAGGCGTTCGTCGACGGCGTGCCGCACGAGCCGAGGCAGACGGCCCTGGTGAAGGGCATCATCGGCATCGCGAAGTCCCTGATGCTGATGGTGGTCGCCGAGGGCGTGGAGACGGCGGAGCAACGCAGAGCCCTGGCACACCTGGGGGCGGATCTGGGGCAGGGGTACCTGTACGCGCGGCCGATGCCGGTGGCGGAGGCGACCGCGCTGATCCGGGCCGGCCGAGTGACGCTGCCGGCTCGGGCGCTGGGAGCGGTGGCTGGCGGGGATGTGTATCGGGCTGACGGGGGCGGCGGGAAGGGGCGGGACCGGGACCGAGACCGGGCCCGAGACCGAGACTGGGCCCGAGACCGAGGCGGGGACCGAGACCGAGGCGGGGACCGGGATCGGGCCGACGATGGGGACGACAGCGAGCCGCAGGATCCGGGGGCGGACTCGTGAGCGGCAAGCGGCGCGCGGCGCCGCACGAGGCTGGCCCGGTCGGACCGATCGAGCCGGTTGGCCCGGTCGAGCCGGTTGAGCCGGTGCCGGGCGGCGATCCGGTGGCTGGTGGCCCGGCAGTCCGCGGTTCGGCCTCCGACCGCACGACAGCCGGCGACCCGTCCTCCGATCGCTCAGCTGCCGACAGCTCAGCCTCCGGCGCTTCCTCGCCTGCCGACTCGTCGAACAACGGTTCCCCGCCAAACAGCCCGCCTCCGGCCGACTCCCCCTCCCCCGCCTCCTCCGCCGATCCCGCCGATGCCGCCCACCCCCGCTCCCGTCCACACCGCCGCCATCGACCGCCGGACCCCCCGATCATCGGTGTCTGGGAGCGCAGCCAACAGGAGAGCCGACGCTTCGCCACCCGCTTCGCCGGCCAGCTCCTGATCATCGGCGCGAGCCTCGGCGCCATCCTGACCCTGCTGCTCGGCGTCCAGCAGGGCGTCTTCTCGGCCACCTGGTGGAACAACATGGCCACGAGCGCCTTCGCCGCCGCCTGGGGCCTGGTATACGTCCTGCTGTCCGGACCCGCCCCCGACCTGATCCTGCGGGCCACCCCCGCCGCCTCCGCGCTGCTGATCACCGCCAACATGGCGGTGAGCCACAGCAACGCCGCCGACGGCATGCTGCTGCTCACCTGGCCGGTGCTGTTCGCGGCGTATCTGCTGCCCCGCCGCACCGCGTACTGGACGCTGCTCATCGTCATCGGCTGCCTCACCGTCGTGCTCAAGGCGGGCAGCGGTCCCGACCGGTTCGCGGCGTGGGTCGAGATCACCGCCTCGGTGGCCCTCACCCAGCTCGTCATCCTCCAGGTCCGGGCGCAAGCCGACCGGCTCAAGAAGGCCCTGGCGCAGCAGGCGCGCACCGATCCGCTGACCGGCCTGGGCAACCGCCGGGCCTTCGACGAGGCGCTGGAACGCGAAGCGGCCCGCCAGCGCCGCACCCACGCGCCGCTGTCGCTGCTCACCGTGGACGTCGACCACTTCAAACAGATCAACGACACCTGGGGCCACTCCGCCGGCGACGAGACCCTGACCGCCCTCGGCGAACTGCTCCCCCGCCTGGTCCGGGCCGGCGACGTGGTCGGCCGCATCGGCGGCGAGGAGTTCGGCGTCGTGATGCCGGACTGCCCGCACCAGCAGGCCGTGGACCGCGCCGACACCCTGCGCTCGCAGGTCGCCGCCGTCTCCCGCACCTGGGCCCACCCCGTGACCGTCAGCGTCGGCGTCGCCACCCTGCCCGACTCCGCACAGACGATGACCGAACTGGTGATCGCCGCCGACATGGCCCTCTACGCCGCCAAGGAGTCCGGCCGCGACCAGACCAAGTCGGCGCCGGCCGGACGACTGAGCGGCAACGACGGACGGCTCGACATACCGTGAGCGACAGCGCTGTGAACCGTTTAATCGGTTGCAGCCATGAGCGAGGAGGGTATGAGCTCCCGACTATGACGATAGTGCTGAGTACGCCCACAGCCGATGCCATGCGCGAGGCCATCGGCGCGCTGCGGGAGTGGCAGTACGACGGCGCGCCGATGCAGCTGCACCCGGGGGACATCGGCTGGAACTACCGTTTCGGAACCCCCGAGACGGCAGCGGCGGTCCGGACCTGGAGCCGGGACGGACGGATCCTCGCCGTCGGGATGCTGGACACGCCGACCCTGGTACGGATGACGGTCGCTCCCGACGCCTTCCAAGACGAGGACTTGGCGCGACGGCTCGTCGAAGACTTCTCCCTGCCAGAGCGCGGCGTGCTGCCGGCGGGAGCAGCGTCGATCGAAGCACCGTTGGGCCTGCTGCTCCACGACCTGCTGACCAAAGAAGGCTGGGGCCTCGACGAGCCGTGGACGCCACTGTTCCGCGACCTCGCCGAAGCAGTCGAGGACCCCGGCGTCCGGATCACCGAGATCGGCCCGGAACAGGCGCAGGACTTCGCCGACGTCCTGCGGTCGGCGTTCACCACCTCAAAGCCGACGCGCGAGTACTGGCACAAGATGTCGGCCGCACCATTCTTCACGGACGCCCGCTGCCTCGGCGCCTACGACGACCAGGGCAACGCGACCGCGGTGGTGACGGTGTGGTCGGCCGGCCCTGGCAAGCCAGGCCTGGTCGAGCCGATGGGCGTCCACGCAGACCACCGCGGTCGCGGCTACGGCCGGGCGATCACCGTCGCCGGAGCGGCCGCGCTCCGGGAGATGGGCTCGTCGAGCGTGCGCGTCTGCACGCCGAGCTCCAACGTCGGCGGCGTCGCCACGTACAAGGCAGCCGGGTTCAAGGCGCGGCCGGAGATCGGCGACCGGGTCCGGAAGGCTTGATCCCGGTCGCACCAGCAGCGATGTACGGCTAGCCCCGTTTCTACCTCTCGTCTTTAGCTCCCGTTTTTAGCTCCTGCTTCTGACTCCCGTTTCGACCTCCCGTCTTTAGCTCCCGTCTTTAGCTCCGGACCACACGCCCTCCTGATCACACGCCCTCTTCCGGATCCTTCCGAATCAGGCAGTACTCCCACCCGGCCGGGTCCCGCATCACAATCCAGTTCCCCCGCTCCGCCACGAACTCGGCTCCCAGCGACTCGTGCCACGCCCGCGTCGCGTCGGCATCCGCGCACGCCATGTCCAGATGCGCCGACGTCGGCCGCTCCTCCCCCAGCCGCTGGAACAACACCGCCACCGGCGACCCCGTCGGCGGCCGCAGCCAGCTGAACTCCTCGTAGCGGCTGCTCGGCACGACCTCCAGCCCGCTCACCCCGGACCAGAACGCCACCTCGGCCGCCAACGCCGACGGCGCGATGTCTACACACACCTGGTCCAGCCGGCTCCGCGACCCGTCCGGCCCCACGAACGGCCGTGGCACACTCTTGCCGCCGGTCCACGCGGCGACGCAGAGCCCGTATCCACTCGGCGACGTCACGTATGCCCACGCGTCGTCCCGAGCTCCCACCGCACCGCCGAAGTCCACAACGCGCTCCAGCGCCGCATCGTAATCGTCGAACTCCAGATCGAGGTGCGCGCCGCCTCCGCTCAGCACACCCTGCAGCTTCACACACGGATTGCCGTCGCCCTCAGCCGGCAGCAACGTCGCGAACTCGCGGCGCTCCCCACGCCGCGCCGACAGGGTGGTACCGGTGACCGCCATCCAGAACCGGGCGCTCGTCTCGAAGTCCGCCTCCGGCCGATCCACGAATGCCCACGTCCACCTGATCATGCGTTCTTCTCCCTATGGCCAAATACTGATCGGTGGTCATAATCTTCCGCGATGCAGAGCGACCACGACGAGTCCCCGGAGCAGCCGGGCGACCCCGACGCCGGGACCGCCGACGGCGCGACCACACCCGAGCCGACCGAGCCAACCGGACCGCTCGAGCCAACCGGACCGCTCGAGCCAACCGGACCGCCCGAGCCGACAGACCCGGCCACCCCGGCCCGACCTCCCACTCGCCCCCGCCGCTTCCGCAAGCTCAAAATCACCGCAGGGATCCTCGCAACCCTGCTCGTCCTCCTCATCGGCGGCGGCGTCTGGTGGCTGAACACATCCATCCACGCCTCGTACCCGCAAACCAGCGGTACTCTCCAAGTCCCCGGCCTGGAAGCTAAGGTCGAAGTGGACCGCGACGCGCACGGCGTGCC
>JABFWL010000242.1 GCA_013362315.1 Catenulispora sp. | reverse complement strand
TTGCGGCAGCTTGGAGCGCAGTTCGCGGCAGACTGTCACGCCGTCGCCGTCGGGTAGCCGGACGTCCAGCACGGCCACCTGCGGCCGGAGAGCGGGGACCCGGGCCAGGGCCTCGGCGGCGGTGGAGCCCTCGCCGACGACTTCGAAGTCGGTCTCGTCCTCCAGCATGTCCTTCAGGCCACGCCGGACGATTTCGTGATCATCCAGCAAGAACACCTGGATCTTGTGGTCGTCCATGTCGTCCAGCCTCCTGTGGCCCCTGTGACTGCTGCTCTGTCTTCGACACTAGAGCGTCACGGAGTCCCTGGGAGGGGCCGAAAGTCCCGTGTTGCCGGCCTCCTTGGCCGGGTGACCGGGAAACGGCACGGTTACGGCATCCCGCGCCGCAGGAACAACACATTCGTGTAAGGCGCGAGCCGGATGTACGGCGCGAGCGCGGCGCGGACCGCACCTCGCACATCCGCGCGCACGATAGGGCCGAGGGTCCCGAAGGTGCTCACGTACACGGTCGCGATTCCCTCGCGCTCGATCACCGCGATGCGGGGACGGTCGTCGTCCCAGTTCGCGGCCAGGCCGCGCTGGACGGCGAGCAGGACGTCGCGGTGGGCGTCCTGGATGTGCTCGGGGCGCAAGCCGCGGTCCGCGTGGGCCGCGTCGGCCTGGGCCGGCGGCGAATCGGGCGGCAGCGGCTGGTCGTGAAGGGAGGCGGTCATGGCAGTTGTCGCTTTCTGGTGGGGTCTGCTCTTTCTGCAGCGTCCCGAGATCGGTCAACTTCCCGGGCGCCGACGCTCGAACACGCCGTGCAGCGCGCTCTCGGCAGGCTTGTCGCCGGAATCGTCCCTGACGTATCCGATCTCGTTGACGACGTCGACCACTCCGTCGGTCCCTCGCACCACGCGGCCGACCAGGTCGGCGACGCTGCGTACCTCGACGGTGCCGCGCAGCCGGACCACACCGTCGATCACGGACACGTCCACCTCGCGCGGGTCGATCCACAGGGTCCTGAGCAGGACGTCTTGCAGGATCTCCGAGCGGATCTCGGCATCGGGCCGGGTGAACAGCCGCAGCAGGTCGTGGCGGCTGACGATGCCGAGCAGCCGGCCGTCCTCGTCCACGACCGGGAGCCGCTTGACCTTGTGGTCCTCCATCCGCCGCGCGGCCCGCACCACATCGTCGCCGGGTCCGATCGTGACCGCGGGAGAAGTCATCAGCTCCCCGGCGAGAACGGCGTCCGCCTTGTGTTGAGCGCGTACTTCTTGGCGGCCGCCGAACACCGACGGCTTGCGGGACTGGAGCCGGCTCTCCTTGTAGAGCAGGTCTGCCTCGGAAACCACGCCGATGACGTGGGTGTGCTCGTCGACGACCGGCACGGCGCTGATTCCGCGGTCGGCCAGGCAGCGCGCGACCTCCTTGAAGGGTGTGTCGGCCTGCACCAGGACCACATCCGCGGCCGGTGTCATGACGTTCAGGACCAACCGGTGTCTCATGGCTTCGCTCCTGTTCTTCCTTCGCGGCGGGAGTGCCGTCACTTTCATCACTTTCAGACAAACAAGCCGGCGGCCCGCTCCGGCAGGGCCGGCCGACCGGGGGAGTAGTGCCGTTTCACGCTTCCTCGGCCGCGACGTCGTGGCCGACCAGATCCTGAGGCTGGATCCGCCGCCCGGTGATCACCTGGGTTCGGACCCTGATGAAGTACTCCCGGTCCGGCAGCCAGGGATCGATGCCCAGCCCGGCCAGGCGTGCCTTCTCCGCCGGCGAGGTCACGAGGGAGGAGCGGCCGGTCAGGGTCACGGTCCATCCGCTGCGGGTGGCGTCGTCGACCTGGTCCACTTCGAAGGCGATCACCGTGTCGGCCACAGCGGCGCCGAACTTGGCGCCCTTGCGGGTCTTGAAGATCACGTCTGGGCCGTCGAGCTTGAAGTTGACCAGGTGGACGGCCGGCATGGCGTAGCGGCTGTACACCACACGCCCCACCGACGCCGTGGCCACCAGGGCCAGGGCTTCGTCCTGGTCCAGGTATTCGATCGCGGTGTCGCTTCCCATGACTCCATCGTCATCGGGGCCGACGAGCGGTGACAGGGCCGAAAGCCCTGGTCCATCACCTGTCTGAGGTCCCGTGGACCTCGTAGGCTGAAGGCATGCCCGATGAGGCCGGAAAGGCCCGCCATCCGCTGCTGCCGCAGCTGCGTTTCGATGAGCTGATCGATGAGCTGGTCAGCCGTGGCCGCTGTCGGTCTGGAGCTTGCCGGTCGGCGTGCGGATGCTGAGAAGCTGGCGCTGTTCGCCGATCGTGACCGGATCGGTCGTGATCTGCATGATCTGGCGATCCAGCGGTCGTTGTGCGGTGCGCGGCCGTGCTGATCCAGGGCCCAAAGACCCTGCTCGGCACCCCCGGAACGGTGGATCGTGGAGATATGGGCAAGGAGCAGACCGCGCCGTACAGCCAGTGCGTCCGCGACGCGATGACCGTACCGGTGCTGGCTGTCGCCGCCGAGACCCGGGTTGAGGACGTCGCGCACGTGCTGACCGAGCACAAGATCGGCGCTGTCCCGGTCGTCGACGCCCGGCGCCGCGTCCTCGGGGTGATCGCGGAGTCGGACATCGTCTCGCGAGCCGATGCCGCCGCCTCCACAGCCGAGCATGTCATGACCACCCCGGTGATCGCCGTCGAGGCTGACGCACCACTGGCCGAAGCCCGCCGCGCCCTCGCCGCCCACGGCATCGGCCGGCTGCCCGTGGTCGACCGGCGGCGCCGGCTCATCGGCATTAACGGCCTGGCCCTCGAGCCGACGGCCCCGGGGAGCGGCCTGAGAGAGTGGTTCGAGCACCTGGGTCGCGGCGACGGCAAGCGGGCCGCCGCGTTCGACACCCGCTTGTCCGCGCCGCCGCTGTTCACGGGCCGGGCCAGTCTGCGGATCGCGAAACGCCTCCGGAAATCGGGCTTCGACCTCGCGGAGGATCCGGTCAGTTTCCTCGTGGACAAGCAGAACCACCTACGCGGGGAGCTGGAGCGCGCGCAGTCGTGGGGTGAGCGGCTGGTCGGCTAGTTCGTTCCAGCTCCTCGGGCGCGTCGAAACCTGCTGGTGCGGCGGCGCGGTTGCGTCACAGCAGGGGCGGCGCCTTCCGGTTGGTGAAGGTATCCCACGCGCCGGGACCGTTCTCCCCGCTCACTCGGATGAGCGCGGAACCATCACGACCGTGACGATCCCATCGAGGTCGCGCCGCCCCCGGAGCACCTGGCGGACCATCCCGGCGGCCTCCGCTCTGGCGGCGCCGTCCGAGGCGCCCAGGACATGGACGAAGACCGCCGTCGAGCCGGCCGCGCCGGTGATCGTGACCGCCACGTCGCCGTCGTAGCCGTTGGCCTGGAGCACGTCGTGAGCCACCCGTTCGGCCGCCGCGCGCAGGGCCTCCTCGACTGGTCGTGTCAGCCGCTCACAGACCCCGACCAACTCCCTCGTGTCACAGAAAGCCGCAGCCCGCGACCAGGGATGGCGTTCCGGTGCGACGGGGCCGGTGACGACCAGCGGCACATTCCCGCGGACCGCGCAGCAGCTGCCGAACTCGCGCTGGGTCGGCAGCACGGGGGCGTCGCCCGACCGGGCGTCGACGACGAGCCGGATGTCGTCGTCGGTGCGCAGCGGGCAGTGCCCGATCCCGCGCAGCACGACGCATCCATCGCCGTCCGCCTCATGGCCGGGGTGACAGAACGAGATGTCGTAACCGGCCGCTCGAAGCAACCTCTCCGCCTCGTCGGCGGCACCCGGTGCCGACTCCGTCAGCAGGATCCGCATGACGCACCTCCTGACGGCGCACTCGAGGGACAAGACGGAACAACACCAGTGGGAGAGGCCCGATCCGCTTCTCGCGGATTCCGATTGCGTGGTGCGCGGCACGGGGGAACCGCTACTCCACGTGGTCCGTACCCGGACCTCTCCCTGAACCCAGTACATCGCGGTGGCGCACTCTGCTCCAGGGCCGAAGGACTCTTTACGGGCAGGGCCCGATGGCGCTGTGGGCCGCCCGGTCGGAACTCGGCGGTCCTGTCCGGATCGGGACTTTCGACCTGGCAGCTTCGAGCCGCACGACTCTGATCAGCGCGCAACGGCCGGCGGTGCAATGGGCAGCGCGGACGATCGGACGTGCCAGCTGTCCTCATCATCGGCTGCCTGATCGACGAATCGCCATCTCCTCACGCAGATCGGAACCCCGGCCAATGAACGCTCTGATGCTCGCGCGATGGCAGTTCGGCATCACCACCGTCTACCACTTCCTGTTCGTGCCCCTGACCATCGGCTTGGCGTTCCTGACGGCCGGATTGCAGACCGCCTGGGTGCGTACCGGCAAGGAGCACTACCTGCGCTCCACGAAGTTCTTCGGCAAGCTTTTCTTGATCAACTTCGCGCTCGGAGTGGCGACCGGCATCGTGCAGGAGTTCCAGTTCGGCATGGCCTGGAGCGAGTATTCCCGGTTCGTCGGCGACGTGTTCGGCGCGCCGCTGGCGATCGAGGGCCTGCTCGCCTTCTTCCTGGAGTCGACGTTCCTCGGCCTGTGGATCTTCGGGTGGGACCGGCTGCCGAAGAAGGTGCACCTGGCGTGTATCTGGCTGGTGGGCATCGGCACGACGCTGTCGGCCTACTTCATCCTCGCCGCGAACGCGTGGATGCAGCACCCGGTGGGCTTCGTCCTGGACCCCGCGACCCACTCGGCCCGCCTGACCTCGATCTGGTCGGTCCTCGGCAACTCGACGGCGGTCGTGGCGTTCGCGCACACCATCGCCGGTGCGTTCCTGGCCGCCGGCGCCTTGATGATCGCTGTCTCGGCCTGGCACCTGCGTCGCGAGCAGAACGCCGAAACGCTGCGGCCGACGCTGCGTCTCGGACTGGCCACGGTCCTGGTGGCCTGCGTGCTGACGGCGGTCACCGGCGACGTCGACGGCAAGATCATGACCGAGCAGCAGCCGATGAAGATGGCCGCCGCCGAGGCGCAGTACCACACCTCCCAGCCCGCCTCCTTCTCGCTGTTCACGATCGGCTCGCTGGACGGCAAGTCCGAGGTCTGGTCGGTGCGCGTGCCCGGAGTGCTGTCGTTCCTGGCCACCGGCTCCTTCCACGGCAAGGTCGACGGCATCGACGATGTGCAGGCCGCCGAGGTCGCCACGTACGGACCGGGCACCTACACCCCGGTCATCCCGGTCACCTACTGGTCCTTCCGCCTGATGATCGGCTTCGGGATGCTCGCCGGGCTGATCGCCGCCGCAGGGCTCTGGTTCACCCGCCGCGGCCGCACGCCCGGCCCGCAGCGGCGCTGGTTCTGGCGGGCCGCGATCTGGTCCCTCGCCCTGCCCCCGCTGGCCGCGAGCTTCGGGTGGATCTTCACGGAGATGGGCCGGCAGCCCTGGGCGGTGTTCGGCGTGCTGGCCACCAGGGATTCCGTCTCGCCGACCGTCAGCACCGCCACGGTGGCCACGTCGCTGATCGTGCTCACCGCGCTGTACGCGGCGCTGGCGGTGATCGAGGTCGGGCTGATGGTGCGGACCGCGCGCCGCGGACCGGAGGGCCTTGACGCCGCACCGACGACCGACGCCGAGCCGCAGCTCGGGTTCGCCTACTGAGGACGAACTGAGGACGTACTGAGGATCTGAGGATCGGGAGACCCTGACATGTCTTTGCAAGAGCTGCAAAACCTGTGGTTCACGCTGATCGCGGTGCTGTGGTGCGGCTACTTCCTGCTGGAGGGCTTCGACTTCGGGGTGGCGGCGCTGCTGCACGTGGTCGGCCGGACCCAGGAGGAACGCGGCGTGCTGCTGCGCACCATCGGCCCGGTGTGGGACGGCAACGAGGTGTGGCTGCTGGTCGCCGGCGGCGCGACGTTCGCCGCCTTCCCGCTGTGGTACGCGACTCTGTTCAGCGGGTTCTACCTCGCACTGCTGCTGATCCTGGTGGCGCTGATCGTCAGAGTCCTGGCGATCGAGTACCGCAACAAGGAGACCGGCGCTCTGTGGCGGTGGCGCTGGGATGTCGCGCACACCGTCACCGGCGCGGTGCCGGCGCTGCTGTGGGGCGTGGCGTTCGCGAACGTCGTGCACGGCGTGCCGATCGACGCCGCCCACCACTACACAGGGTCCTTCTTCACCCTGCTCAACCCCTACGCGCTGCTCGGCGGCCTGACGACGCTGTCCGTCTTCACGCTGCACGGCGCCGTGTTCCTGACCGCCAAGACCACCGGCGAGCTGCGGCAGCGCGCTCGCAAGGCGGCGCTGCGGGTCGGCCCGGTGGCCGCAGCCCTCGCCGTGGCGTTCCTGGGCTGGACACAGATCGACAAGGGGACCGCGGCCACGGCCGCAAGCGCCGCAGTCGCTGCCGTGGCGCTGCTCGGCGGCCTGTTCGCCACCTGGCGCGGCCGGGACGGCTGGGCCTTCGCCGGCACTGGCGCGGCGATCGTCGCCACCACCGCCACCTTGTTCCTGGCGCTGCATCCGGACGTGATGCCGTCCACGACGAGCGCCGCCTATAGCTTGACCGTGCACAACGCCTCCTCCAGCCACTACACGCTCACCGTGATGAGCTGGGTCGCCCTGGCGTTCACACCGCTGGTGCTGTTGTATCAGGGCTGGACCTACTGGGTGTTCCGAGCCCGGATCACCGGCCGGGACCCGCTTTCCCCGCGAAAGCCGCAGAGCGCGGGAACACCGGAACCCACAGCCGAGCCGGCTGGACCGGCCGGTACCGCCGCGGGAACTCCGGCGTGAGGCCCGTCGACCCCCGGCTGCTGCGCCGGACCCGGTCGGTGCGCGGCTTGCTGGCCGCCCTGGCCGGGTTCGGCGTCGCCGACGCGGTTCTCCTGCTCATCCAGGCGGCGCTGCTGGCCGATCTGGTGTCCCGCCTGGTCACCGCCTCAACCTCGGGGGCTCCCTGCGGCCCCGGCGTCGCCGGGCTCCTCGCCGGGAGCGCCGGGCGCGCGCTGATCGCCTGGGCGCGTGAGGCTTGCGCGGCACGGACCGGCGCGACCGTGAAAGCGACGCTGCGCCAGGACCTGCTGCGCCACCTGGTCGCGGGCCCGGCCCGTGCCGCCGACCGAGCCCGCACGGGCGAGCTGGCCACGCTGGCGACTCGGGGCGTCGACGCCCTCGACGGCTACTTCGCCCGATACCTGCCCCAGCTGGTCTTGGCCTGCGTGGTGCCGGTCATGGTCGGGACCCGGATCCTGGCCGCCGACCCGGTCTCGGCGGTCGTCATCGCCGCCACCGTCCCGCTGATCCCGGTCTTCATGGTCCTCGTCGGGCTGAAGACCCGCGACCACATGGCGCAGCGTTGGCACGCCCTGGAACGGCTCGGCGGCCACTTTCTGGAAGTCGTCGCCGGACTGCCCACCCTCGCCGCCTTCGGCCGGGCCAGGGGTCAGACCGCTGCGATCCGCCGGGCCGCCGACGCCCACCGCCGTGCCACCATGCGCACGCTGCGCGTGGCGTTCCTGTCCTCGCTGGTGCTCGAACTGATCGCGATGATCTCGGTGGCGATGGTCGCGGTCGGTATCGGTCTGCGCTTGGCGAACGGCAGTATGGATCTGCGCACCGGGCTGCTCGTCCTGATCTGCGCACCCGAGGTCTATCTGCCGCTGCGGCAGGTCGGAGCGCGCTACCACGAGGCCGCCGAGGGGCTGGCCGCCGCCGACCGGATCCTCACCGAAACGGAGCGGTCGCAAAGCCCGCACGGGGCTGTGATTCCGGGCCCTGATGCGGAGATCCGGTTCGAGCACGTGCCGATGGCACATCGCCGACGCGGCGGATCAAGCGCAGCCCGCGTGAGCTTCGCTGTTGCGCCTGGGAAGGTCACCGGGCTGGTCGGGCACAGCGGCGTCGGCAAGACGACACTGCTCCACCTGCTGCTCGGCTTCGATGAGCCGGCCGAGGGCCGGGTCACGGTCGGGGGAGTGGAGCTGCGGGAGACCGACCTGGACGCGTGGCGGTCCCGGATCGCGTGGCTGCCGCAGCGTCCACGGTTGACCGGGGACACCGTCGCCGAGGCCGTCCGGCTCGGCGCGCCGCAGGCCACCGACGCCGAGGTGGCGCACGCCGCCGACGCCGCCGGGATCGACTTCCCGCTGAACACGCCGATCGGCCGGGACGGCACCGCGTTGTCGGGCGGGCAGGCCCGCCGCGTCGCCCTGGCCCGCGTGATACTGCGGGACGCACCGATCGTGCTGCTCGACGAGCCGACCGAACATCTCGACGCGGATAGCGAACTCGCGATCACTCAGGCGCTGCGATCATGGCTTCCCGGCCGCACGACCCTGCTGATCACGCACCGGCCCGCGCTGCTCGACCTCTGCGATACCGTCGTCGACCTCGGCGGCGTGCCGAGTCCGGATGTGATGAGCCCGGATGCGATGAGCCCGAGCATGGTGGTGGACTCGGGCCCGCTTTCGGCACCTGAGCAGGCAACCGAAACTGAGAGCGTGCGCGGATTGGTGGCGGGGCGAAAAATCGCCGGAGCTCCGAGCCTGGCCGCACCGTTGCCTTGCGGCGCTGCGCTTGCAAGCCGCCTGCCCACGGCCGACACCGGGCCGAGGGCAGCCGTCCGGCACGCCCAGTCTCGTTCCCGACGAGTTTTTCGTGCACTCCGCGGCTGCGCCGCTACGTCAGACCCGCCACCAATCCGCGCACGCCCTAAGTCCGCCGTCGTTTCTGGTCGCGATGCCGTAGATCGCCTTCGACTGCGAGGCAGCATCGTCGCGGCGGTCGCTCTGGCTGCCGCCGCCACGCTTTGCTCCGTCGGATCGGCCGCCGCCTCTGCCTGGCTCATCGCCACCGCTGCCCAGCGACCTCCGTTGCTGACCTTGCAAGTCGGGATCGCTGCGGTGCAGGCGTTCGGGTTCGGCCGGGCGCTCCTGCGCTACGGCGAACGCCTGGCCGGACACGACGCCACCCTGCGCCTGCTCACCGACCTGCGTGTGCGGGTCTACCACGGCTTGCTTCGCCGCGCGCCGGCTGGGATGGCCGAATTCCGCGGTGGGGACCTGCTGGCCGCCCTCACCGCCGACATCGACGCCGTTCAGGACCTGTTCCTCAAGGTCCTGCTGCCCGCTGCCGGCGTCGCCGTAGCCGGACTCGCGCTCGTGACCTTCGATTTCTTCACAGTCCCGGCGGCCGTACCAGTCCTGATCGGCGGCCTCCTGCTGGGGGCGGTCGCCGCTCCGCTGCTCAGCAAGCGCACCGCACGCCGCGCCGAGGCCCGGACCCAGACCGTGCGCGCGAGCTTGTCCGAACGCATCGTCGAGATGCTGGACGCGCTACCGGACGTTGTCTCGTTCGGCCGTGCGGAGTCTCGGCTCGAGCTGATCGCTCGTGACGACGACGTGCTGGCCCGACTGGAGCGGCGCGGCGCGCTCGGCTCCGGGCTGGGCGCGGCGCTGATCGCCCTGGCCTCGGGGGCGACCACGGCGGCACTCGCCGGCATCGCGATCGGCGCGGTCCGCGCCGGACATGCCGCCGGTCCGGTAGCCGCGGCCGTGGTCCTGGCGCCGCTGGCCTTCTTCGAGGCGCTGGCCGCGCTGCCCGACGCGGCCCGGGCCGCCGATCGCGGCCGGGCGGCCTGGCTGCGGCTGCACCGGATCGCCGAGGCACCCGTCCTGACTCCGGCACCTGCCGAGCCGGTCCCTGTGCGCTGGACCGACACCTCCGTACTGGAATTCGACGGTGTCAGCGCGGTGTGGCCCGGCGCCGACCGGCTCGCCGTGCGAGATCTGAGCTTCCGGATCGCCGCCGGCGAGAACGTCGTCGTCACCGGTCCGAGCGGCGCCGGCAAGTCGACCATCGCCGCCCTCGCTTCCCGCGGCCTGGACCCGGTCGCCGGTGCGGTCCGGATCGACGGGACCGACCTGCGCGAAGCCGACCCGGAAGACGTGCGGCGCATCATTGCCGTGTGCGGACAGGACGCCCACCTGTTCGACACCACGATCGCTGAGAACCTGCGCATCGGCCGACCGGACGCATCCGACACCGTGCTGTGGCACACGCTGAGACTGGTGGGGCTGGACCGCTGGGCAGCCGGGCTCCCCGAGGGCTTGGCGACTCCTGTGGGGCAGCTCGGCGATGCGGTGTCCGGCGGTGAGCGCCAGCGCATCGCCCTGGCGCGCGCCCTGCTGTCCCCGGCGCCCGTACTGATCCTGGACGAGCCCACGGCCCACCTGGACTCGCAGACCGCCGCGGCGGTGCAGGAGCATCTGGAACACGAGCTCCGGGGCCGCACCGCCGTCCGAATCTGCCATGCACAGCAGAAGA
>JABFWL010000181.1 GCA_013362315.1 Catenulispora sp. | reverse complement strand
AGCTGCCAGGAACGATACGCCGATGAGAACCCTTGATTAACTGCGAGGTCTCGGGGGGAGGGCGAGCATGGAGACCGAGTCGGAGCCCTACGTCCGTCTTGCGACCCTGCGGCAACTGCACCAGGTCATGGCTGACATGAACACGGCCCGCAGCCTGGCGGACACCCTGCAGACGGTCGCGGAAGGCGTGGTCAAAGGCCTCGGCTACGAGCTGGCGTGCGTCAACCTCGTCCGCCCCGACAGCGACCTCGTGGTCGCCGCCTTCGCGGGCAACGCGGCGGCGGAGGCGCTCATCACAGGCCGTGTCGGCTCCCGCGAGTCCTGGGAGCGCCGGCTGAGCATGGGCGAGCACTGGGGCGACCTGGTCTTCATACCGCACACCGAGGGCTGGGTCCTCGACGACGACGACGTCCCGCAGTGGTACACCGACGGGCCCGCGCCCCGCTTCGAGGACGAGTGGCACCCCTCCGACCGGCTGTTCGCGCCCATGTACACGCCCGGCGGCCCGGGCGGCTCCTGCGGCGAGCTGATCGGCGTCCTGTCGGTGGACCGGCCGCGCAACGGCCGCAAGCCGGGCGCATGGGGCCGGGAAGCGCTCCAGATGTACGCGTTCCAGGCCGCCATCGCGATCAGCAACGCACGTCTGCGCGCCAACATGCAGCGCGCACTGGTCAGGCTGGAGCGCGAGCAGCAGGCGCTGCGCGCCAGCGAGGAGAGCTTCCGCCAGGCGTTCGAGTACGCCCCCTCCGGCATGGCCATCGCCGAGATGGGCGGCGACCAGCACGGCCGGATCCTGCGCACCAACGACGCGCTGTGCCGGCTGCTCGGCCGCCCCGCCTCCGCGATGCGCCGCTACTCCTTCTCCGACCTGGTCCACCCCGAGGACATCGGCACCCTGCTGCGGACGTCCGCCGAGGGAGGACGGGCGGAGCTGCGGCTCGGGCGCCGCGACGGCACGTACGTGTGGGTGTCGCTGCGCAACAGCGTCGTCGCCGACGCCGCGGACGGCCCCCGCTTCCTCCTCACGCACGTCGAGGACATCGAGGAGCGCAAGCGGCGCGAGCTGCAGCTCGCGCACCGCGCCTCGCACGACTCGCTCACCGGCCTGCCCAACAGCGCCGAGCTGCGCTCGCGGCTGTCCTCCCGCCTCTGCCAGCGCGCCACCCACCCCGGTGCGCTGGAGTCCCTGGACGCGGCGTACGGCCACCCGGCCTTCGACGCGAACGGCCACGGCTTCGACTTCCGGCCCGGCGGCGGCGTCGAGGTGTTCGACGGCTTCGACCACCATGTGCACACCGCCGCGCCGGCCAGCGACCACGACGACGGCACCAAGGGGCTCGCGGTCCTCTTCTGCGACCTCGACGGCTTCAAGTCGATCAACGACCGGTTCGGGCACAACGCGGGTGACGCGGTGCTCATCGAGGTCGCCCGGCGGCTGTCGCGCGGCGTGCGCGACGGCGACACGGTGGCGCGGCTCGGCGGTGACGAGTTCGTGGTGCTGGCCGACGGGCTGGGGCGGGCCGACGCGCAGGACCTCGCGGTCCGGCTGCGCAACGAGATCATCCAGCCGATCCGGGTCGACGGGCGGGCCATGCGCGTGGGCGCCAGCTTCGGCATCGGATGGGCGCACTGTGGAATGACTGCGGACGAAGTGTTGAAGTCTGCCGACGAGCGGATGTACGTAGAGAAACGATCTCGTCCCAAACAGCACAGACGCGCGGGTTGATCACCAGGTCAGCGAGCCGATGCGATCCGAGTCACCCGTTTGGGTCACCCGGAGCGGGTAGGCTCGCCATTCTGACCCCATCGATCGCACGCGACCCGCACTGCTGAGGAGTACCAAGGGATGACGTCCGGCAACAACGGCGCCAGCACGCCCGAGGACGACGACCCGTTCGGCTACCTCTACGCCGACGGGCAGGCCAACGGAGCCCAGCCGCCCTCCGGCGGTTACGGCTATCCGAACTCCGTCAACCGGGTGCGCGCGGTCGGCCAGCGGCAGTACGGCCAGCCGGCGCAGCAGACGGCCGCCTACGGGCAGATCCCGCAGCAGCCGGGCGGCTACGGCTCGCCGAACGCCCACTACGCCGCGCCGGAGACCCTGCCGGGCGGCGGCGCCCCCACGGCTCCCGTGCAGCAGCCCTCCCACTCGGGCGGCGGTCGCGGCGGCGGTCCCAACACCAAGGGCCTGCTGATCGGCGCGATCGCGGTGGTCGCCGCGGTCGTGATCGGCATCGGCGTGGCGATGATGGGCGGCGACGACCAGAAGGACAAGGCGAGCGGCGACAGCTCGAACGCACCGTCCACCTCCCAGAGCTCCCAGCCGAGCTCGTCGGCGAGCAGCAGCGCGCAGGCGGTGGACCTGCCGAAGATCGACGCGAAGGCCCTGCGGCTGGACGGCGGCACGAGCACCGCGTCCGACGTCAAGGGCGCGAGTGCCGACGGCGGCATCTACGTGACGGGCTTCAACGCCGCGGGCGCCTCGGTCACCTGGAACGTCAGCGGCATTCCCAAGGACGGGGTCTACACCCTCTTCGCGGGCTTCAGCGCGGCCGGCGAGGACCAGTCGATGACGCTGACCGTGAACGGCAAGCCGTTCGGCAGCAAGCTGAACCTGGGCAACTTCGCGCATGCCGCCGACGGTGACTTCGCGAAGGGCTGGACGAAGACCTACGCGTGGCCGACCCTCAACAAGGGCACCAACACGATCTCGATC
>JABFWL010000342.1 GCA_013362315.1 Catenulispora sp. | reverse complement strand
GGCGTGGAAGACGATGTTGTCCTTGCCCATGAAGTAGTAGGCGTCGGGCGCCTCGCCGTTCGGGCCGACCTGCCAGAACGCGCGCCAGGCGTCCGGGTCGCCGGTGCGCCGCGCCCACTCCACGCTCGCGCTCAGGTAGCCGACGACCGCGTCGAACCAGACGTAGAGCTTCTTGTCCGGGCGGTCGATCCAGCCCTCCAGCGGCACCGGGACCCCCCAGTCCAGGTCCCGGGAGATGGCGCGCGGCTGGAGGTCGTCGAGCAGGTTCAGCGAGAACTTCAGCACGTTGGGGCGCCAGGTCTTCTGCTCCTGCAGCCAGTTGCCCAGCACCGCGGCGAAGGCCGGCAGGTCCAGGAAGAACTGCTCGGTCTCGATGAACTTCGGCGTCTCGCCGTTGATCCGCGACCGCGGGTTGATCAGCCGGTCCGGATCCAGCTGGTTGCCGCAGTTGTCGCACTGGTCGCCGCGCGCGCCGTCGTACCCGCAGATCGGGCAGGTGCCCTCGATGTAGCGGTCCGGCAGCGTGCGGCCGGTGGACGGCGAGATGGCGCCCATCGTGGTCTTGGCGAAGATGTAGCCGTTGTCGTGCAGGCCCTTGAACATCTCCTGCACCACGGCGTAGTGGTTCCGCGTGGTGGTCCGGGTGAACAGGTCGTACGCCAGCCCGAGCGAGCGCAGGTCCTCGGCGATCACCCGGTTGTACCGGTCGGCCAGTTCCCGGGCGCTGACCCCCTCCTTGTCCGCCTGCACCAGGATCGGCGTCCCGTGCTCGTCGGTCCCGCTGACCATCAGCACCCGGTTCCCCGCCATCCGCTGATAGCGGCTGAAGACGTCGGACGGCACCCCGAATCCGGAGACGTGCCCGATGTGACGGGGACCGTTGGCGTATGGCCACGCCACGGCCGTGAGGATGGTGCGCTGGGTGGAGGGCATGGGGACTAGGGTATCCGGGCGCGAGGGCTGACCTGGACCGGTTTCGACACGGTCCGCCATGTGGACGATCTATGAGATCTACTCGTAGTGGTAGCGGCAGAGCACGATGCGGACCTCTTCGTCGACCACTTTGTATACGATGCGATGCTCGTCGGTGATCCGCCTCGACCAGTAGCCGCTGAAGTTGTGCTTCAGGGCTTCTGGCTTCCCGATGCCGGTATCGTTCCCGTTGCGGGCGATGTCCTGGATGACGGCGTTCAGGCGCTTGAGGACTTTTCGATCCTGGGACTGCCACCAGAGGTAGTCGTCCCACGCCTGCTCATCAAAGCTGATCTTCACGCGGCATCCGGGTCGGCCAAGTCGTCCAGCTGGACCTCCACGACAGCGCCGTCGCCGTGTTCCATTCGGTCGATCGCAGCCATCAGGCGACGCGCGTTCGCCGGAGACCTGAGCAGATACAGGGTTTCGCGCATTGACTCGTAGTCATCCAGCGGCATTATCACGACAGCCTCGCGCTTCGCGCGGGTCACGATCACCGGCTCCCGATCGTCGACCACCTTGTTGAGAGTCTCGGCGAAATGGGCGCGGGTGTCGGAGAAGGTAAGGGTGCGCATCGCGGCCTCCACTGGACAAGTCGGGCTGGTACAGAAAATGGTACAGCTAGAAGGCAAGGGCAACCCGGCAATAACGCCCGATATCACTCGAACGAGATTTCCTTCGCCGCCACCACCGCGTCGAACACCTCCCGCTTCGGCAGTCCCACCTCGGCGGCGACCTCAGCGATAGCCTCCTTGCGCCGGAGGCCGCCGGCCTCCTCGCGAGCGAACACCAGCTCGGCGAGCTCCGCGGCGCTCAGTTCCTTCCCCGCGCCGGGTACCGCCCCGCCGACCACGACCGTGATCTCCCCGCGCACCTCGCCTTCGCCGGCCCACGCCGCCAGCTCCCCGAGCCCGCCGCGCTTGATCTCCTCGTAGGTCTTCGTCAGCTCGCGGCACACTGCCGCCGGCCGATCGGCGCCGAAGGCCGTCGCCATGTCGGCGAGCGAGGCGGCCAGCCGGTGCGGCGCCTCGAAGAAGACCATCGTGCGCGGCTCGGCGGCGAGTTCGGCCAGGCGCGAGGAGCGGCCGCCGCCCTTGCGCGGCAGGAAGCCCTCGAAGCAGAAGCGGTCCACCGGCAGCCCGGAGACCGCGAGCGCGGTCAGCACCGCCGACGGCCCGGGGACCGCCGTCACCCGGACCCCGGCCTCGACCGCGGCGGCGACGAGGCGGTAGCCGGGGTCCGACACCGAGGGCATGCCGGCGTCGGTGACCACGACCACCCGCGCGCCGGCCAGCAGCTCCCGGACCAGCTCAGGTGTGCGCGCCGACTCGTTGGCCTCGAAGTACGACACGATCCGCCCGCCCGGCGTGACCCCCAGAACGCCCAGCAGCCGCTTGAGCCGCCGCGTGTCCTCGGTGGCGATGACGTCGGCGGACGCCAGCTCGGCGGCCAGCCGGGGCGGTGCGTCCCCGTCCTGGCCGATCGGAGTCCCGGCCAGGACGAGCAGGCCGGTCGGGGTGGGGGCGGGGGCGGGGGTCGCGGTCACGGGTCCATCCTGGCTCACCTCAGAGCATCTGCCCCGAACCCTAGGGTTCGCCTCGGAGTGCGTGCCAAGATGTCGGGGTGACGAGCCTCGCCCCGACCCGATCCACGCTGCCGGATGACGACAGCGAGGAGGATTACGGCGGCCGCCGGCGGCGCGGCTCACATCGCGAGCGCGGCCGGGTGTGGTGGCGGGCGAACCTGCGGCCGCGGGACGACGAGCACGGCGCGCTGACGCTGCGCGAGCGCCTGGTGCCCTCCTTCCCGCGCGAGCCGTGGTGGGTGGCCTGGGGCTTCCCGGTGCTGATCACGCTGGTGGCCGGGGTCATGCGGTTCTGGCGCCTGGGACTGCCCAAATGGGTCATCTTCGACGAGACCTACTACGCCAAGGACGCCTGGGCCACCATCCACTTCGGGCACGAGATCGGCTGGCACGACGACCCGCCGGTGGGCATGGCCAAGGACGACCACGCGATCATCGCCAACCCGCACATCTGGCGCTCGCTGATCCAGGACCACCACGGCAACGCCGTGCACCCGCCGGTCGGCAAGTGGATGATCGGCGCCGGCGAGTGGCTGTTCGGGTTCACGCCCTACGGCTGGCGCTTCGTGCCGGCGCTGTGCGGCACGCTGGCGATCCTGATGACGGCGCGCATCGCCCGCCGGCTGTTCCGCTCCACGCTCGTCGGCTGCCTGGCCGGCCTGCTGCTGGCGGCGGACGGCATGGAATTCGTCATGAGCCGCACCTCGCTGCTCGACATCTTCGTCATGTTCTGGACCCTGGCCGCCTTCGGCTGCCTGCTCGTCGACCGCGACAAGATGCGCTCCAGACTCGTGGACTGGCGGGAGACGTTCCCGCCGGGTCCGCTGCCGGACAACGTGGCGGCGCCGAAGCTGGGCTGGCGGCCGTGGCGGATCGCCGGCGCGGTCTGCCTGGGCCTGACCATGGGCACCAAGTGGAGCGGCATCGCGATGATCGTGGTGTTCATCCCGATGACGATGCTCTGGGACCACGCGGCGCTGCGGGCCGTGGGCATCCGGCGGCACTGGGCCGCCTTCTTCCGCCGCGACATCTGGCAGAACTTCTGCATGGGCCTGGTCGCGCTGGCCACTTACACCGCCAGCTGGACCGGCTGGTTCATCACCAAGGACGGCAACTACCGGCAGTGGGCCGCGGAGAACAACTCGGTCCACGTCCAGGGCCTGTCGGCGCTGCGCAGCTGGTGGGAGTACCACTGGCAGACGATGGTCTTCCACACCAACCTGGAGTCGCCGCACGCCTACATGTCGAACCCGTGGAGCTGGCTGGTGATGGGCCGCCCCACCGACTACTACTACTGCTCCAAGGGCAACGAGGGCTGTCCGCCGCTGGCCGACAACCAGCACCAGCAGGTCCTGGCCCTCGGCACGCCGCCGCTGTGGTGGTTCGCGACCCTGGCGCTGATCTGGTGCCTGTGGCGCTGGCTGCTGCGCCGGGACTGGCGCGCCGGGGCGATTCTGGCCGGCATGCTGGCCGCCTGGGGCTTCTGGCTCCAGTACCAGCACCGCACCATCTTCACGTTCTACGCCGTCGCCTTCGTGCCCTTCATGGTGATGGCGGCGGCCTATCTCCTGGGCGCGATCGTCGGCCGAGCCGACGCGCTCCAGTACCGGAGAGTCTGGGGCGCGGTCGTGGCCGGGGCCATCACCGTGTACATCCTGGTGATGTTCATCTACTTCTATCCGATCTACTCCGCGCAGACGATCACGTGGAACCAGTGGATAGACCGGATGTGGTGGCCCAGCTGGATCTAGGCCGGCGTCCGAGAACTGGATCCAGGGCCGGCGCCCAAGAAGCTGTCGGTGGTCGTCAGGATGGATATGTAGACTCCGCATCGGAGGAAGCCATCTGGGGGAGGACCGCAGCTCATGACGGAGAACTGGCAGGCCGAACCCGCGCCTTGGCTCGCGCCCGGGCATGAGCAGCCGGAGGCGGGGCCGCAGACCGGGGATCCGGCGGCGCAGGGCATCGCGCCGATGCGGCTGCATGTGAACGGGGACGTGGTGTCGCTCGGGCCGCCGATGGCGGAGCCGCCGAAGCTGACACCTGCGGCGGGGCCGGGGATCCCGGTCGCGCCGGTGAGTCCGGCAAGCCCGGTGGGTCCGGTGAATCCGGCCGGTGTGGGTGTGCCACAGATCGCGGCGCCGCTCGACGAGGGACACCTCGCGCCGTCGCAGTTCGCCGCATCGCAGTTCGCCCCACAGCCGCCCATGCCGGTTCCCCCGCCGTTTCTGGAAGGGTCGTACGGCAGCGCATCTCCTTATACGCAATCGCCGTATAGCGAAGAGCCTTACGTCGTCGAGCCTGCGCCCTACGCAGAGAAGCCGCTCGACAACCAGCCCTACATCGAGACGCTCGCTCCCCCACCGGTCTACCAGGCAACTCCTGTCTACACGCCCGAGCCGGACTACAAGCCGGAACCGGTCTACACGCCGGAGCCGATCGTCCCGCAGCCGATACCGGCCCCTCCGCCGCTTGAACCGCAGCTCTACATAGAGCCCACAAGCGTCGATTCCCCGACCGCGACGATTCCGGCCGTCCAGGGCGAAGGGCCGTACCCGCAGCTCACTCCGGTTCCGCACCCGTCCTACCAGCAGCGCCCTGTTCCCCCGGCCGCTGTTCCCACCCCTGTCGCAACCCCCGTTCCAGCTCCGGCCCCGACCCCGACCAACCCGCCGATCGCCGGCGGCCCCGACCCGCACGCGACCATGATGGTCGCCGTCGGCACCGTCCAGCCCCGCGCCCCGCAGCCGCCGGCCACGGTCGAGGACGCCGAGCGGGTCCTCGGCGCGGCGGTCGACTCGCTGGACGCCGACCCGGACATGTACTCCATCGGCACCGTCACCGACGGCGCCGTGTGCCTGGTCCCGGACGACGGCCGCTGGGCGGTGTTCCTGGCCGACGCCGGGCAGCGGCGCTTCGCCGGCTCCTTCGACGACCCGATGATGGCGGCGGTGCACTTCGCCGGCGTGCTGCTGCTCGCCGCCGCCGAGCGCGGCGCGATCCCGAAGCCGTCGGCGCCGGCCCCGGCAGCTCTGCTCGGTCAGGCACCCGGTCAGGCAGGCGGCGACGCGGCCGGCCACAACCCCGGCCCTGATCCCGGCCAGAACGCCGGCACCGACCCGGGCCAAAGCCCCGACCAGAACTACGGCCAGAGCTACGGTCAGAACTCCGACCAGCATCCCGGCCACAGCACCGACCCGCTGGCCCAGTTCCTCGCCGGCCCGCCGATCACCCCGCTGGCCGGCGACCCGCCGACCACCCTCTACACCGATCACCGGCTGACCGTCCTCACCCCGGGCACCGAGGTCGACCGGTTCGGCGACCAGCTCGGCAACACGGTCTACGCCGCACGCACCCTCTACCCGCACCGGTCACTCCCGCCGGACTACATCGAGCGCGAATACCGCGTGTACCGCGTGCGCGATCCGCTGCGGGTGCTGACCGGCACCGCGATCCCGTGGTTCGGGCAGCCCGGCGGCGGCACCGCCTACCTCCTGTCCCGGCCGATCGCGGACCTGCTGCGGGAGGGCGCGCTGGTGGAGATCCCGGCAGCCACCGTCGCCCCGTCCTGACACCCGGCCGGATCACCGGCCCGATTCGCTGATTCGGTGAGTAATCCCCCCTCGGCCACCGGGAAGACACCTTCAATAAGTACTCTGTAGTCGCATCGGGTCAAAGACGACCGCGGGGAGGGCGACGTGAGAGATCCGTTGAACGAGGCCGTCATTCCGGCGCGCGAGGCGTCCGGGGCGGTGCTGGTGGGTGTCGGCACCTACCGCAGCCTGCCGGAGTCGCCGAGCGCCCTGACCGGGATCGCCGATCTGGCCGCGATGCTCAGCGCCCCGGACGGCTTGTTCGCCCCGGAGTCGGTGCACGTGCTCGCCGATCCGGAGTCGATGACCGACGTCGTGGATCAGGTGGCCGCGGCAGCGGATCAGTACACGGACACCCTGCTGTTCGCCTTCGTCGGCCACGGCTTGCGCGATACCGAAGGCCAGCTCTGCTTGGCACTGCCGTGGAGCTTGGACAAGAAGTCGGAGGCCGAGCGCACCGCCTTACCCATCGAGCGGATCATGGCGGAGCTCAAAGCCTCGAAGGCGAAGCACCGGATCGCCGTCCTCGACTGCCGCTATTCGGGCCGGGCCATGCGCGCGCCGTCGGCGTTCAACGTGCACCTGCTCACCGCGACCGGCCAGAACGAGAAGCCGCGGACCGCCCCGGCCGAGCAGCACACGACCCCCTTCACCGGTGCCCTGCTCGATCTGCTGCGCCACGGCGTCCCCGGCGCCGGGCCGTGGCTCACGCTCGGCGACGTCTACCGCTGGCTCGGCGGCGCCGCCGACGATCCGACGCCGCACCAGCGGGCCGTCGACGACAGCGCCGCGCTGGCTCTGGCGCCGAACCGCGCCGACCGCCACGACTTCCCGCGCCGCGCGGAGCTGGCGACGCGGGTCGGCTGGAAGGACCCGGCCAGGGCCGCACGCCTGTTCGCCGACCTGGTGGTCGACGCCGCGGCCCGGGCCGAGGCCGCCCAGGCGCTGGCGTACCGGATGTCGGCCGCCTCCTGGCTCGGCGCCGCGGGCGATCCGGTCGGGGCGCTGGCCCGCTGGGAGGCGATCCGGCACGATCCGCACGCGGACCGGACCGAGGTCGAGGCCAACATCGCCTACTGGCGGGAGCGGACGGCCGGCGTAAGGCTTTAGAAGCTGCTGACTGAGCCTCTTAAACGTTTTCTCGACAGCGCGTCGGGAACGAGCAACACTTGAAGCGCGTTTCCCCTAGAGAAGTACAGAAGTACCAACGCGCTGTCGAGGTGACGCCGTGTCCTCTTCGCTCTCCGACCGCCGGACGGACTCCCGCTTCCGGAGCGATCGAAATCTGAGCACCCGCATGCTGTCGGTCATGGCCCTGCTGGCGGTGGTGTACGCCGGGGCGATCGTGGCGCTCGTGCTGATGCTGGGCCGGTCCTGGCCGCTCGGGGTGGCGGTGGTGGTCGCCTTCGCGACCTTCCAGCTGCTCACCTCCGGACGCGTCGCGGTGCGGACGATGGGCGCGAAGGTGGTGACGCCGCAGGAGGAGCCGGAGTTGCACGCGCTGGTGGACCGGCTGTGCGCGCTGGCCGGGATGGACAAGCCGACGGTGGCCGTCGCCGAGTCGCCGGTGCCCAACGCCTGCGCCGTCGGCCGCTCCAAGCGGTCCACGACGCTGTGCGTGACCCGCGGACTGCTGGACACTCTGGAGCCGAACGAGCTCGAAGGTGTGATCGCGCACGAGCTTTCGCACGTCGCGCACGGCGACGCCGCGGTGATGACGGTCGCGGCGTTCGTCGGCGTGCTGGCCGGGCTCGTGGCCCGGGTCGGGCTGAAGCTGGTCTACTTCGGCGGCCGGGCCCGGGGCCTGTGGCACATCATCGTCGTGGCCCTGGGGTTCATCGCGCTGAGCGCCGCCACCTGGTTCATCTCGCTGGTGCTGACCCGTTCACTGTCCCGTTACCGGGAGTTCGCGGCCGACCGCTCCGCGGCCCAGCTGACCGGCAATCCTTCCGCATTGGCCTCCGCGCTGACTAAGGTCTCTGCGAAGGTGTCCGGCGCCGGCGGCATTCCTCAAGTCGATCTGCGCAAGGCCGGGGCGCTGAACGCGTTCTACTTCGCGCCGGTCTCAGCGGCCAAGACGACCGCGCACCATCTGCTGTCGACGCATCCGACCACGCAGGCACGCCTTGACAGGCTCCTGAGGATGTCGTCGCAGATGTAGATCTTCACAGCGATCACTCGCGGTCTGAGAACACCGGGTAACACAATCCCGGTGATCGGATACGTATGTTCGATGCTTTTCACAAACTGCTGCTATGCTTCGCGAGTTTTCCGAGCCCGCAACCGTCCCTGAGCAATGCTCGCATCGGAAGGACCGCAAGCATGACCGAGACCCAGAGCCTGTCCCAGTGGGAGCGCGTCGGCGGCGCGCCGGCCGTCAAGGCCGTCCTGGACCGCTTCTACGAGGGCGTCCTCGGGGAGCCGCAGCTGGTCGGCTTCTTCGAGAACGTCGAGGTCGACAACCTCAAGCCGCATCTGGCCGAGGTCCTGAAGGTCGTGCTCGGCGGCCCCGGCGCCCCGACGGACATCGACCTGGCCGCTTACCTCACCGGCGCGCATGCCGGACTCGGCGTCTCGGAGTCCGACTACATGCTGACCGGCAAGGTGCTGCTGGACACCCTCGCCGAGTTCGACGTGCCGGACGACATCGTCGAGACCATCTCCGGCGCCCTGGTGACCGTCCAGCCGTTCGTGGTGGCCGCGTAGTCGTGGTGGACCCGCACCTACTGCGCACCTCCTGGGCCAGGGTGGCCCAGTACGGCGAGCAGGTTCCGCTGTACTTCTACAGCCACCTGTTCCTCAGCCATCCCGAGGTGCGGCCGATGTTCCCGCCTTCGATGGCGGCGCAGCGCGACCGGCTGGTCGCGGCGCTGGGCGCGGTCGTGGCCAACGTCGACGACCTCGGCGCGGCCGTGCCCTTCCTGCAGGGCCTGGGCCGGGACCACCGCAAGTTCGCGGTCGAGCCCGGCCACTACCCGGCGGTCGGCGCCAGCCTGCTGGCCACCCTGGAGCACTTCCTGGGCGCGGACTGGACGCCGCCGGTCGCCGAGTCCTGGACCGAGGCGTACGGCATCGTCTCGCAGGTGATGATCGACGCCGCCGAGCAGGCCCGGCACACCTCGCCGCCGTGGTGGGACGCCGAGATCGTGGCCCACGAGGTGATCGGCGGCCGCCGGGACATCGCACGGGTCACCATCGCGACCCGGCAGCCGTACCCGTACACCGCCGGACAGTCGTTCACGCTGGAGACGGCGATGGCCCCGGCGCGCTGGCGCTTCTACACACCGGCACACCCACCGCGCAAGGACGGGCTGATCGAGCTGCACGTCAAGCTGATCGGCACGGTCTCCTGGCAGCTGGTGAACGTGATGGGGGTCGGCGACCGGCTGCGGCTGGGGCCGCCGGTCGGCCACCAGCTGACCCTGGCCTCCGCCGCGCCGCACTCCGACCTGCTGCTGGTCGCCGGCAGCACCGGGGTGGCGCCGCTGCGGGCGATCGTCGAGGAGCTGGCGGTGACGCCCGACCACGGGCGCCGGGTCACGCTCTACTACGGCGCGCGCATCGCCAGCGACTTGTACGACCTGCCGCGTTTGCGCGAGCTTGCCGAGCGCAATTCGTCGTGGCTGAACGTCGTCCCGGTGGTCTCCGACGACTACGCCTGGGAGGGCGAGCGGGGCCTGGTCGGGGACGCGGCGGCGGCGCGCGGCGCCTGGCCCGGGCACGAGGTGTTCATCGTCGGATCGGCCGGGATGTGCGAGCACACCGCGGCCCGGTTGAAGGAAGCGGGAGTGGTCCCGGGGGCCATCCACCTGGAGGAGAGTCAGCCGTGAGCTTGAGCGAGTACGACGGCGGCGGCGCCGCGGCCCGGCGGCCGGAGCGGCTGACCGCCGAGCAGGTCGACGGCTGGGAGTTCGCCCGCGCCGGGATCACCCACCGCGGCTACGACGAGGAGAGCGTGCTGCGGTTCAAGCGCCGGGTCCTGGCCGAATTGCAGGCCGCCGGGCAGGTCGAGTCCGAGCTGCGGCAGCGCAACGACGAGCTGGCCGCGCAGCTGCGCGCGACGTACACGCACGGCGAGGGTGGCGGGGCCGGCGCGCGCGGCGGAGCACCGGCGGCGGCCCCGGCCTCCGCGCCCGAGCAGCGGGTC
>JABFWL010000278.1 GCA_013362315.1 Catenulispora sp. | reverse complement strand
GTGGCCCTGCCCGCCCACGTCTGCGGGCTCGCCGAGGCGGCCCGCGTGCTCGACTACCTCGCGGCGCAGAGCGCACGGCAGTGCGGACCGTGCCGGCTCGGGCTGCCGGCCGCGGCGGCGGACTTCGCCGAACTCGCGCACGGCCGATGCGACGCGCGGCAGCTGCAGCGGCTGGAAACCCGCGTCGGACTGCTCGCCGGCCGGGGCGCCTGCCGGCACCCCGACGGCGCGTCACGCTTCGCCGCGACGGCCCTGCGGGTCTTCGCGGACGACGTACACCATCACTTGAGGTACGGGCCCTGCGCGGCGGCCGGAAACGCACCCGTCCTGCCGCTTCCGCACACACCCGCGCCCGGCGACGGGGACTGGAGGTGACCGCCGTGACCGCCACGACCTCTTCCGGGTCGCACACCGTCGGGATCGACCGCATCGCCTGCGACGGCTACGGCCTGTGCGCCGAACTCCTCCCGGAACTGATCGAGTTGGACGAATGGGGCTATCCGATCGTGGGATCGGCCCCGCTGACGGGCAAGGCCCTGGCGCACGCGCGGCGCGCGGTGGCCGCCTGCCCGGCACTGGCCCTGCGCCTGGACCGGGTGCCGAAGAGCTGACGGCGGCCGCCCCGAAACCGGCCTCGGGCACGCCGTCACCGGAACCTTCGCGCAAAGTCCGTACCTGCGCACAGGATTCAGAGGACATTCAGAGGTTGTCCATGGAACCGGCTCAAACCACACGCCGAAAAGCGGACAACTCTGTTCATTTCCAAGGGGTTTGCCTTCTGGAATACCCCGATCCGGCGTCTCGATTCGTGTAGCGTCTGCGGCCAGCAGCGCGCCGCCTGGGCGGAAATCGGGGGCATTGGTGTCACCCCCGCGCGAACGCACTCCACGTGCGGCGGCCCCGACCGGCCGACCCGCCGTGCGTTCCGCGGGCACGTCGATGCGAGGAGCTCACTACATGCCGAGGGACAGGGTGCCCACCGGGTACCGTCCTGCCGCCGTCCGAAAGGCCAGGTGGCTGGTCGTGGCCGTGACGGTGCTCGGCCTCAGCGCCGTCCTGGCGCCCGAGGCCGTCGCCGCCGCGCCGCCGATACCGGGGTCACCGCTGGACGCGTACCGCGCGCACGTGCCGTACGACGTCGGCGCGCACAAGATCGCACGGCTGGCCGCCCTCATCGCCTACGCACTGATGGTCTCGACCGTCGTCCTGGGCGTGATGCTCAGACTGCGGTTCATGCAGCGCGCCGTCAACAGGGCCACGTTCTACGGCGCCCACATGACGCTGGCCCTCTCCGCGATGATCTTCGGGGGCATCCACGGCCTGACCTTCCTCTACCAGCCGATATGGCGGATCGGCTGGGCGCAGCTGACCCTGCCCTTCCTCGGCGGCCTGCAGCGGATACCGGTGGGCCTCGGCATCCTCGGGACGGAACTGGCGATCGCCGTGGCCTGTTCCGTGTGGCTGCAGAACCGCCTGGGCTACCACCGCTGGCTGCGGGTGCACCAGTTCGCCTACATCTCCTTCGGCCTGATCTGGCTGCACATCTTCCTGGTCCACCCGGAACCGCGGCATCTGAACCTGGTCGCGGTCGGCGTGGCCGCCGGGGCCGGCACCGTCCTCATGGCCTTCCTCATCCGCGTCTTCCCCTCGCGCTCCAGACTGCGCCAGCGGGCCTTCCCGAGTGAGGCCGGAGCCGCCAGGTGAACCCCTCACACGCCGGGCCGCCGTCGGAGTACTTCCCGCCCGCGGCCCCGGAGCACGGCCATGGGGTCGTCCCGTTCATTCCCCATCAGGCGCAGCAGGGCGTCGTGCACCCGGCCGCGGTGCCGGGCCCACGGCAGGCTCCGGCGGAGCTGCCGGCCGTACCCGCGATCCCCGCCGAGTCGTTCGACCTGCCGCGCCCCGTGCTGGTGCCGGAGGACGAGCCCGTCCGGATCAGCGTGGACAACAACCGCTGCCACATCTACGGCATCTGCCAGCAGGAGGCGCCCGAGGTCTTCCGGATCTCCGAAGGCGGCTCGCTGCACTACACCCGCGCCGTGCCCGCGCAGTTCGCGGCCAAGACGCGCCAGGCCGCGCGATGCTGCCCCATGCAGGCGGTCAAGATCGAGGGGGAGCGCACCCGCACCGCCCGCAGCGTCGGCGAACGGCCTGCCGGACGTCCGCTGCGCAGCGGGTCGTCGGCGCGGGCGAGCCGCAGGCGCATCGTCGTCGCGGGCGCGGGACTGGCCGGCCTCAGCGCCGCGAGCCGGCTCAGGGAACGCGGCTTCGACGGGGAGATCGTCATGGTGGGCGAGGAGTCGCACCGCCCCTACAGCCGCCCGCCCCTGTCCAAGCAGTTCCTCGCCGGCCGACTGACGGCGGAGCAGCTGGCGTTCAGGGCGGAGGAGGAGCTGGACGCCCACTGGCTGCTGGAGACCGGCCTGGTCGGCCTCGACCTCTACGGATCGACCGTGCATCTGCGCGGCGGCGAGCGGCTGCCCTTCGAAGGGCTGGTCCTGGCCACCGGGGTGGACGCCAAGCGCCTTCCCGAGGCGCCGCTGTTCAGCGACCGCATCCGCACCATCCGCAATCTGGGGGACGCGGTCGCCGTCCGGCGGGCGATGGAGGCCCAGCAGGCCCGTCACGTGGTCATCCTGGGCGGCGGGTTCGTCGGCTGCGAACTGGCCTGCACCCTGCGCGACCGCGGCCTGGACGTCACCCTCGTCGTGCACAGCGCG
>JABFWL010000616.1 GCA_013362315.1 Catenulispora sp. | reverse complement strand
GACAGGCCCGCGACCAGCCGGCCCAGCAGCTCCAGGCGCTCGGCCTTTCCGGTCGTCCCCCAGGCGCGGGCTGCCGAGCGCGCGGCGGCGACGGCGGCGTCCACGTCGGCCGCACCGCCGGCCGGCACCACGGCGAGCACGTCCTCGGTGGCCGGATTGAGGACGTCGAGCGTCGTGGCGGAGGCGGAGGGGATCCATTTTCCGCCGACGTACTGGTCGGTGAATGTGAGGGCATTCATGAGGGGCCGTCCCGAAACTAGCGGTGCGAATTTAAGCGGACGCTAGCGCCGTGAGCAGCAGGGCACAAGGTCAATAGGCGGGAATTAGATCGTTTAGGTAGAGGTGTCGTTGCTCACACGGAGCAGGCGGGACGCCCAGCCCGGCAGCCACCAGTTCCACCGGCCGAACAGCGAGACCAGCGCGGGCACCAGCAGCGCGCGCACCACGGTGGCGTCAAGCAGGATCCCGATCCCGAGGCCGGTGGCGAAGATCTTGAGGAACGTGAACGGCGCGCTGGCGAGCGCGGCGAACGCCAGGAACAGGATCAGCGCGGCGCTGGTGACCAGGCGTCCGGTGCGGCCCAGACCGATGATCACGGCCTCGTCGGTCGAGGCCCCGGCGTCATACTCCTCCCGGATCCGGGACAGGATGAAGACCTCGTAGTCCATCGACAGGCCGTACAAGAACGCGAAGACGATCATCGGGATCCAGAACGGGATGCCGCCGGTCGCCGGGATCCCCCAGATGGCGTTCGAGCCGTAGCCCTGCTGCCAGATCAGCACCATGCCGCCGTAGGCCGCGGCGACGGAGAGCAGGTTGGCCAGCACCGCCTTCGCCGGCAGCAGGAGCGAGCGGAAGGTGCGGGCCAGCACGAGGAAGGTGACGATGGCCAGGATGGTCAGGAGCAGCGGGAACTGGCCGTACATCTTGTGGATGTTGTCGATGTTCGCCAGCGCGCTGGAGACCACGAGCGTGCCGGGGACCGATTGTTCGAGGCTGGTGCGGACCAGCTTGGCGATGTGTTGGCCCTGGCGGCTGGCGGACTCGTCGACCGGGAGGAGGAGGGTGCTGGGCCACTGGTCGGCGGATGGGGCGGCGGTGCCTCGGCCGGGGACGGTGGCGTAGACGCCGGTGCCGCCGATCAGGATATTGACGTTGCCGCCGGTGCTGGTGCTCGTGGTGGAGCTTGCGTTCGGCGGCATCAGGACTTCGATGGGGTTCAGTACTCCGCTGGGGATCCCCGCGGCGCGCAGCGCGACCAGGCCGGCGCGGGCGTCGCCGGACTTCGTGAGGGAGTCGGTGGTCGGGTCGCCCTCGTGGATGCCGAGTGCGGTGACGGCGAGGGTCACCAGTACCGCGAGGGCGGCCGCGGCGGCCAGCCAGCGGCGGCGCACGACCCCGCGTGCCCAGGCGATCCAGGCGCGGCTCGGCTTTTCCTCGTGCCGCAGGCGCGGCCAGTCCAGGCGGCGGCCGAAGCCGGTGAGGGCGATGGGCAGCAGGGTCAGCGTCACCGCGACGCTCACCACGGGGATCAGCATGCCGCCGATGCCGATGGACCGCATGAACTGGATCGGGACCACGATCAGCGCCAGCAGGCCCAGCGCCACGGTCAGCCCGCTGACCAGCACGGCCCGCCCGGCGGTGGCCATGGCCCGGTGCACGGCGGCCTCGTTGTCCGCGCCGTGCGCCACCTCCTCGCGCCAGCGGGTGACCAGCAGCAGCGAGTAGTCGATGGCCACGCCCAGGCCGATCAGGCCGACCATGTACTGCACCACCGCCTGCACCTTCATGACCTCGGTCAGCGCCAGCACGACCAGGTAGCTGGACAGGATCGAGACCGCCGCGACCAGCAGCGGCAGCAGCGCGAGCAGCGAGCCGAAGACGAAGGCCAGCACCACCAGCGCGCCGGCGGCGCCGAGCAGCGCCTCGGCGAGCACGCCCGGTCCGCTGCCGTTGCTGCCGTGGGTGGACAGCGGGCCGGTGCCGGTGACGTGGACGGCGGAGCCGGCCGGCATCTCGGCCGCGAGCTGCGCGGGCAGGGCGCGGGCCAGGTTGGTCTGGACGGTGCCGTCCTTGGCCTGGTCGCCGGTGGCGGGGGTGAAGACGAGGGCGAACATGGTGCGGCCGTCGGTTCCGATGAACCGGCGGTCGCCGGTGGTGTAGTAGTCGACGACCCGGCCGGGGACCGCGGCCAGCGCCGGCTGCACCGTGGCCCGCGCGTCGTCGGGGCCGGTACCCGGCGGCAGCACCACCACCGGCACGAGCGGATCGAGGTCGCCGCCGGTGTGGTACTGGGCGATGACGGCCGCGGTGGCGCGGCTGCTGCTCGTGCCGTCGATGACGAAGCTCTGGTTCAGATGCTTCGACAGCACCGAGGACGCCCACCCGCCGGCCAGGAACAGCAGCAGCCACGCAGCGCCGATCACGCGCCGGTGCGTCAGCACGAACCGTGAGAACCGTTCCATGGCCTACTCCGGCCTACTCCGGCAACTCGGACCTAGTCGGGGCCACTCCGGCCTACTCCGGGCTACTCCCCAACGGCCTGCCTCCCACCGTGCACCCGCCCGGCGCCCACCCGCAATCGGCTGAACGGGTGGCTCGGTCAGCCGCCCACGACCGGGATGGGATAATCCTCCATATGCGCATCTACCTCGGCAGCGACCACGCCGGCTACGACCTGAAGAACCACCTCGTCTCCTGGCTGACCGCCGCCGGCCACG
>JABFWL010000466.1 GCA_013362315.1 Catenulispora sp. | reverse complement strand
CGACGAGATGGTGGCGATCTGCCAGCGGGTGTTCGGCGACGGCGTGCAGCCGCTGTACCTGCCGCTGCTGGACGACGAGGAGCACGTCGGCGGCGTCATCGGACTGCTGACCCAGCGGATCTACGACTACTCCGGCGGGCAGCGCGAGGAGCGGGACGCCGAGGAGGCGCACACCGAGGCCATCGAGGAGGCGCGCAACGCGCTCATCGAGGGGATCATCGCCGAGAGCGAGGACGAGACCCTCATGGACCGCTATCTGGGCGGTGAGGAGCTCGACATCACGGTGCTGATCGAGGACCTGGAGAAGGCGGTCGCGCGCGGGTCGTTCTACCCGGTGCTGCCGTACTCGGCGATCGTCGCGGGGGCTGTCGCCACGCCGCCGGCGCTGGGCTCGATCGAGCTGCTGGAGCTGATGACCAAGGCCTTCCCCTCGCCGCTGGAGCACGAGGTGCCGCCGGCCACCACCCCGGAGGGCAAGCCGAAGGGGCCGCTGACCTGCGACCCGGCCGGACCGCTGGTGGCCGAGGTGGTGAAGACGTCCACCGACCCCTACGTGGGCCGGATCAGCCTGGTGCGGGTGTTCTCCGGCACGCTGCACTCCGACCTGCCGGTGCACGTCTCCGGGCACGGCCAGGAGTCCCGCGGGCACGCCGACCACGACATCGACGAGCGGGTCGGGGCGCTGTCCAGCCCGCTGGGCAAGACCCAGCGGGCGATCGACGCCGGGATCGCCGGGGACATCGTGGCGGTCGCCAAGCTGCTGCACGCCGAGAGCGGCGACACGCTGTCCGGCAAGGACGACCCGATGCTGATCGAGCAGTGGCTGATGCCGGATCCGCTGCTGCCGGTGGCGATCCGGGCGCACGCCAAGAGCGACGAGGACAAGCTGTCGCAGTCCCTGTCCCGGCTGGTCGCCGAGGACGCCACGCTGCGGCTGGAGATGAACCCGGAGACCCGTCAGCTGGTGCTGTGGTGCATGGGCGAGGCGCACATGGACTTGGTGCTGGACCGGCTGAAGAACAAGTTCGGCGTGGCGGTGGACACCGTGCCGCACCGGATCTCGCTGCGCGAGACCTTCGGCGGCACCGCCAAGGGTCACGGCCGGCACGTGAAGCAGTCCGGCGGCCACGGCCAGTACGCCATCTGCGACATCGAAGTCGAGCCGCTGCCGGCCGGCAGCGGCTTCGAGTTCGTGGACAAGGTGGTCGGCGGCGCGGTGCCGCGCAACTTCATCCCGTCGGTGGAGAAGGGTGTGCGGGCGCAGATGGAGCGCGGGGTGATGGCCGGGTACCCGGTCATCGACTTGCGGGTGACGCTGTATGACGGCAAGGCGCACTCGGTGGACTCCAGCGACATGGCGTTCCAGACCGCCGGCGCGCTGGCGCTGAAGGACGCGGCGGCGAAGACCAGCGTCCTGCTGCTGGAGCCGGTGGACAGCTTGGAGATCCATGTGGCGGATGAGTATGTGGGCGCGATCATGGGCGACCTGTCGTCAAGGCGCGGGAGGGTGTCCGGGTCGGAGCCGGCGGACAACGGTAGGACGCTGATTCGCGCGGACGCACCGGAGGTGGAGATCGGGCGGTATGCGATCGAGCTGCGGTCGCTGTCGCATGGGACGGGGACGTTCACGCGGTCGTATCTGGGGCATGAGCCGATGCCGCCGCAGTTGGCGACGAAGATCAAGGCGGAGGCTGAGCAGGAGGGCTGAGCCCAAGGCGGAGGCCGCGCAGGAGGATTGAGCCTGAGGCGCGGCCCCGGCCGGAGGATTGAGCACGGCCGGCGGTGCTCACCATCGCTATCGTGGCGATGGTGAGCACCGAATACTGGAACCAGGCCGGCACCACCAAGACGTTCGGGAACCCGCTGGAGCTGACCTGGCTGGCAGGAGTGAGCCGCCAGGCGTCCATCGTCGACTACGGATGCGGCTACGGCCGCCTGGCCGGTGAGCTGCTGGCCGCCGGCTACACCGACATCGAGGGCTTCGACGTGTCCGCGCCGCTCATCGAGCGGGCAGGACAGGAGCACCCCGCGGCCCGGTTCACAGTGCTCGAGGATCCGCCGCGCCTGCCCCGCGAGGACGCCTCGGTGGACGTGCTCCTGCTGTTCGCGGTCCTGACCTGCGTACCGGACAGCGACGCCCAGCGCGGCATCATCGCCGAGATCCGCCGGGTGCTGAAGCCCGGCGGGCTGTTCTACCTCAGCGACTACTGCTTGCAAGAGGATGAGCGGAACCGCACCCGATACCGAGCGCAGGAAGCCCGATTCGGCCTGTACGGGATGTTCGAGACGAGCGACGGCGCCATCTGTCGGCACCATGAGCGGGCGTGGCTCCGAGAACTGCTGACCGGGTTCGAGGTCGCGCGGGAACGCGATGTGCCGGTGGTGACAATGAACAACAACCCGGCCATCGCGACACAATTCCTGGCGCGGCGGTGAGCACCCGGGCTGGAATATCCCAGGTGCGGGTGCGGGTGCGGGTGCGGGTGCCAAGCTTGGGTTGTGGGGCTTGGTTGGTCGGGTGATCGGCTTTGTGGGGCGGCTGGCGGTTGATCTGTGGTTACAGGCTATTTTTACGAAGCGCGGGTGTATGCGGCCTCGTGGTTCGTGGCGTGGGCGTCGTAGTCGGCTGGCGGTCGGGGTGTGCACGGTCCCGGCACCGGTGGGTCCTCCTTCGGTGGCGGTCGGAGAGATGGCTGGCTCTCAGTCAAGATCAAAAGCATGGTG
>JABFWL010000401.1 GCA_013362315.1 Catenulispora sp. | reverse complement strand
GGTGCTCGAATACAGGTACGGCCCGGAGCCCTGACAGCCGTGCAGGGCCAGCAGGATCGACGGGTTCGGCTTGACGTTGTTCGGCACATACAAGTACATCGCCAGGCCGCTCGGGTTGGTGCCGAAGCCCATGACCTGGGTCAATGAGGCGGCGACAGCCTCGGGCGCGGCGGTCAGGCCCACGCCGACCGTGGCCGCGATCGCGAGAATCATGCCGAGGAGACGGGACCTCACGGAGCGTGATCGCAACACGGCCGGACAGTGGGGTTGGTGGGTGGCACGGAGAGCTCCCTTTTTCAACGGGGGACTTAACGCTCTCTCAGTGGTCTGGCTGATGAAGAAGGTTGCCACTTCGCCAACAGAAATCGCCGACGATCCAGTTGGTTCACAGGCAGGAGCTGCCGACGCGCCTGCCCGAGTCCGACTTCCGCGATCACACGGCGGCAGCGAGTTGTCGCGTGTGCAGTTGGGTGACGGCGCTGCGCGCGGAGGTGATCGCGCCGTGCTGCCAGGCGTCCATGTACGACAGCCAGTCGCCGGCGAAGTAGGTCCTCCCGGTGGGGTGTGCCAGTGGTTTGAGGACCGGGGCGTCCGGGCCGCCGTCGGGGGTGTTGTGCCATGCGCCTTCGATGTGCGGGATGTAGCGCCAGGACTGGGAGAACGACGAGGCGAACTCGGTGCGGTACTTCGGACCGTAGATCTTCGTGCCGAGTGTGATGGCGCGGGCTTCGCGTTCGGCGGGCGTCATCTTGCCGTACATGTCGGCGTTCTGGCCGTAGTTGTAGTAGCCGATGAGCACTCCGCGGTCGCCGTGGAAGTCGTAGGACGGGTGCCACACGTGGGTGAGGTCCAGGTCGGTCTCGGTGATACCGCCGTAGATCTGGTAGTCCGTCTCCCACCAGCGGCTCTTGTACTCCAGCCCAATCTTGCTGGCGGATGCCGGGGTGATGGCTTGTAGGCCGGTCTGTACGGACGGGCCGAGGTTGTGCGGCAGCTTCGCGAGCAGGTGGGGCGGCATGGCCGCGATCAGGTAGTCCGCGCTGATCGCCCGCGCGTGTCCGTGGGCGTCGGTGTATTCCACGGTCACGCCGTCGGGCAGCTCGGTGATCTTCGTGGCCTGGCAGCCCAGTCGTACCTTCTCCGCGCCGATGGCTTTCGTCAGCGCCTTCGGGATCTGGTCCATGCCGCCGACCGGCTGGAACATCAGCATCGCCTGGTCGAAGCCGAACTCGAAGGAGAAGTAGCGGCCGACGCCGGAGGCGAAGACCTCGGACAGACCCGGCACCGGGCCGAGCGACGTGCCGGGAGTGCCTGCGGCCCCGGGGTACGGGCTGTACCCCCGGTTACCGCTGTCGGTGTAGCGCAGACTGGTCGAGTCCAGCTGTCCCCAACCCTGCAGGAACGTGATCAACCGTTCCTTGTCCTCGCTGGTCAGCTCGCTGTCGAGGGCCCCTTGCGAGGTGGCTTTGGCCAGCAGTTCGCTGACATAGCCGTAGACGTCCGACTTCGCCGAACGGTAGCGCTCGGGCTTGGTCATCCCCGCGGACTCGTTGTAGATGAAGGCGTCGGCGTTGGTGTTGGTGAACACCTGGATCGGCACTCTGAGCTCGCGGCAGTAGTCGAGCGTGACCATCCACTGCGCCAGCCGTGCCGGGCCGCAGTTCATATACTGCCCCTCGGAGAAGGCGGCGGTCTGCTTGCGGCCGAATACGTCGGTCTCGGTGGTCCCGCCGCGCGCGGTGAAGTTGCGGCCTCCGGTGCGCGAGCGCGGCTCCAGGATGGTGCACCGGTAGCCGGCCTTACCGAGCTCGTAGGCTGATATCAGCCCGGCTATACCGCCGCCGAGGATGACGACCGACGCCGCGGAACGGCCGGTCAGCGTGAAGTCCGATGCGCTCGGGGCCGAGAAGGCGGCGGTCGCGCCGGCGGCCTCGGCGGTCGGCGCCAGGCCGAGGGCGCCCATCGCCGCGAACATGGTGCCGGCGCCGCCGCTCACGCCGACGGCGCGCAGAAAGCCTCGGCGCGACCACGAAGCGGACGTACTCGAATCCGACATGCGAGGATCCCTTCGGTCATCAACAGGTGATGGATGACCGTAGGTACCGCCCGTTACATCAACCCGACCCTCGGAGTTTCGCCGTGGTTAGAAAGGCCTTGTCTCAAGCCACGAACACTGCCGGCTGCCGGTTCTGATTCCTGGCGGCTGCCCAACGGTGAGGTGGAGCGGGTCGAGGGTGCCGACAATCGCTGAGAGCTGGGATGACGCCAGGTCCGGCGCCGTCTGCCGTGCCGTGTCAGTACACTGCCGGTCGTGGACGGACAAGCGCTGATCCCACTGTCCGCCGTGGGCGTGGGGTTGATCCTGGGGCTCAGGCAGTGGCAGACCGGCAAGCACGGCAAGGACTTCTCGCGGGCGCAGCTCCAAGCGTTCGCGGCGGACTTGCGCCGCGAGCTCTACGCCAGGGCCGCGCTGTCCGGCGAGTGGATCGACGTCAGCGACCACCTGAGACAGCAGCCTTACTTTCCCGGCACGTGGTTTCACAAGGTCCGTCAGATCTTGGTCAAGCAAGGAATCCTCGCCCAGCCGCGGCCGCAGTCGCCCCCGGTGCCCAACACCTGGCTGAAGCTGACCGACAAGGCCCACGAGGAAGCGAGAATGGAGCGCATGATGCACGCCGCCGAGAATCCCCGGAACGTCAACAACATCCAGGCGGGGGTGGTTCAGTTCGGCGACCACAACCAGGCGCACCATGTGAACGCGACCTTCGGCACGGACCAGTCGGCGCTGCTGGCCCAACTCGTGACCGCCCTGACCGACGTCGCCCGGAACACCGAACTGCCCCAGCAACTCCGGCAGGCGGCCGACGACACCGCGGCGGAGCTCCGGCGCGGCGAGCCCGGTCGGATCCCGGCGATCCTGGAGCGGCTGCGCGGCATGGCAGCCGTCGCGACCAGTGGTTTCGAGGCGGTGTCGCCGATCCTCGACGCGCTTCGCTCTGTGATCTCCTGACATCGCGCGTCGCCGCACGCCGACTGGGCCGTGGTGATCGCCTCGCTCGCCGGGCGGTCGGCGCCCGCGATATCGGCGAGGTAGCGGCGGTCGAGAGCCCGGCACCTATCTGGCATTCAGTCCGGCGAGCCGTTCGGCCAGGAACACGCGCTCGGTGTCGTTCCCGGCCAGCTCCAGTGCCTGGCGGTAGGCGATCGAGGCTTCCTCCGGGCGGCCCAGCCGATGCAAAAGATCCGCCTTGATCGCGGGCAGGTAGTGGTACCTCGCAAGGTGGCTGTCCTTCTCCAACTCTGCCACCTCCTCCAGCGCCTGCTCCGGCCCGGAGACCATCGCCACCGCGACGGTGCGGTTCAACGCCACCACCGGTGAGCGCCACACAGACAGCAGCTCGTCGTACAGGGCCACGATCTGTGGCCAGTCCGTCTGGTCGTAGGACGGTGCCTCGGCGTAGAGCGAGGCAATGGCTGCCTGCAGGACATAGCGGCCCGGTCGCCCGCCGCGCAGCCCGTCCACGATCAGGTCGTGCGCCTCGGCCATCGCCGAGCGGTCCCACAGCGATCGATCCTGGTCCTCCAAGCGAAGCAGGCGGCCGTCGGCGTCGACGCGGGTGGCGCGCCGGGCGTCGGTAACCAGCACCAGAGCGAGCAGTCCCCGCACCTCCCGCTCGTCGGGCATCAGCTCCCGCAGCATCCGGGTCAGCCGCAGTGACTGTTCCACCAGGTCTGTACGCACCAGCGAGGCACCAGACGGCGCGATGTGTCCGGAGGAGAACAGCACATGAATCACACCGAGGACGGCGCGCAGTCGATCCGGCAGCTCAGCCGCTCCCGGCACCCGGAAGGGAATGCCCGTGGCGGAGATCTTCTTCTTCGCCCGGGTCATCCGGGCGGCCATCGTCGGTTCCGAGATCAAGAACGCCCGTGCGATATCGGCGGTCGTGAGCCCGCACACCAGGCGCAGCGTGAGCGCCACCTGCGCCTCCTGCGCCAACGCCGGATGGCAGCACATGAAGATCAGTCGCAGCCGCTCGTCCGGCACCACGTCTTCCGGCACGAGGGCAGCCGGTTCGGCGACGACCATCTCGTCCCGGGTCTCCTCGGGCTCTACCAGCAGCGGGAGCTTCGAACGGAACGTCTGCTCGCGCCGCAACGCGTCCATCGCGCGGCGCTTGGCTGTCGTGGTGAGCCAGGCCTCCGGGTTGCTCGGGATTCCATCGCGTGCCCAACTCGCCAGGGCTGCGGCATACGCTTCCTGCACGCACTCCTCGGTCAGGTCCAGGTCGCGCGCGACCCGCGCCGTCGCGGCGAGCACCAGGGCCCAGCTGTGACGGTGTGCGTTCGCGACCGCCGTTTCGACGTCTGCCGGGGACGTCATGCCGCGGCGGGTCGATCCGCGATGAAGCCCCCTTCGACAGGCCGCACCTCGACGCCGCCGCCCTGCTGGGTGGCGGGATTGGCTCGAGCGATCTCCAAAGCGGCATCCAGGTCGGGCGCCTCGATGATGCTGAAGCCGGCGATGACTTCCTTGGCGTCGACGAACGGGCCGTCCGTCACCACGTCGCCGCTGATCGACGTCGCGGTGTCGGCGGCGGGCTGCAACGCGAATGCCGCGACGAGAGCGCCGGACTTCACCATGTCCTCGAAGTGGCGGTCATGCGCCTCACGCGCTCCGGGAATGACCTCGTCCTCCGGAACGTGGGCCTTCGCGTAGATGAGAATCGCGTACTGGGCCATGGCGGCGGTCCTTCCAGATGGTTGTTGTTGCCTCACACCCGTACGTCGAACGGTCGGCCTCGATTCGACAGTTCTCTTCGAAATCTCTTCGGCGCGGATCTGTTGCATGTGGTGGATACGTCGCGGACGACGCGACGCTGAATCGTCTCCGGCGCTCCTGCCCGATCTTGAGTTCCTGTCCTGGTGCAGTCAAGCGTGGAGCAATGCGCACCGAACGTGCCGCAGTACGGGAATCCCGTTCTTGACCTTCAGGTCAAATATCGGCTAGCGTACCCGTCATGGGCCGCCCCAAGAACTTCGAACCCGACGTCGCGATCGAGCGCGCGATGCAGGCGTTCTGGACCCGCGGCTACACCGCCACCTCCCCCGCGGAGCTGGCCGAGGCCACCGGCGTCGCCAAGGGCAGCCTGTACCACGCGTTCGGGTCCAAGCGGGAGCTGTTCGGCAAGGCGCTGGAGCGCTACGGCCGCCTCGGCGACGAGGTCGTCGCCGAGGTCCTCGGCCAGCCAGGCACCGCCAGGGAGCGCATCAGCGCCTACCTGCGGATGCTGGTCGACGCCGACCTCGACGCGCCGGTGCGGCGCGGCTGCCTGGCCGCGAACACCGCGCTGGAGCTGGCCGGACGCGATCCGGAGGCCGAGCGGGCGGTGCTGCGCATGGCCGAACGGTCGGCCGACGCCATCGCCGCCCGGATCGAGCGCGGGAAGCGGGACGGCGACGTCCCGGCCGGCGTCGACGCCCGCACCCAGGCGCTGCTGATCCAGAACACCATCGCCGGCCTGCGGATCATGGCCTGCGGCTTCGACCGGTCGGCCCTGTACGCGATCATCGACGCCGCGGTGGCCGGCCTGTAAGAACCCTGTGTATCGGCGCCCCACCCGGGGCGCCTTTCTTCACCCCCAGTATTTGACCTAGAGTTCAAGAAAGGCTCGTCATGGATCTCGGAATCAGCGGGAAGACGGCTCTGATCACCGGCGCCAGCCGGGGCATCGGCCTGGCGGTGGCGGAGCTGCTGGCCGTCGAGGGTGTCCGGGTGGTCGGCGCGTCCCGGGGCGGCAGTCCGGAGCTGGAGAAGGTGGCGGAGAAGACCGTGCGGGTGGACCTGAGCACCCGCGAGGGCGCCACCTCGGTGGTGCAGGAGGCACTCGCCGCCCTCGGCGGGATCGACTTCCTGGTCAACAACGTGGGCGCGGGCGACGCGGACCATCTGTCGCTGGCCGGCTTCCTGGACGTCGACGACGACCAGTGGCAGCGCGTCTTCGACCTCAACCTGTTCAGCGCGGTCCGGACGACCCGCGCGGCGCTGCCGAGCATCCTGGAGCGCCGGGGCGCCATCGTGAACATCTCCTCGGTCAACGGCCGGGTCCCGACCGGCTCCCCGGTCGGCTACGCCGAGGCCAAGTCGGCGCTGAACCAGCTGGGCAAGCGGCTCAGCGAGGAACTGGCACCGCGCGGCGTGCGGGTCAACACGGTCTCCCCCGGACCGGTGACGACACCGCTGTGGACCGATCCGGCGGGCTTCGGCGGGAAGGTGGCCGAGGCGCTGGGGGTGCCGCACTCGGAGCTGCTGGACGTCGTGCCGCGGCAGTTCGGCGCTTCCTCCGGACGGTTCACGACGGCGGCGGAGGTCGCGGATCTGGTCGTGTTCCTGCTGTCGGAGCGGGCGGCGAACATCCACGGGGCCGACCACTTCATCGACGGCGGGATTCTCAAGGCGGCGTAAGCGCATCCGCGACCGGCGCCTCAACGGGCTCGGACCGGTACCGACCGGCGAGGCGCCGACATCAACCGTGCGGCCGGGGATCGTCCACAGCATCACATTGCCGGTCAGCCGGCGTCGCGCTCGGCGACCAGAGCGGCGTGTCTTTTCGATCAGACGGGACTCGGCAGCGTACGCCGTGATGCCGGTCTGGCCAGGTCGTCCAGGACGTGGGCGAGTTGTGTCGGTGCGAAGATGTGGGCCAGGTGTCCTTGGCCGGGGAGTACATGTATCTGCGGTCGGCCGATGTGTCGCCGTACCTGTTCGAAGGCTGTCCCGTATGGGCCGGTGCCGTTGTTGGATTCGCCCAGGATCAGGTCAACCCGTTCTGCTCGCCGCCCGAGCGCGTCAGGCTGCGGCGATGCGTTAAGGGCTTCCAGCTCTGCGTGGAGCGGTTCGCTCAGGCGGCACAGAGTCGACGCCGCCGCCCTCAACCTGCGCCGCCTGGTCAATCTCGGCCTAGACTTTCAGGCGCTTCCAGGTCAAGCGTCGATTTCGTGGCTGGCTCAGCACCGCGACGCCAGGTCAAAGCCACGCTGAAATTGGCGGTGGTGCCGGCCGCCGCTATGAAGGCGCCGGCCTCGGCGTGCAGGTTGATCCCGAATTTGACGAGGACTTCATCCGGCTTTTCGGCGAGGGATCTCATCCGCTGGACGAGCCCTTGCACGGCCGGCTCGATGTGGCCGACCGCGTCTTCGAACGAGTGGCGGGCCCGGTCGGCGATGGCGGCGGGGCGGGTGCCGCGCATGACCGGGCCGCCATCCGGCGAAGGCGCGTTGACCTCCACGAGGACAGCAACGCCGTCATCTGTGGTGAACGGAACCAACTGGCCCATAGCAATTCAGCCTCTCACCTTGTGCGCCGAGCGTAATTCGCTCTCCTGGCCGCCCCATGCCGGATATCCGGTAGGTGCGAGCGTGGACCGCCAGGTCAGCACAGCATGCGACTTAGTCGCTCGCCACCGGTCGATAACGCTGCGCAGCGCCTTGGTAGTGAAGTCGTCGACCGGACGGACTACACAACCAGCTTCGGCCACATCGTCCGGATGCGCGCGGGCCTATTCTGTGGGAGCGGAGTCGGAAAGGTTGGCGTATATGGCTGACGATTCACATGAGGATCTCGACCTTTTGTTTGAACGGCGAAACTCAAGCGGTTACCGGGTGCGGGTGATGAGTTCCCCGGTGGATGAGGGAACGCTCGATGCTCCTTTTGAACCGCCGGTAAGTGACCTCGAAATCGAAAATTTTCTCCTGAAGACAAGCGGAGCCAGAGGACGTACCCGCTGGGTCGGGAATCCTAATACCGAGGTGCTCAGGACGCTTGGCGGGAAACTGTTCGACGCCCTCTTCCAGGGGCACGTTCGCGAGTGCCTTCGGAACAGCGTCGACCATGCGGCCAGGCACGGCGAGCGGCTACGGATCCGCTTGCGGCTTGACGAGTGCGGTGAACTCGCCAGCCTGCCCTGGGAACTGTTGTTCGACACCGAGGACCAGTCGTTCCTCGCCCTGTCAGACCAGACGCCCGTCGTCCGCTACCTGCACGCGCGCCGGCCTTTGAAGCCGCTCACGGTGACGTTGCCACTGCGGGTGCTCGTAGTCGTCTCGAGTCCGGAAGACCTGGTGGCGCTGGACGTCGAGGCGGAGCGCACGAAGATCGACGAGGCGCTCAAGGTCCTCACCCAACAAGCCATCGCCGATGTACGACACCTTGACAACGCCGACTTGGAGAGCTTACAGGATGTCCTGTTGACCGATGAGTATCACGTACTGCACTTCGTCGGCCACGGAAGCTATGACACGAATAGTGGCGGCGCTCTCATGTTCACCGATGAGTACGGTCGCAGCCGAAGGGTGTCTGCCGACGATTTAGCCGTGCAACTGCGTGATCGGACCAGCTTGCGGCTTGTTGTCCTCAACGCGTGTGAAGGCGCTACCGGCGATCCCAGTGACCGCTTCTCAGCTGTCGCGGACAATCTCGTGCTTCGGGGCATTCCGGCAGTCGTCGCGATGCGCAGCGAGATCAGTGATCTGGCGGCGGTGCGGTTCGCGACGGCGTTCTATCTGGCGGTGGCGGTCGGCCGTCCCATCGACGCGGCCGTGGCCGAGGGTCGAAAGCGCATCCAGAGCGTCAGCCCTCTGGAATGGGCTACTCCGGTACTTTATCTCCGGTCTGGCAGTGCCCGCCTTTTCGACATCTCCGGTTCCACTGTTCCGGAACCGTTGGCAACGCGTGCCACGCCGACGATGCCGATGGTCGGGACCCGGAGCAGCGCGCCGCCCGCAGCCGCCGAGCCGGTCCGGACCACCGAAACCATGCCGCCCGTAGAAACCATGCCGCCCGTAGAAACCATGCCGCCCGCCGAAACCGTGCCACCCGTAGAAACCAAGCCGCCCGTAGAAGAAACCGAGCCACCCCTAGAAACCCTGCCACCCGTAGAAACCCTGCGGCCCGTCGAAACCATGCCGTCCGTCGGCGCCTGCGAGCACGTCGCGATGGGACCGGTGCCGAGTGGCTTGCTCGCGGCCGCGTGCAAAGACGGAGTGATCCGTGTACTGAACGTTTTCAACGGGCGTCTGGTCAGCGAGTGTTCGGCACCTGACGTGGCGCGGCCGCTGCGCCTGGCGTGGGGCAAGTGGCCCAGGAACGTGGCGAGCAGCCATGTGGACGACCGCGTGGTGATCTGGGACTTGGAGGCGGAGGCCCCCGCTTGCGTGATACGCGTCGGCGGCGGCCCGGTGACCGCGATCGCCCTCAGCCATGACGGCCGGCAACTCGCCGTCACCTGCGGAACGCGCATTTTGATATACGACACGCGGGGCCAGGCCATCGTTGACCTCTCCCCTCGGGAGCGGGGTAAGAGACGATGGGCCACCGCCGCACTGGACCACGTCTTGTTCGCTCCCCGCGACCGGTGCCTGATCGTCGGGGGCAGCGACGGCATCGTGCGGCAGATCGATGCCGACGGGCGTGTGACGATGGAGTTGCGGCATCCGGAGGCGGTCACGGCGCTGGCCGTCGCCCCCGGTCAGCTCGCCACCGGCAGCGCCGACGGACGATTGCGGCTCTGGTCCTGGGACGGCGTCTGCCAGCACCGGGGTCAACGCGACGGGCCCGTCGGGTACTTGGCCTACTCGGCTGACAACACGCTGCTCGCGGCCGCGTCCGCCGACCGCCGGGTCCTCGTGCACGATCGCAGCGGCGCCGTCCTCGCCCGAGCGGAACTGCGGGGCAGGGCGGTCGGCGCCGTCTTTCATCCCGACGGAACCAGTCTCATCACGGCGACCAGCGATGGAACGCTCGAACGGCGTCTGTTGCCGCCTGCGGTACAGCAGAACCCCACATCTGGAACCCGGCGGCGGGAGGAACCGTGACGCACCCATCAGACCAAGGCCCTGAAGACCAGGACTGGGGGCCGCCGACGGAATGGCAGTCGTCCGGCCGCTCCAGACCGCCGGGTCGCGGCGATCGTCCCGGCGGGAACCGACGCGTGCGGTGGTTGCTGGTCGGCATCGCGGCCCTGATAGTCGTCGGAGCGGCAGTGGGGATCCCGCTTGCCCTCAGCCACAAGTCGCCCAGCCCCCACCCCACTCCGAGTCCGGCCGCGACCACGCCAGCGACAACGGAGCAGACGACAACCGAGCACTCGACAACCGAGCCGCCGACAACCAGCCCGCAGACAACCAAGCCGAAGCCACCTGGGATCACGTCACACGGGCCGACGACAAACGGGCCAACGACAAACGGGCCAACGACAAACGGGCCGACGACAAACGGGCCGACGACAAAGGGGCCGTAGACAACCGCGTTCACCGACAGCGCCCAGGCGGT
>JABFWL010000559.1 GCA_013362315.1 Catenulispora sp. | reverse complement strand
GCGGGCGGATGGGGCGCAGCGGTGGCCTCGCGGTCTCTAGGTTTCAAGCAACGCATTCCAGCACAGAGAAGCGAGCCGAGCCAAGGGCGGGGGTGAGGTCCAGGGCGGTTCGCACAGATAAAGCGGGATATGGCGGGCGAGCCCTCCCCGCATGTGCGTATCCTTACTCGTCCACCTGTGCTAGTGGATCTCAACGGCGCCGTGGGGGTGCACGCGCCCATGTATTACGATGCGCCGACCGGAGTCATCAGAAACCTTTTGCAGGGGGCAGCGCAGTGCGAGCAGCCAAATCCCGAGCGCGTTCGCGGCGGACGTCGGCGATCGTCCTGAGCGTGGTGCTCGCGGCGTCCGCGCTGGGCGCCGCCGCGTGCGGCGGGGGTTCCTCCTCGCCCGGCACCTCGGCCGCCGCCCACGGGCCGCTGGAGCAGACCCACCTGCGGATCGGCATGCCCAAGAACGAGCTGGGCGCGCTGCCGCTGTTCACCGGCGTCGACAAGGGCTACTTCAAGGCCCAGGGCATCGACGTCACCATCGACGACAGCTACGCCTCCTACCAGGACGTGCTCAAGGCGCTCGGCGACGGCAAGGTCGACGTGATCTACGACGACTACGCGCACGCGATCCTGCAGCAGTCCACCGGCCTGTACCGGCTGCAGCTGGTGGCCGAGGGCTACACCGCCGGCGACGGCAGCGTGGAGCTGCTGGGCCGGCCCACGGTGACCCCCAACGAGGAGCAGATCCAGGCGGTGTTCAAGGCGCAGAACGCCTTCCTGGTGCCGATGGCGGGGACCCCCAGCCCCGACACCGACTACACGGTGCCGACCGTGATGCTGCTGACCCGGCTGCCCGACATCGCGAACAGCCTGAAGCTCAAGAAGGAGACGGCGGGAGCGCACCTGAAGACGGTGGCCCCCAACGCCCTCGGGGACAAGCTGACCGGCAGCCCGGACACCACCCTGGCCGCCGTGACGCCCGAGCCCTACTACAGCAACACCGTCTCCGGCAACAAGCTCACCAAGCTGATGGACCTGACCCGCGGCTCGACGCAGGCCATGCCGATGGGCGGCTACTTCGTCAAGCAGGACTACGCCGTGACCGACCCCAACCTGCTCAAGGCGTTCACCGCCGGGCTGAACCAGGCCAAGACCGCCACCGGCCAGCGGGCGCTGGCGATGGACGAGATGCGGACGCACTACGGCACCATGGCCTCCTCCACGGTGGTCGCGAGCATCTCCTTCGGCACCTTCCCGACCACGGTCAGCGTCGAGCGGGTGCGCCGCGTCCTGACCCTGATGCAGTCGCTGGACCTGGCGCAGTACTTCAACATCGACACGATGATGCCGCCGGACGCCCAGCGCGCCGGGAGCTGACCCGCCCGCGGGCCGATAGGCTCGCCGGGTGAGTGATGCGATGGAGAACGTGCGGTTCCGCTCCGATGTGACCGTAGAGCTGGTGAAGGCCTCGGCCTCGGACAACGACGTGCTGTGGGCGGCCCGGGTGTCGACCAAGGGCGAGCAGTCGCAGGAGTTCGCGGATGCCGACGCGACCCGCTCGGCCGGCTTCATCAACTACCTCATGCGGGACCGGCACGGCTCGCCGTTCGAGCACTCGACGATGACCTTCCTGGTGTCCGCCCCGATCTTCGTCTTCCGGGAGTTCATGCGGCACCGCGTGTGGTCCTACAACGAGGAAAGCGGCCGTTACCGCAAGCTGGAGCCGGTTTTCTACGTGCCGGGGCCGGAGCGCAAGCTGGTGCAGGAGGGCAAGCCCGGCAAGTACGTGTTCGTGCCCGGCACCGACGAGCAGCACAAGATCGTCGAGGAGACGGTGCGCCGCTCCTGCGAGGCCTCCTACGCCGCGTACCTGGAGATGCTGGACGCCGGGGTGGCCCGCGAGGTCGCGCGGACCGTGCTGCCGGTGGGGATCTACTCCTCGATGTACGCCACCTGCAACGCCCGGGCCCTGATGCACTTCCTGTCGCTGCGCACCAAGCACGAGGAGGCGACCTTCCCGTCGTTCCCGCAGCGGGAGATCGAGATGGTGGCCGAGAAGATGGAGGCGCACCTCGCCGAGCTGATGCCGCTGACGTACGCGGCCTGGCAGGCGAACGGACGGGTCGCGCCGTAGCACTCCGGCCTTAGCTGTAGCAGTCCGGCCTTAGTAGTCCTAAAGAGTGAAAAACGACCGCCGCCGCCCGTTCGACCCGTAACGCGCGTCCCCGGCGTCTGTTAGGCACGGCGGACCCCGTCCCCACCGGACCCCCGAGCGGTGGAGACGGGGTCCGTCCACCGCTTGGGCGCCGGACAGTCGCGCCGGGCAGTTCAGGAGAGCAGTCCGAGAACAGTCCGAGAACAGTCCAGGCGGACAGTTCAGCTGGACTGTGCGATTCGCGTAAGCAGCGTCAGATATTCGGTCACCGGTGCGGGCCGGTACCTTGGGTGCCATGGCTCAGACCCCCACTGCGGATTCCGCCGCCTGGAACACCGGCGCCCCGTTCGGCCGGATGATCACCGCGATGATCACCCCCTTCAAAGCCGACGGCTCCCTGGACCTGGACGGGGCGCGAGAACTGGCCGCGCACCTGGTGGACGCCGGGAACGACGCGCTGGTGATCTCCGGGACCACCGGCGAGTCGCCGACCACCTCCGACGCCGAGCAGGCCGAGCTGCTGGCCGCCGTGGTGGAGCGGGTCGGGGACCGGGCGAAGATCGTGGCCGGGGTCGGGACCAACGACACGGCGCACACCCTGCAGCTGGCGCGGCGGGCCGCCGACGCCGGGGCGGACGGCCTGCTGGTCGTCACCCCGTACTACAGCAAGCCGACCCAGGAGGGCCTGTTCCGGCACTTCACCGCGGTCGCCGACGCCACCGCGCTGCCGGTGATGCTCTACGACATCCCGCACCGCGCGGGCATCCCGATCGAGGTCGACACCCTGGTGCGGCTGGCCCAGCACTCCGGCGTGGTGGCGGTCAAGGACGCCAAGGGCGATCTGGTGGCCGGGGGCACCGTCATCGCGAACACCGATCTGGCCTACTATTCAGGGGACGACCCGTTGACGCTGCCCTGGCTGGCGGTCGGCGCGGTCGGCGTGGTGAGCATGTCCTCGCACGTCGCGACGCCGCGGATCCGGGCGATGATCGCCGCCTATCTGGCCGGCGACGTGGCCGAGGCGGCCAGGCTGCACCAGGAGCTGTTGCCGGTGCACGCCGGTGTGACGCGGCTGCCAGGTGTGATCTCCCTCAAGGCGGCAATGAACATGCTGGGGCTTCCCGGCGGCCCGGTGCGGCTGCCCCTGGTCGACGCGACCAGCGAGCAGGAAGCCGAGCTCAAGACGTATCTCGCCGCAGGCGGCGTGAAGATCTAGCAAGGAGCGGGCCAGAGTGTCCGCGCGGAACACAAAGGAAAAAACTGCATGAGCCATCCGCATCCGGAACTCTCCGGACCCCCGCCGCTGCCGGCCGGCGCGCTGCGCGTGACCCCGCTCGGCGGTCTCGGAGAGATCGGTCGCAACATGACCGTCTTCGAGTACGGCGGCAAACTGCTCATCGTCGACTGCGGCGTCCTCTTCCCGGAGGAGGCGCAGCCCGGCGTGGACTTGATCCTGCCCGACTTCACCTCCATCCGGGACCGGCTGGACGACGTGGTCGGCGTGGTGCTCACCCATGCCCACGAGGACCACATCGGCGGGGTGCCGTATCTGCTCAAGGAGTCCGGGGACATCCCCCTGATCGGCAGCAAGCTGACGCTGGCGCTGGTCGAGGCCAAGCTCGCCGAGCACCGGATCCGGCCGTACTCGCTGCAGGTCGCCGAGGGCGACGTGGAGCAGATCGGGCCGTTCGCCTGCCGCTTCGTGGCGGTCAACCACTCCATCCCGGACGCCATGGCGGTGGCGATCACGACGCCGGCCGGCACCGTGTTCCACACCGGCGACTTCAAGATGGACCAGCTGCCGCTGGACGACCGGCTCACGGACCTGGCGACCATCGCCGAGCTCGGCAAGTCCGGCATCGACCTGCTGCTGGCCGACTCCACCAACGCCGAGGTGCCGGGCTTCGTCACCTCCGAGCGGGAGATCACGCCGGTCCTGGACCGGGTGTTCGGCCGCTCCCGGGGGCGCATCATCGTGGCCTCCTTCGCCTCGCACGTGCACCGGGTGCAGCAGGTCTGCGACGTGGCCGCCGCGCACGGCCGCAAGGTGGCGCTGGTCGGCCGGTCCATGGTCCGGAACATGGCGGTGGCCCGGGACCTGGGCTACCTGAAGGTGCCCGCCGGCCTGATCATCGACCTCAAGGAGATCGACGACCTGCCGGACCGCGAGGTGGTGCTGATGTGCACCGGCTCGCAGGGCGAGCCGATGGCCGCGCTGTCGCGTATGGCCAACCGGGACCACCAGGTGCGGATCACCGGCGACGACACCGTGATCCTGGCCTCCTCGCTGATCCCCGGCAACGAGAACCCGGTGAACCGGGTGATCAACGGGCTGACCCGCTGGGGCGCCACCGTGGTGCACAAGGGCAACGCCATGGTGCACGTCTCCGGGCACGCCGCGGCCGGCGAGCTGCTGTACTTCTTCAACCTGGCCAAACCGCGCAACTTCATGCCGGTGCACGGCGAGTGGCGGCACCTGCGGGCCGCCGCCGACCTGGCGATCAAGACCGGGGTGCCCGAGGACCGGGTGGTGATCGCCGAGGACGGGGTCACCGTGGACCTCGTCGGCGGCGTGGCCCGGATCACCGGCAAGGTGGACGCCGGCTACGTGTACGTGGACGGCACCTCGGTCGGCTCGGTGACCGAGGCCTCGCTGAAGGACCGGCGGATCCTGGGCGACGAGGGCTTCGTGTCGGTGTTCGTGGCGGTCTCGGCCGACACCGGGAACATCGTCAGCGGGCCGGTGATCACCGCCCGCGGCTTCGGCCTGGACGACCAGACCCTGGAGCAGGCCAAGCCGTTGATCGTGGACGCGCTGGCCAGCGCCGCCGCCGAGGGCATCGGCGACCCGCACCAGCTGCAGCAGCTGGTGCGGCGCGCGGTCGGGCGCTGGGTGTCCAATACCACGCGGCGCCGGCCGATGATCCTGCCGGTGGTCATCGAGGTCTGATCCGCCGCTCTCGCCGGGGCCCGTCCGTGGCGAGAGCGGAGGTCCCTCAGGGCCATCCTTTCGGTGCTCAGTCGAAAGGATGGCCCGCGGCGTGTCCGGCCGCTGTAATGGATCCGGGAAGAGCGACGGCCTTCGTGGGGCGGAGCCGACGCTCGACCGGGGGAACCCGGCGATGGCGCCCACGGGGGGTCCGGAAGGGGTTCAGGGGGAACGGGGAGCACGGGGAACGGGGCGTGAGGACGATCGGGGGTGGCCGGACCGGCGGTGCGCAAGCCCGCGCCACGGCGCGGCCCGGCCAGGACGTCCTCGCGAGGCGGCCGCCGGCAGTGCCCTGACGGGGACTACCGGCGGTTCGCCGCTATCAGGTCCGCGCCGAGGCCGGTGAGCCGGTGCCGGACGCTGCGGCCGGTGCGCTCGGTCACGATGAGTCCGGCGGTGCGCAGCGCCGCGGCGTGCGCCGAGGCGGTCGGCGCCTTCACGCCCAGCCGGGTGGCGAGCTCGCCGGTCGTCGGGTCGTCGCCGATGGCGCGCAGCGCCGCCGCGCGCGCCCGGCCGATCAGCGCGGACAGCCCGTCGCCGCCGGAGTCGGCGCCGTCCAGGGTGTCGGCGGCCTCCAGCGCGGCGATCGGATAGGCCATCAGCGAGCGCCGGTCCGGCATGATCAGCAGCCCGACGTGCGGCCCGAACACCGAGGGGGTGAAGGCCAGGCCCTCGCCGCGCAGGTCGTACTGCCAGTCCGGGACCTTCGGCAGGGCCAGCGAGAGCCGGTCCGGCTCCCAGCTCAGCTTCGGGTGCAGATCGTTCAGCATGGCGCCGGGGCCGTCGGCGGCCATCCGCCGGGCGCGCCGGCCGATGTCGGCGTCCAGCGCGCGCCGGATGTCCGGCCAGTCCTCGGCGACGCAGGCCCGGAACAGCGCGTGCATCGCGTCGGTGAGCAGCGGGATCAGCTCCTCGCCGCGGTCGCGCAGGACGTCGTAGACCCTACAGGGGCGGCGCTCCCAGGTGTCGAAGACCTGGAAGTCGTGGACCAGGTCGGCGTCCCGGACCGAGCGCAGCGCGTCCAGTTCCTCCTGCACGGTGCGGTGCGTGCGGCCGCCGCCGGCCGGGACGTCCGGGATCAGGAAGGCCGGGGAGTAGTTCGGGATCGCGCTGAGCAGTTCCACCACCGGGCGCGAGCGCTCCGGGATCAGCCGCCGGACGTCGGTCAGCCAGCGCCGGTGCGCGGCCGGGATCGGCCGGGAGGACCCGAGCGGGTCCAGGCCGCGGATCAGGTTCAGCAGGGGAGAGGTCTCGAAGGCGATGCGGCCCAGGTCCGCACTGCTCATCGGTATGCCGACCACATCCACCCCCGCCCTCGTCGCCGGCGCCGGTCCGCCCGGCGCCCGGCGCGGGGCGTGCGTGGCAGAGCCGGCGGTTCCGGTGTGCCCGCCGCGGACTGTCGCGGTTTCGCATGATACGCCGCAGGCCCCCGACCCGGACGGGTCGGGGGCCTGCGGCGCTGGGATCAGTGCGCTGTGACGGTCGCCACACGGCGCGTCGTCAGGCGGCGGCCTCGGCGAGCTCGCCGGCGCCGGCGGTCAGCTTCTCCGAGAGCGTCTTCCAGGCCGGGACCCGGGCGCCGAACTTGCCGGCCAGCTCGGCCACCTCGGCGTCGATCTTCGCGCGGTCCGCGCCCTCGATGGCGGACAGGATGCCGAACAGCTCCTCGGAGTCCACCTTCAGGTGCAGGTTCTTGCCGTCGCTGTTGGCGAAGTAGCAGAAGCCCCCGCCCAGCGGCGTGAACCGCTTCATGTCACCGAAGACACGCCCGCCGCCGGCACCGCCGGCACCGGCGCGCACGGATGCGCGTGCTGTCTTGCTTTCCTTCTTGGCACCGGCCACGACGGCCCTCCTCGATAGCCCCGGCGCGCCTGATGAGGGCGCGGACGAACCTGCTTGGTCTGTCTTGATTGGTAAGCGGAACGACCCTCGCGGACTGGGCGGGCACAGGCGTGCACGCCTACCGACACGGGGCCGACCGCACTACTTTAGCCTGAATGCCGCGCTGGACGGGAATCGGCGTCCGGCACCGTCGGCCCGAACCTCGCGAGCGCATTTGGCGTGTGGCACGCGGTACCGATGGGACATCACCGGTAACCTGGTCATCATGGCCACCCGTACGCCCTCCAAATCCAGTAAGGCAACGGCAGCCACATCCGCGTCCAAGTCCGGCGGTTCGGCCGGTTCCGGTGCCGCCGCCAAGAAGCCGCGCGGCAAGGCGGCTGCCGGTTCTGGGTCCTCCGCCTCGGCCTCGAACTCCGGCAGCGGGTCCTCGTCGAAGAATCCGCGCTCGCGCTCGGCGCGCACGCCCGGACCGCTGGAGAAGGGCATCGGCAAACTGGCCTCGGGCTCCCGCCGGGCCACGGTGCGCAGCGCCGGGCGGGCCTCGCGCGGTGCGAAGGCACTGCATCCGGACCACCGGCGCGACGGCGCCGGGCTCGCGCTGATCGGCCTGGGCATAGTGATGGCCGCGGCGCTGTGGCACGGCTTCCCCGGCGCGGTGCCGCAGTTCGTCGTCTCGGTGGTGGCCGGGGCGTTCGGCCGGGTCGGGGCGTTCACCCCGCTGCTGGTGTTCGGGCTGGCGGTGCGGATCATCCGGCGGCCGGAGGAGGCCGCGGACACCAACCGGATGGCGATCGGCTGGGGGGCGTTCACCGTCGCCTCGGTCGGCCTGATCCACATCGCCGGGCATCTGCCGCACCCCTCCGACGGCTCGACCGCGATGCGCAACGCCGGCGGCTGGGTCGGCTACGGGGTCTCGGCGCCGCTGGTGCAGACCGTGTCCGCGTTCGTGGCGGTGCCGCTGCTGTTCCTGCTGCTGTTCTTCGGCGTGCTGGTGATCACCGCGACGCCGGTCTACCGGATCCCGGAGCGGATCCGCGCCGGGCGCGGGCACGCCGGCGGCTTCCTGCACTGGATGATCTTCGGGGACCGGGACGAGCCGGACGTGCTCGCCGAGGAGAGCGACGACCCGTACGGGATATTGGACGAGGAGGACGATCCCTCCGACAACACCGAGCGAACGAGGCGCCTGCAGAAGACCGTCCAGCGCGGGAGGGCGCGCGCGGCCTCAGAAGGCGAGACGGCGCGAAATACAGAAAACGAACCCACGATCTTCATCCCGATGCTCAACGAGCCTGAGGGAGAGGCCCAGGACGCGGCTCCGGAGTTCGTGCCGGTCAACGACGACGGCACTCAGGTCGCCATTCCGGTCGCGGTGCCGCGCAGCCGCAAGAGCGGCGCCAAGAAGCCGGCCGCGGCGTCGGCAGCGGTCTCGCCCAAGGACGCCGTCCAGGCGGCGATGGAGCTCTACTCCGCGAACGCCGACCCGGACGCCCAGTACCGGCTGCCGCCGCCGGACATACTGCGGGTCGGCGCGCCGCCGAAGACCCGCTCGAAGGCGAACGACGCCGTGGTGGCCTCGCTGGTCGAGGTGTTCGCGCAGTTCAACGTGGACGCCAAGATCGTCGGCTTCACCCGCGGCCCGACGGTGACCCGCTACGAGGTGGAACTCGGCCACGCGGTGAAGGTGGAGCGGATCACCGCGCTGTCGAAGAACATCGCCTACGCCGTCGCCTCGGCGGACGTGCGGATCCTGTCGCCGATCCCCGGCAAGTCGGCGATCGGCATCGAGATCCCGAACACCGACCGGGAGAACGTGGCCCTGGGCGACGTGCTGCGCTCGGTCGAGGCCACCGGCGAGGCGCACCCGATGGTCGTCGGGCTCGGCAAGGACGTCGAGGGCCGGCACATCGTGGCCAACCTGACCCGGATGCCGCACATGCTGGTCGCGGGCGCGACCGGCGCGGGCAAGTCCACCTGCATCAACACTTTGATCATCTCGGTGCTGCTGCGGGCCACCCCGGAGCAGGTGCGGCTGATCCTGGTGGACCCCAAGCGGGTGGAGCTGACCAGCTACGAGGGCATCCCGCACCTGATCACCCCGATCATCACCAACCCGAAGAAGGCCGCCGAGGCGCTGCAGTGGGTGGTGCGGGAGATGGACCTGCGCTACGACGACCTGGCCGAGTCCGGCTTCCGGCACGTCGACGACTTCAACGCCGCGGTGCGGGCCGGCAAGCTCAAGCCGCCGCCCGGCTCGGAGCGGGTCTACCAGCCCTACCCCTACCTGCTGGTGATCGTCGACGAGCTCGCCGACCTGATGATGGTGGCGCCGCGCGACGTCGAGGACTCGATCGTGCGCATCACCCAGCTCGCCCGGGCCGCCGGCATCCACCTGGTGCTGGCCACCCAGCGGCCGTCGGTGGACGTGGTCACCGGCCTCATCAAGGCCAACGTGCCCTCGCGGCTGGCGTTCGCCACCTCCTCGCTCGCCGACTCCCGGGTCATCCTGGACCAGCCGGGCGCGGAGAAGCTGGTGGGCCAGGGCGACGCGCTGTTCCTGCCGATGGGCGCCTCCAAGGCGCAGCGGCTCCAGGGCGCCTACGTCTCCGAGGCCGAGATCTCCGCGGTCGTGAAGTTCGCCACCGACCAGCTCCAGCCGGCCTACCGCGACGACGTGACCGGCCAGGCCGCCTCGAAGAAGGCGGTCGAGGAGGAGATCGGCGACGACCTGGACCTGCTGCTGCAGGCCGCCGAGCTGATCGTCTCGACGCAGTTCGGGTCCACGTCGATGCTGCAGCGCAAGCTGCGCGTCGGCTTCGCCAAGGCCGGGCGGCTGATGGACCTGCTGGAGACCCGCGGAGTGGTCGGCCCGTCGGAAGGTGCGAAGGCCCGCGACGTGCTGATCCGGCCGGACGACTTGGAAGGGATGCTGGACTCCATCCGTGCGGAGGCCGGCGCTTAGAGACGGCGTACGTCCGTTCTCGCGGAGCCGCGCCTAGCACCGGCATCCTCCAGTCTTTGTCGACAAGTCGATCGCCTTCGACAACTCCGTCCTATCAATACGACATACGGGCGAATCCACACCCGGACCCGCCTCAATCCCTCTGATCCAGGGCATACCCGACTGTGCGGGGGGCGTGCGCGGCGGGTGGTCCGGCGGGCTTACAGCGAGGTGAATCGAGGCGGTGTCGCATGGGCGGTCAGCGGGCTGAGGACGAGCGGGACGGCGCGGGCGTCGGCCTCGACGAGGCGGACGCCGTGCGGGGCGAGCGGTTCGCCGGGGCCGGGGCCGGTGTGACCGCCGGCGTCGGTGCGCGGACTGCGGCGCGCGCCGGCGACGGCGGCGGATCC
>JABFWL010000225.1 GCA_013362315.1 Catenulispora sp. | reverse complement strand
GGCGGCTCCGCCCCCCAACCGCACCGTGCACACCGGGCCGCGGACCACGGCCGAAAACGGCCGCGTCCGCCGGCTCGGCGTCCGCCGCGTCGCTCGCCGCGAAAGCGGAAGCGGAAGCGGGCAGTGCCTCCTTCCCCTGTCAAGGACAGGACACACGACCGCGCGGCTCAAACACCCGCGTCAAACCGTCCAGAGCGCTTGGGTGGGTGACATTCGGGCGGCACGGATGGCTGGTAGTAGGCCGGCGATGGCGCCGATGAGCATCGCCGCACCGAGGCCGCCTGCCCATGCCAGGGCGGGTATGACGATGGACCAGTTCTTACCGGAGGCGTAGACGGCGGTCGCGAGTGTGCCCGCGCCGACGCCGATCGCGCCGCCGAGGACGGACAGCAGCATGGCTTCGGACAGAAACTGGATGCGGATGTGGCCGCGGGTGGCGCCGAGGGCTCGGCGTAGCCCGATCTCGGAACGCCGTTCGAGCACTGAGATCACCATGATGTTCGCCACGCCGACCGCGCCGACGAGCAGGGAGACTGCGCCGAGGCCGAGGAACAGTCCGTTGAGGGCGCTTTTGGCCTGAGCACGGGCGACGAGAGCTGTGGAGGGTCGGCTGACGGTCACTCCGCCTGGCGCCTCCGGATTGGCCGTGGCCCCGAGGAGTGACTGCACTGACTCGACGTGGTCGGTAGCCGCACGGACGTAGATGGTGGTGGGGTGAGCGTCGAATCCAAGATATTTCTCGGCGGCGTTGAAGCCCACCAGTACCGACGAGTCGATCTCCGGTGCCAAGGTGGCCGGGTTGAGAATGCCTGTGACGTAGAACCATTGGCCGCCGACCCAAATCCGTGATCCGGGGTAGACGCGCGCGATTCCGAGACGCTGCGCCGCTGCGCTGCCGAGTACCGCGACCGGCTCGGTGGACGTCGCCGCGTTGAGGTAAGTGCCCTGCGCGACGCTGGTGCTGACCGCGGCCGGCAGACCGAGCGTCGCCGCGCGGACCGCCAGCGAGTTGGTGTCGATCTTCGGGATGTAGGGGTTGACGTAAGCGCTGGCTCCGGTGGCGCCGGTGGATTCGACGCTTTGGACCTGCCCCATGCGCGAGATCATGCCGGGCGCGGCGACCGGGAGCTTGACGGTGTCGCCGAACACCGTCGTCCCATTGGTCACGGTGAGCAGATTGGTACCCAGCCGGTCGATCTCGGAGAGCAGACCAGCCTGCGAAGAGGAGGACAGGCCCAGCACAGCGACGATGGCGCCCACCCCGAGCGCGATCCCGAGGGCGGACAGCGCTGCGCGCAGTCGCCGGGTGCGCAAGCCGACGCTGGATACTCTAGCCAGGTCGCGCACGTGCATTCGACCCGACACGGTGCTCCCGGACGCGCTTTCGGAAGTACTCGCGGACGTGTTCGAAGTAGAGGTCATGGCCGCCGACTCCCTTGCTGATCGGCGGGTCGCGGCAGGGACCCGGTGTCGAGAACGACGCGTCCGTCGAGCATCTCCACCCGGCGCGGCATCCGGGCCGCGATGTCGCGGTCGTGGGTGATCAGCACGATCGTGGTGCCGTCGGCATGGAGCTTGTCCAGCAGGCCCAAGATGGCCTGCCCGGTGGCGTGGTCCAGGTTGCCGGTCGGCTCGTCGGCCAGCACGATCGCCGGCCCGCCCACCAGAGCGCGAGCGATCGCCACCCGCTGCCGCTGCCCGCCGGACAACTGCGTGGGCCGGGCTTGGTGCCGGTGCCCGAGTTCGACGGAGTCCAGCGCCCGCACCGCCAGGTCACGACGTTCGCGGTACCCGACGCCGGTATAGAGCAGACCGTCGGCGACGTTGTCGAGGATGGTGGCGTGTTCGGCGAGGAAGAACTGCTGGAACACGAACCCGATGCGGGTGGCCCGCAGCCTGGCCGCCTGCCTGTCGGACATGCTGGAGGCCTCGAGGCCGGCGATCCGGACCGTCCCGGCGGTCGGCCGGTCCAGGGTGCCCATGACGTGCAGCAACGTGGTCTTGCCCGAACCGGAGGGCCCGACGATCCCGACCAGCTCGCCGGCCGAGATCGTCAGATCCACGCCGTGCAGAGCGTTCACCGGCGGTTCACCGGGGTAGGTCTTGGTCACCGCCGCGAGTTCGAGCACGGGCTCTGTCAGCATCATGAACTCGGCACCACTACACTCTGTCCGGCCTCCAGGCCGGTTCCGGTGACCTGGACCATGCCCTGGTCGTCGTCGAACAGGCCGAGTGTCACCGGCACCAGCCGATGCGTCCCGTCGGCCCCGGCGACCTCGACCGCGTATCCGCCACCGGCCTGTGCCAGCAGCGAGGCCACCGGCACCACCAAGGCGTTCTCGGCCGTGGCTGTCGTGATCGCCACCTGAACCGGCGCCTGGTCCAGGGAACCGGTCGCCTCCGGGTCTTTCAGGGTGATCAGGACCGTGATGGTCGGTGGGGACTTCGCGTCGGTGGCGGAGGTCGTGGCGACGGTACCGACCGTGGCCACCGTGCCCGGTGTGGTCTTGCCGTTCGGCAGCGTGATCCTCACCTCGTCTCCGGCCTTGACCTGCGTCTGCTGGGCCGCACTGAGGTTCACGGTGACTTGCCGGGTGGTCGAGGTCGCCTTCAGCGCCGGCCCCCCGGCCCCGGCCTGGCCGCCGAGAACAGCGCTGACGCTGGTGATCCGTGCCGCGGTCGGCAGGAACACCACCTGCCCGAGGGGCAGTACGCCCGTCGCGGCCACGCCCAGATGCTTCTGCAGATTCATGACCCCGGCCTTCGTGGCCGGGCCGAACTGGTCCGATGCCGGGTCCAGATCATGGCCGCTGGCATAGCCGAGGGCCACCAGCGCGGCATTGAGCTGTTGGACGTCCTTGCCGGTCACGTCGCTCGGTTTCGCTCCGGCAGCCAGATCCCGGTAGGCGGGCTTGGCGCCGTTCAGCAGCACCACCGGGACGCCGTCGGTTTCATACAGGACCTCGCCCTGTTTGACCACCTGCCCGATGGCCGGCAACGCTGTGAACGTTCCCCTCGCGCCGGATACCTCGTAGTCGCCGGAATAGCCCAAAGTACCGCTGACGGCGGTCCGCGCCACCAGTGTCTGCCGGGCGATGGTGGCCGTCGAGGTCGCCGCGAAGGCTTGGGGCGCCGTGCTGTCCTGGCCGCGACCGAACGGATGGGTGACGTCGATCCCGCCCGGATGCGTGGTCTCGACGGTCGCCGCGCCTGCGGCCAGCACCGCCAGCGCTAGAAAACCCAGCAAGGTACGGCGCCCACGCGGCCGCCGGCCTCTGGGTGTCCGCGCAACGGGTGTTTCAGCGCTTGCCACATCAGTGGTCGCGTTCACGATCCACCGCCAGCGGTGTCCAGACCCTCACCGGGGCCGCCTGCGGGCTGGAACTGCTTGCAGGCGTCTTCGGCGGCCTTGAACTGCGGGTTGCCGGGATCGAGATCGCCGCCCGGCGCGTTCTGGCCGATATCGAGGTGGCCGTCGGCATTGGGGTCCGGGAAGTCCTTGATCCCGTGCGACCGCATGCACTGCGAGTACTTGAGATTGTCGTCCTTCGCGCCCGGCGCTCGAGACTGCTGTGCCTGCGGACGCAGCGATTTGCAGGCGTTGTCGGCGGCCGTGTACGCCGGGTTGTGGAGGTCAAGGTCACTGCCCGGCCCGTCGACGTTCAGCTTGACGTTGCCCTGGCTGTCGGGATCAGGGAAGTCCTTGATCCCGTGCGACCGCATGCACTGCGAGTAGGCCAGTGCGCCTGCCCTGCCCGATCCGGCTGACGGCGACCCGCTGCCTGAGGATGAGGACCCGGCCTTCGCGGCGCTGTTTCCGGCAGAGCCTCCGCTACTGCAGGCGGTCGCGAGGACGGTCACACAGGCGAGCGCAGAGACCGTGGTCATCGCCCGGCGCAGTCGAGGTGTCCCCGATCGCTGGTCCCGGCCACCTCTGCCCTCGTCTTTAAGGTTTTCACGCATGTCGCGTTCCTCTCTAGCTCACTGGATGTCGCCTTGAGAGGAGTTGTACGCACCGCTGGGTTGCGTCACGGTGCCGCTGTAACCGCAGTGCAACCGCCAGCGCGGTTAGCTTGAGATACACCGTAGAAGCACCAGGCCTCCGGCCGCGTTCGGCCGACCCGTTGCTGTGAGAGTTCAGGCACTGTGAGAGTTCAGGCAAGGAGACACCATTGAGGGTCCTAGTGGTCGAGGATCATCCCAAACTCGCCACGACCGTCGCAACGGTCCTCCGTCGCGAGGGCATGGCCGTTGACGTGGCCTTCGACGGCGATGACGCCCTCGCCCGCGCGTCCGACACCGGCTATGACGTCATCGTGCTCGACCGGAACCTCCCAGGCATGCACGGCGACGACGTCTGCCGTGCCTTGCCGGCCGTCGGCTGTCAGAGCAGGGTGCTCATGCTCACCGCCGCGGCGACCGTGGACGACCTCGTCGACGGGCTCGGGCTCGGAGCCGACGATTACCTGGCCAAGCCGTTCGACTTCCCCGTCCTGGTGGCCCGGATCCGGGCGCTGGCCCGACGCACCCGTCCCGCCGTGCCCCCGACGCTCGTCCACGGAAAACTCCGGCTGGACTCCGCTCACCGGGTGGTCACCAAAGCTGGTCAGCCACTGGCCCTGAGCCCTAAGGAGTTCACCGTCCTGGAACTGCTGCTCAGCGCCCAAGGCGCCGTAGTGTCCAGCGAGGAGCTGCTCGAACGGGCTTGGGACGAGAACGCCGACCCCTTCAGCACTGCCGTCAAGACTACGATCAGCCGCTTGCGGGCCAAACTGGGCGATCCACCCGTCATCGAGACCGTGGCCCAGGCCGGCTACCGGATCTGACCATGCTCGAACGACTCAACCAACGGCTCACCCGGCTGGCCATCCGCCCTCACCTGCCCCAGCGCACCATCCGCCTGCGTCTCACCGCCATCTATGGGGCACTGTTCCTCCTGTCCGGCGCCGGGCTGCTGGCCATCACCTACTTCCTCGTGAAGAACGCGACGGCCGGAAACACCTGCGCCGACAGCCCGAACGGGCTCAACGTCTGCACGGCCAAAACGGACGGATCGCCCGCGCCGTCGACCGGCACCACGACCGTCGACGGCCAATCCGGCGCCGCTATGACCCCCGAGCAGATCCAGGGCCTCACCCGCCAGCTGGAGGGCCTGGCATCCGACCAACGCGCCCATGTGATGCACCAATTGCTCGTCCAATCCGGCATCGCGCTCGCCATCATGGCCGTCGCCTCGATCGTGCTGGGCTGGTTCGTCGCCGCACGGATGCTGCGGCCGCTACGCGTCATCACCGAGGCCGCCCAGCACATCTCCGCCACCAACCTGCACGAACGGCTCGCGCTGGCCGGCCCCGACGACGAGATCAAAAAGCTCGCCGACACCTTCGACGACCTGCTCGCCCGGCTGGAACGCGCCTTCGACGCCCAGCGGCACTTCGTCGCCAACGCCTCCCACGAACTGCGCACCCCACTCACCCTGGTCCGAGCGCTGCTCCAGATGACTCTCACCGACCCCGACGCCACCATCGACACGTTCCGAACGACATGCCACGAGGTCATTTCCGCGGGCAAACACCAGGAACACCTCATCGAGGCCCTACTGCTCCTGGCACGCAGCGAACGAGGCCTCGATCATCAGGAGTGTTTCGACCTGTCCACCCTGGCCGATCAGGTCCTTCTGGCCCCTCATCCCGACATCGGACGCCTCGGACTGCGTATCCATGACGTGCTCGACCCCGCCCCGACCGAAGGCAACGCGCGCCTGGCCGAACGGCTCGTGACGAACCTGCTCGAAAACGCACTTCGCTACAACATCGCCGGCGGCCACGTCGAGGTCACCACCGGCACCAAGGCCGGCCGCCCGTTCCTCTCGGTCGCCAACACCGGGCCGATGGTCCCGCCGGACGAGGTAGAGCGCCTCTTCCTGCCGTTCCAACGACTCAACCGCGACTCCGCCCAGAACGCCGACGGCCTCGGCCTCGGCCTGTCCATCGTCCAAGCCATCACAGACGCCCACGGCGCCACCCTCACCAGCCGCTCACGCCCCCAAGGCGGTCTGCACATTGAAGTCGAGTTCCCTAACCCTGCCATGCGTACGGCCCACCAGCGGCACACCGGTGTGCGTGATACGACGACGCATGAGGCGGCCGGCGGACAACAACCCCGCCGCCGAGTTTGAGCACCCGTACCGTGCCGCTATCGACGCAGCGGCCGTGCAGTTCGGCCGCCGGAGCACCGATCCGCAGGCCTCGGCGGACCTGACTGCGAACATCTTCGTCGAGGCGACTGCCTCCTTCGGATCCTTCGACCTGGATCGGGGTACGCCGTGCGCCGGATGTTCAGCGTCGCCTGCCGCGGTGTTCGCGCGCAGGGCGAGGCGGCCAGTCAGCACCGCGAGGGGACCGCCCGCCTTGGCCCAACGCGAGCTGAACCGCGACCACATTGAAGAGCTGCTTGACCGGATCGACGCTGAGCGTGCCGGCCCGAACGTGCTCGGCAAGCTGACTACGCGCCGGACGGCGATCTCACAGCCGTTGGTTGGTCTGGTCGGTCTGGTCGATCTGGTCGGTCTGGTCGATCTGGACGCCAGGACTCGGCGTTTCGCCCGGCGCGGTGCGCATGCGTCTGATGAGAGCCTGCACCCGCCTGTGCAAAAGACAGGAGGGTCCGCCCATTCAGGGGGAAAGCTATGAGTAAGTTCGCCGAACGGCTCTATCAGGACCTGATGGAGGACTTCGGGCACACCCTGCAGCCCATGCCGCCCCGAGGCAAGCAGCCATCGCGAAGCCGCCAGGCGAGCTGGATGCTGGCGACCGCCGTGATCGCGGTCGCGGCCGGCCGTCGCCGCGTTCGACCTGAGCGGCCGGAAGATGTCCGGCACCGTGGTGCTGACTGACAAGCCGATGCCGAGGTGTGTCAGCCTTGGCCGAAGCCCGGGGCTGTGCCGCCGACGCGGCGGTGGCGGTCAGCACAGGCATGGCCAAACCGTCGCCGGCGAACGCTCGCCAGCGGCGGTGCGGTCGCAGAGCGGACCCGACTCGCCGGCGCCCTCGGGCGGGATCGCGAAGGTGATGGCGTGGTGCGCAATCGACGGGTTCCCGGGCTCGAACTGGGTTCCGGTCAGGAACGCCGGCTTGCTCAGGTGCGGATCGATCACCAGGCAGCGGTAGTCATCGGTGCCGCCGTTGGGGGCGGACCGCGTGTAGGACTGCGGCGCGGTGAGGTTCAGGAATCGCTCGCCGGGGCGCAGCGGCAGCGTCGGGGTCGTCGAGGAGGTCATGTTCATGGTCTGCCCCCGCTGCGCTTGACGGTTTGCTGACGGTTGGGCCGCCGGTCGCGAATCTTGCCGTCGAGGGTGAAAGACTCACCGCGGAGGCGGCGGACGGTGCCGCGATCGGCGATGACCTGGAAACGGAAGGCCCAGCGTGATGATCGATCCTGCCGGTACCCCGGGCGACGCCGGTCCCGATCATGTCCTGGTCGTCGATGACGACCCAGGGATCAGACAGTTGCTGATCTCCGCGCTCACTTTCGCCGGGTTCAATGTGGCCGTGGCGGGCGGCCTGACAGAGGCGCTTGCCGAGGTCGCCCGCCGCCCGCCCGACGTCGTCGTCCTGGACGTCATGCTTCCCGGAGCGGACGGCTTCGAGATCCTGCGCCTCCTGCGGGACCGGGGGATCATGGTTCCCGTGCTGTTCCTCACTGCCCGCGACGCAGTGGAGGATCGGGTCCGCGGACTGCGGCTCGGCGGCGACGACTACGTCATCAAGCCGTTCAGCGTCGTCGAGGTCGGCGCCCGCCTGCAGGCGTTGCTGCGCCGTGCCCGCGGCGGCCAGTCCTCCGACCACGAATCAACGCTCCGCTGCGGCGACCTGGAGCTCGACGACCTGCGCCACGAAGTACGCCGCGGCGGCGAACTGGTCGATCTGTCACCCACCGAATACCGGCTGCTGCACCACCTCATGGCCCACCAGGGCCAGGTACTTTCCCGGCCCCAGATCCTGGAAGCGGTCTGGCAGTACGACTTCGGCGGCGACTCGGTCGTCGTCGAACGCTTCGTCTCCAATCTCCGCCGCAAGATCGACTACGGCCGCGCCCCGCTGCTGCACACCGTCCGCGGCGTCGGCTACACCCTGCGGCAGCAGGCCGCCCGATGAACCTGGCGGGAATCCACGGCCGGCTGCGTCCGTCCCGCGCCAGCGTCCGACTGCGCATTCTCGCCGGGTTGACGCTTCTGCTGGTGACGGGACTGGCGGCCAACTCGGCAATCGGCACGCTGCTACTCGGCGACTATCTCCAGAGCCGCTACGTTCACAGTTTGCAGGACAACGCCGCCCGGTTGCAGGCCGTCACATCCCAGGGCTCGCGAACCGCCGATAGCGGTCTTCTCTCCGCCTTGCTGAGCCAGCCATACGGCAGCATCGCCCTCGACGCGCAAGATCGGATTCTGTTCTCCAGCGGAGCAGCCGACCTCGCCCCCGAGGCGCTGGTCCACGTGACGGCCACCGCCGAAGGCCGTGTCGTCGGCTACGACAACGCGGGCGGCCGCGACGACCTCAGCGCCATCCGCATCCCCAGCCCCGGACTGATTCTTCAACGGGCCGGATATCCCGCGGTGCGGCCGGCTGCCGTCATCCTGGTGATCGACACCTCCGTCGACAACGCCACCACCAACGCCTTGTTCACCCGCCAGTTGGCGATCGCGGCCGCCGCCCTGATCCTCCTGCTCGCCCTCGCCGTCCTCGTCCTGCGGCTGGGCCTGCGGCCGCTGGCCAAGATGGCCGACAGCGCCGACACCATCGCCGAAGGCCACCTGACCGAACGCCTCCCCATTCGCGGAGACAACAGCGAAACCGATCAGTTGGCCGAAGCGGTCAACCGCGCCTTCGACGCACAGGCCCGCGCCGAAGCCGCCGTACGCTCACTGGCCGCCGACACCTCCCACGAACTGCGCACCCCGCTGTCGACCATTTCCGGCTGGCTCGACCTGCACCGTCAAGGCGGCCTGGCCGGGCCCGGCCTCGAGGACGCGCTCGTCCACATCGAGAACGAGGTCGGCCGCATGCGACTCCTGGTCGAGGACCTTTCGCTGTTGGCCCGCCTCGACGCAGGCCGACCCGTCGAGCAGGCCCCGCTGGACCTCACCGCGCTGGCCGCCGGCGTCGTGGACGACGCGAAAGTCATCCACCCCACCCGCGACATCACCCTGACCGCCACCGGACCCGCACCGGTGACCGGCGACGCCGCCCGCCTCCAGCAAGTACTGCGCAATCTCGTCGGCAACGCCGTCCAGCACACGCCGCCCGAGACCGACGTCCACGTGACCGTCTTGACCACACCCGAACACGTCCAGATAGAGGTGGCCGACAACGGCCCCGGCATCCCACCGCAAGACCTGCCACGCGTCTTCGAACGCTTCTGGCGCGCCGAGGCCAGCCGCAGCCGCGCATATGGCGGATCCGGCCTGGGCCTGGCCATCGTGGAGGCGATCATCCACGCCCACCACGGGCAAGTCTCGGTACGGTCCACCGTGGGCGTCGGCACCACAGTCACCGTGCGGCTCAACGGGACACATTGAACTCGACCGCACCGCTCGCGCCCCGTCGCGCCCGACGCGCCCCGGCCCGGATACAGGCGTCCTGCGCTGCCTGGCGAGGATCTCCCGCGCGACGGTCGCCGCCGTGCTGCTGGACGAGGCTGAGACCGGCGGCTGGCCGGGCACGATTGTCGTCCCCTGCGCCGCCGACCACAGCACCGTCAACAAACCGTCAAGCGCAGCGTGGGCCGGGCATCAAGCACGCCGCACAGGATCGGTGGAGTCACTTCCACCACCTGATGAGGGGACTGTCATGGCAACGCTCCTGCACCGCCTCGGCGCCTTCGGCGCACGACGACGGCGCACGATGATATTCGGCTGGCTCATTCTCCTGGCGGCCGTCGTCGGCCTGGGAATAGCGTCCGGCGGCAAGCTCCAGAACACCAAGTCCATCCCCGGTTCCGCGGCGCAGACCGCGCTGACGAGGATGGACCAGCACTGGCACACTCCGGACGACCAGTCCGCGCAGATCGTCTTCCAGGCGCCGGCCGGCCACAAGCTGACCGAGCCGGGCCTTTCCGATCCGCTGCGCGCGAGCCTGGCCGCCGCGGGCCGGGTCGTTGGCGTGACCTCGGTCGGCGACCCCGCCGCGGACGGCATGATCTCGCCCGACGGCCGGACCGCCGTGGCCGACGTGGACTTCACCACCGCCTCGGGCGCGGACGTCCCCACCGTGACCTTGGACGCCCTGAAGGCCACCGGCGACGTCGCGCGCCAGGCCGGACTGAAGGTCGTCTACGGCGGTGACGCCTACGTCCCCACTAACGCCCCGATGGGGCCGACGGAGCTGGTCGGCATCCTTGTCGCCCTCGCGATCCTGTTCATCACCTTCGGCTCGATGCTCGCGGCCGGGATGCCTCTGCTCACCGCCGTCCTCGGCGTCGTCGGCAGCATGATGACGATCCTGACCGCGGCCTCGACGGTCGGTATCTCCGAGAACGCACCAACGCTGGCGATCATGCTCGGCCTCGCGGTCGGCATCGACTACGCGCTGCTCATCGTCTCGCGGCACCGGGCCCAACTCGCCACGGGCATGCCCGTGCCCGAATCGGTGGCCAAGGCCACCGCAACCGCCGGCAGCGCCGTGGTCTTCGCCGGGGCGACCGTCCTCATCGCCCTGGCCGGCCTGTCGGTCGCCGGCGTGCCGATGCTCACCTCCATGGGCCTGGCCTCCGCCGGCGCCGTCGCGATGGCCGTGATCACGGCCCTGACCCTGCTGCCGGCGCTGATGGCCGCCTTCGGCCGCCGGCTCATCCCCAAGCCCGGCTCCAAGGCGGCCCGCAGCACCGAACCGGGCAGGACGACCATGGGGACGAAGTGGGTCGGCGGCGTCCTGCGCCATCCGGTCCGCAATCTGGTCCTGGTGACCGTCGGACTCCTCGTCATCGCCGCGCCCGCCCTGCGCTTGCAGACGTCCCTGACCGACGACGGCTCGAACCCCACCTCGACCTCCACCCGTCAGGCATACGACACCATCACCCAGGCCTTCGGGCCCGGCGCCAACGGCCCGCTGGTCATCCTCGTCGAGGGTCCGACCGCGACGATCACGGCTCAGACCGCCGACGCGGTGAAGAAGAAGCTCCCCGACGTCCACGGCATCGCGCGGATCAGCGGCATCGACACCGCCGACGACCACGCAGCCGCCCGGATCCAGGTCATCCCGGCGACCGGCCCGCGCAGCCAGGACACCAGCGACCTGGTCTCCCGCCTGAACACCGCCGTCGCACCGGTGGCCCGGCAGTTCGGCGGCCACGTCGCCGTCACCGGCCAGACAGCGGTCAGCATCGACGTGGCCACCAAACTCAACGGCGCGCTGATCCCGTTCGCGGTGGTCGTCGTGGGTCTGTCGCTGCTGCTGTTGATGATCGCCTTCCGCTCGATCGCCATCCCGGTCAAGGCCACCGTGGGGTTCCTGCTCTCGGTGGGCTCGGCTTTCGGCGCGACCGTCGCGGTGTTCCAGTGGGGCTGGCTCGCCGGTCTGCTCGGAGTGCCCAGCCTCGGCCCGGTGGCCAGCTTCGCCCCGATCATCGTCATGGCGGTGTTGTTCGGACTGGCGATGGACTACGAGGTGTTCCTGGTCTCGGCGATGCGCGAGGACTACAGCCACCGCCGGGACGCCCGCAGCGCGATCCTCGTCGGGGCCCGCAACGCCTCCCGGGTGGTGACCGCCGCGGCCCTGATCATGATCTCGGTCTTCCTCACCTTCCTGCTCGGCAAGGATCCCGACGTCATGCCGATCGCCTTCGGGCTCGCCTTCGGCGTCCTCGTCGACGCCTTCGCGGTCCGGATGACGGCGGTGCCCGCGGTGCTGGCGCTGCTCGGAGACCGGGCCTGGTGGCTCCCGCGCCGCCTCGACCGCTGGGTGCCGCACCTGGACGTCGAGGGCGACGGTCTGACCCCGGCAGTCGGCGGCGACGCACGCCACGCCGCCCTCACCACGACCGCCGGCGAGCCGGAAACCGAGCCCGCGGCCCGATGAAGGACTCCGGCGAAACCGACCGCGTCCTGGTCATCGACGACGACCCCGGTATCAGGCGGCTGCTGATCTCGGCGCGTGGTTTCCTCGGATTCGAGGTGGACGCGGCGGGCGACCTCACCGAGGCACTGGCGCAGGTCGCCCGCCGCGCCCCCGACGTCGTCATCCTGGACGTGATGCTCCCCGGGGCGGACGGATTCGAGATCCTGCCGCTGCCTGAATCGTCTTATCTCTCGACTGACCGCAGAACCGTCAACAGACCATCAAGTCCATCGGGGGCTGGACCTCAAGTGGGCTGCCCAAGATCGGTGGAGTCACTTCCACCACCTGAAAAGAGAACTGCCATGGTTACGCGCCTCTACCGGCTGGGCGCCTTCGGCGCACGACGACGACGATCAATGGCGTCCGGCCGGCTGACCGCTCTGGCTGCCATCGTGGGCCCGAGAATTCCCTTGGGCGGCTCAGCGCGGCAACCAACAGATCCAGTAGGGAATCGAGCATGAGGAACTGGCGAATCGCGGGACGGCCGCGTCGCAAAGTATTGCTGTGGGCCGCTGCGGTCGCGGTGGCGGCCTGCGCAGTCGGCGGATACGCCGTGGCGAGCAGCACATCGCCACCGATTCGGACGGAAGTGCTGCGCGTCGCCGTCCCTCCCGAACCGGACGGCTCGTCAGTGACGCTGGATGCGACGCTTTATCTTCCGGACTCCAAGAAGCCCGCTCCGGCGGTGGTCCTGGCTCACGGTTTCGGCGGCAGCAAACAGGATGAGGACGCTGACGCGCGCTACTTCGCACGGCACGGTTACGTCGCGCTGGCCTACTCGGCGCGCGGCTTCGGCCGGTCGGGTGGGTTGATCCACCTGGACGCGTCCGCGTTCGAGGTGGCAGACGCGTCAAAGCTGGTCGACCTGTTGGCCGCGCGGCCGGAAGTCCTCCGGGACGGACCGGGCGATCCGCGCGTCGGGTTCACCGGTCCTTCCTACGGCGGGGCCCTGACGCTTCTGGCCGCCGGACACGACCCGCGGATCGACGCCATCGCACCGCAGATCACCTGGAACGACCTGGGCCGATCGCTGTTCGGCCAGTCGGCGCAAACCGATGCCGGAACCAGGCCCGGCACAGCGGCCGGATCCATGCCGATCGGCACGCCCGGAGTGTTCAAGAAGGCCTGGGCGGGGTTGTTCTTCGGCGCGGGAGCGACCCAGGAGGGCTCCGCACAGATCTCGCTCGCGTGCGGCCGGTTCGCACCGGACGTCTGTCGGCAGTATCAGGCCACTGCCGCGTCCGGTGCGCCGACGCCGGAGCTGCTGGACTTGCTCGCGGCCTCCAGCCCGGCTCAGATAGCCGGGCGCATCAAAGCCCCGTCGCTTCTGATTCAGGGCGAGGCTGATTCGCTGTTCCCGCTCAGCCAAGCCGATGCCAACGCCCGAGCGATCGCCGCCGCCGGCACCCCGGTGAAAACCGTCTGGTACAGCGGTGGACACGACTCCCCCGGCAGCTCGGCCGACCAGGACCGGCTTCGGTCCCTGACCCTGTCCTGGTTCGACCGCTACCTCAAGCACGACGGCTCCAGGCCCGACACCTCGTTCCAGTTCGCCGAGTCCGACACCGGGATCTCGCTGCAGGACGGCAGCGTCAAAGGCTCGACTCTGACGGCACCCGCATACCCCGGTCTGGCCGGCACTCCCGCCGTCAAGACGACCTCCGTCACGCTGAGCGGCGAACCCCAGGACGTCGTGGCCCCGGCCGGCGGTTTCCCGGCGGCGATCACCAGCCTGCCCGGACTCGGCGGTGCGCTGGCCCAGCTGAGCAGCACCGGTCTGGCCGGCAGCGTCGGCGGAGCGGCGAACCAGGACGCGACGTTCTCCAGTGCTCCCCTGCCCGCCTCGGTCCTGGTTGTCGGCTCACCGAGCGTCACCGTGCACGTCACCTCGTCAACCGGGAACGCCACCCTGTTCGCGAAGCTGTATGACGCATCGGCCGACCGAAACCCGGCAGTGCTCCCGGAGCAGTTGGTGGCACCAATACAAGTCAGTGGCCTGCCACCGGGCGGATCAGACGTGCGCATCAGCCTGCCGACCATCGTCCACCGGTTCGCGGCCGGACACCGGATGGCTCTGGTCTTGTCCACGACCGACCAGGCCTATCAGCTCCCGCCGGACCCGCGAACGTACCGGCTCGCGTTGACGGAGGGCACGGTGAGCGTCCCGACGGTCGCCGCCTCGACCGTGACCGATGACACCCTGCTGCTGTGGACCGCCTGCGCCGCCGCCGTAACCGTGCTGTCCGGAGCTGTCGGCTGGTTTGTCCTGCGCCGCCGCCGCGACAGCCGGGAGACGACCGTCGCCCCCGAGCTGGTGGACGTGCCGGTCGCGATCACCGGCCTGGGCAAGGCCTACGGCGACGGGTTCCGAGCCGTGGCGGACCTGTCGTTCCGCATCGAGCCGGGGCAGGTGCTGGGCCTGCTCGGCCCGAACGGCGCCGGGAAGACGACCACCCTGCGCATGCTGGTCGGGCTGATCCGGCCCTCCGAGGGCAGCATCCACGTCTTCGGCCACCGCATCAGCGCGGGCGCACCGGTACTGTCCCGCGTCGGCGCCTTCATCGAAGGCCCCGGCTTCCTTCCCCACCTGTCCGGGCTGGAGAACCTGACACTGTCCTGGGCGGCCACCGGGCGCCCGGAGGCCGACGCGGACATCGACGCCGCGCTGGAGCTGGCCGGGCTCGGTGCGGACGTCCATCGCAAAGTCCGCACCTACAGCCAGGGCATGCGCCAGCGCCTGGCCGTCGCCCAGGCGATGCTCGGCCTGCCGGACCTGCTGGTCCTGGACGAACCCACCAACGGACTGGACCCGCCGCAGATCCGGGAGATGCGCCAGGCGCTTCGCCGATACGCCGCCACCGGCCGGACCGTCGTCGTCTCCAGCCACCTGCTGGCCGAGGTGGAACAGACCTGCACGCACTGCCTGGTCATGCACCGGGGCCGGCTGCTCGCGGCCGGGCCGGTCGCGGAGCTGATCGGCGCCGCCTCCTCGCTCTCCGTCGAGGTGGACGACATCGACGCGGCCGTCAGAGTCCTCACCCCGCTGGCCGGGATCCGCCAGATCGACACGCCTCAGGCCGGCGGCCTGATCCTTGAGCTGGACGGCATCCGCCCCGGCGTAGCCGTCGGCGCGCTGGTCGGAGCCGGCATCTCCGTGGACCGCGTCGCCCCGCGGCACCAACTGGAAGACGTCTTCCTCACCCTGGTCAACGAAGGCGAGACACCATCATGAACCTGGCGAAGATCCCACGGCCGCGATCCGCCGGCCGGGCACCTGGCCGGCCCGGAATCAATCACGTCGTCCCCGGCAGCCACGACCAGCTGGCTCACGCCGCCGCCCCCCGCATCTCGGGCACCGCACACGGCGGAGCACCGGGCTTCGACCCACGGCGCACCCTGCCGCTGCGCGTCGAACTACGCCGCCAAGCCGGGCGGCGCCGCACCCAGTTTTCCCTGGCCTTCCTGATCCTGCTGCCCCTGCTGCTCATCGGAGCGTTCAAGCTCGGCACCCCCAGCAGCGGCGACGGCCAGGTCACACTGGTCGACCTCGCGACCGTCGGCGCACCGAACTTCGCCCTGTTCACCCTGTTCGCCTCGGCCGGCTTCCTGCTCGTGGTCGTGGTGGCGCTGTTCGCCGGGGACACCGTCGCCAGCGAAGCCGGCTGGTCCAGCCTGCGCTACCTGTTGGTGGCCCCGGTGGGCCGGGCCCGGCTGCTCCGCCAGAAGCTGATCGTCGCCCTCGGCTTGGCAGGGCTCTGCCTCGTCCTCCTCCCCGGCGTGGCTCTGCTGTCCGGGTGGATCGCCTTCGGCTGGGCCCCGGCACGCTCCCCGACCGGCTCCACACTCTCCACCAGCGAAACACTGCTACGCCTGGCGATCATCGTCGGCTTCCTCGCCATCACCCTGCTGTTCGTCGCCGCCCTCGGCTTCTACGCCGGCGTCCGCACCGACGCCCCACTCGGCGCCGTCGGCGGCACCGTGCTCCTGGTCATCATCTCCAACATCCTCGACGAGGTGACGGCCCTGGGGAACATCCGCAACGTCCTGCCAACCCACTACACCTATGCATGGCTGGACGCGCTCGGCCCGACGGTCCAGTGGGACTCGATGCTCCGCGGCACCATCTCCTCACTCGCCTACAGCACCATCCTGCTGGCCCTGGCCTGGCGCCACTTCCTCCGCAAGGACATCGTCAGCTAGTAGGGCTTGGTCAGGTCGGGGATCGTTGCCGGTATTGGTAGATCAGGGATCTTCGGCAGGTGGGGCACCGGCCGGTCCGTTCCGCGAGCACCGTCGGAGTGGATCAAGCTAGCAAGATCCGCTTGCGGAGCAGCTGGAGGGGAAAGCCACGTCCACCCGCAACCCGCCGGCGAGCCCGGCGCTGATGCCGAGTTCTGCGCCGTGCGCCTCGGCGACAGCGGCGACGATCGACATCCCGAGGCCGAGCCCGTCCGGCGAGGCCGTGCGGTCCGTCACCGCCCGCTGGAAGGGCTGCACCAAGCGGTCGAGCTGATCGGCGGCGATCCGCGGTCCGGTGTTCTCCACCGTGAGGACGGCGTGGCCGCTGCGCGTCCCGGTCGACAGCGTCATCAGGCCGCCGTCGCCGAGGTTGTGCCGCAGGGCGTTGTCCACCAGGTTGGCGATCAGACGTTCGACCAGGCGCGGATCACCGCTGGTCGGGGCGTTATCCAGTGTCGCGCTGACGCGGACCCTCCGCGCGGCCTGCCCGGTGCTGGCGGTCTTGAGCACATCGGCGGTGACGGCCGCCAAGTCGATGGTCCGCACGTGATCGGGATCCAGGCCCCGCTGGCTGCGCGCCAAGGTGAGCAGGGCGTCGATGAGCCGCTCCTGCTGCCGGCTGACCTCAAGGAGCTCCTCGCACGTCGCTCGCAGGTATTTCGCGGACGCGTCGGGGTCGGCCAGCGCGACCTCGAGCATCACCCGGCTCACGGTGAGCGGCGTGCGCAGCTCGTGCGAGGCGTTGGCGACGAAGCCGCGCTGGGCGACGAAGGCGGACTCCAGCCGGGACAGCAGGCTGTCGATGGTGTCGCCAAGGTCTTTCAACTCGTCACGCGGGCCGGTGACGGCGAGCCGCCGGTGCAGGTTGTCGGCCTGGATCTGCCGTGTCGCCGCGGTCATCGCTCGCAGCGGCCGCAGGATCCGTCCGGCCGCGAACCACCCGACACCGACGGCCAGGAGCGCCATGACCGCCAAGGCGAGCGCGGACCCGATGAGGAGCCGGTGCAGGTCGGCGGTGTGCTGCCAGGCCTGGTCCGATACGCCGCCGACCGGCACTGACATCGTGCCGTCGGAGGTGCCTGCCGCCTTGCCAGGAGGATCCGTCGTCGTAAACCGGGGAGGCGGACTGGCCGCCACCAGGAGGAAGGTGAGCGCCAGCAGCACCACGCCCGACACCACGATGAGTCCGGCCTGCGCGACCGTGAGCCTCAGTCGAACGGTGCCTGTGAACCGGCGGAAGCGGGGCAGCGATCGGCCGCGTGCGGTGTCTCCGGCCATCAGGGCTCTTGGAGCCGATATCCGGACTGGGCGACCGTCTCGATGACCGCCGGTTCGCCGAGTTTCGCGCGCAGCCGGCTGACCGCCATCTTCACGGCGTTGGTGAAAGGGTCGGCCATCTCGTCCCAGACCCGGTCGAGCAGTTCCTGCGCCGACACGACCGCGCCCCGCGCTTCGAGCAGCACCTCCAGCACCGCGGTCTCCTTCGGGCTCAGCAGCAGCCGACGTCCGGCCCGCGTGGCGACGCGGGTCGCGGGGTCCAGGCGGATGTCGCCATGGACCAGCAGCGGCGGAAGCGCCGGAAGGCTGCGGCGGCCCAGAGCCCTGATCCGCGCGACCAGTTCGGCGAAGGCGAACGGCTTGGGGAGATAGTCGTCGGCGCCCTGCCCCAGGCCGTCGACCCGGTCCTCGATCGCCGCGGAAGCGGTCAGCATGAGGATCTTGCTGTCGCGCGCGCCGGCCACCACGGTCCGGCACACCTCGTCGCCGTGCACCACCGGCAGGTCGCGGTCCAACACGATGACGTCGTAGGGATACACGTCGACCTGGTCCAGAGCGCGCTGTCCGTCCATGGCGACGTCGACGGCCATCCCCTCGCGGCGCAGCCCTTTGGCCAGCCATTCGGCCAGCTGCGCGTGGTCCTCCACCACGAGCACTCTCATGACACCACCATGCCAGGCCGGCCATAACGGTGCCGTAACCGCCGCTGTTCCCGTGCCGGTATCACCTGCTGCCTAGCTTCGTCGGCATGAGCTATCCGATCGGATCAACGGCGCGGTGGAAGTGGCCCGCAGTGGTTGCGGGGGTCGTCCTTGTCGCGTCACTGGCCGCCTCATGCGCCACCTCGAAGGGCGCGATTGCGCCGGCGCAGCCCGGCACCGCGTCGTCACCGGCGGCCACACCGACCGTGGACAGCGTTCCGACATCGGCCTCGGGCAGCAACGGCGGCACAGGCGCCAGCGGGGGCCATGGCGGCTCCGTGGGGACGTTCACCGTCCCATTCGCGCAGTGCATGCGGTCGCACGGGGTTCCGAACTTCCCCGATCCCGACGGCTCAGCCGGCCAACTCGGCCCGTACAGCGGCATCGACCCCGCTTCGGCCGTCTTCCAGTCCGCCCTGAACGGCCCCTGCAGATCTCTGGCGCCCCAAGCCTGGATCGACAGCGGACCCGGATCCGTGCCTGGCCAGTGAAGCCCGCTTACTTTACGGAGCTGCCATGTTCTTTCTGATATACCTGCGCCGCGAACTGCTGCGACGAAAGCGCCAGACGATCGTCGGCGCGCTGGGCCTGGCCGTCGGCATCGGCCTGGTCCTCACGGTCACGATGGCTGCCGCCGGGGTCAAAAAGGCCCAGGCCGACGTCCTGCACGCGTTGTACGGAATCGGCACCGACATCACCGTCACGGCCGCCGCGCCGCCTCCGCCGAAGCTCGGTTCCTCCGAGGGCGCCAGCCAAGGCTTCAGTCCAGGCCAGGGCAGTCAGCATGTCGACGTTCTGGGGCTGCCCCCAGGCCTCGGTCCACTCGACGCCACCGCGGTCGAGTCCGTCTCCCACCTGCCGGGAGTGTCGGCGGCCGCCGGCGGGCTGCTGCTACGTGACACCCAGCTGGACGTTCCCACGGTGCAGGAGCAGAGCACGCCGGGATGGCGTCCGTCCCAGAAGAACCTGGGCGTCACGTTCACCGTCATCGGCGTCGATCCCGGCCGCACCTCCCTCGGACCGTTCGCCTCGGCCCAGCTGAGCTCGGGGCGATCCTTCGTCGCCGGCGACACCGGAGACGACGTGGCCGTCGTCGACTCCGGCTATGCCACGGCCAACGGCGTCGCGACCGGCTCGACGGTGACCGTGGCCGGCACGAAGTTCCACGTCATCGGGATCGTCCAACAGTCCCAAGGCGGGGGCGCGGCAGACGTCTACATCCCGTTGGCACGTGCACAAGCGCTGGCCGCGTTCCAAGGACTCCCGAGCCTCACAGGCCGCGTGGACACGATCTACGTGTCCGCCGACAGCGCGTCGCACATCGGCGCCGTCCGAAACGCCATCGCCAAGGTCCTGCCCACGGCCACCGTCACCTCGTCCTCCAGCCTGGCCGACGCCGTGAGCGGCTCGCTGGCCGGCGCCGCGAGCCTGGCCTCCAACCTCGGCCGCTGGCTGGCCGTCGGCTCGCTGGCCGCGGCGTTCGCGGTCTCCAGCCTCATGACCGTGTCGGCGGTGTCCCGTCGGGTGCGGGAGATCGGCACCCTCAAGGCCCTCGGCTGGAACACTCGGCGGATCATCTCCCAGCTCCTGGGCGAATCGCTGGTCACGGGCCTGATAGGGGCCGTCTTGGGCGTCGGTATCGGACTTGGCGGCGGCCTGCTGGTGCGCCGACTGGCGCCCGCGCTGTCGGCGACGGTCGCCCAGAACCCGGGCGCCAAGATCCCGGAGAACGTCCGCATCGACGACACCGGCATGCATCACGAAGCAGCAGCGGGCGGCTCCCACACCATCGCCGTCCACCTGACCGCGCCGGTCACCCTCACCGCGATCGGCCTGGCCGTCGTCCTCGGTGTCGGAGGCGGCCTGCTCGCCGGAATGTTCGGCGGATGGCGGGCCGCGCGCCTGCGTCCCGCCACCGCAATGACCCGCGTGGCCTGAAAGAGGAGAAGCAATCAGCCATGTACACACTCACGGGCGTCACCCGCACCTACCGCAAGGACAACGCCACCGTCACCGCCCTCTCCTCCGTGGATCTGGTCATCGAGGACGGGGACTGGCTCGCGGTCCAGGGACCGACCGGCCATGGCAAGACCACGTTGCTGCAGATCCTGGGCGGCCTGGACCGGCCGTCCTCGGGCCGCGTCACGGTCGACGGCCGCGACCTCGCGACCCTGCGTGAGGCGGATATCGCCGCCATCAGGGCGGCCTCGATCGGATTCGTGTTCCAGACGTTCAACCTGATTCCGACGTTGTCGGCCCTGGAGAACGTCGAGGCGGCTCTGGTCCCCCTGCGGATCTCCACCGCCGACCGTCGCCGCCGTGCCACGCAGGCGCTGGAAAGCGTAGGCCTCGCCGACCGGAGCGGGCATCTGCCCTCCGAACTGTCCGGCGGACAGCAACAGCGAGTCGGCATCGCCCGGGCCCTGGTCAAGCAACCTCGGCTGCTGCTGGCCGACGAGCCCACCGGAAACCTGGACGAACAGACCCGCGACGAGATCATCGCGCTGCTGGAGAACGTCTGGCACGACCGTGGGCTCACCCTCGTCCTCATCACCCATGACCCCGCGATCGCCGCCCGCGCGCACCGCGTCGCCCAGATGCGGAACGGCCGCCTGACCGTGCGAAGCGGTCAGGCTCGCACTCACCAATGAACACAAACGACCGAGGCTGAAATATCCGTCCACTCATCGGGGTTCTGGCCGGCGACGTTCGCGCGCTGCCAGACCCTCAGCTGAAGACCGGAAGATCAGTAGCCGGTGCAGGTAGGCGTTCACGCGCGGACGACATTCTCGGCACCCACACGGTCAGCTGATGCGTAGCCGTCCGACCTTGTTGGCGGTCAGTTCGCCGAACCAGATCGATCCCGTCTGTTCCCCTTGGACGTCGCAGGGATAGGACGCGGACGAGGGCGTTGCCCAGATCTGCACCTGATGCGTCGTCGGGTTGATCATCGCGATTTGGTTGCCCAGGCCGACGGCGGCGGGAAAGGCGAGGGCGAAGTACATGTTGCCGTCGCTGCCTTGGGTGATGGGTCCGGGCAGGGGCAACGGGTTGCCGATCGAGCCGGCGGTCAGGTCGGCCTCCAGGGCGGTGAGCAGTCCGGTGGGGCCGAACAGCGGGAACTCCTGGACGGTGCCGGTGGCGGGGTTGATTCGGGCGATCTTCATGCCGAGGGATTCCGTGGCCCAGATCGATCCGTCCGTCGCGGTCCACACTCCGACGGGGAAGGCGAGCGGCGTGGGCATCGGATAGTCGGTGAACTGGTGGGTGTAGACGTCGAAGGTGACCACGGCGTCCTGCTGCGGCAGGTCCATCACCACGGTGTTGCCCGGTCCCGGTTTGATGATGCCGAAGAGCGACTGGACCTGGCCGAGGATCTCGCCGGGCACCGCGTACTTGCTGAACTGACCGGTTGCCGGGTCGAAGCGGCCGATCGCGTTCAGGCCGCCGAGGGTGAACCACAGTGCGCGGTCGGGGCCGGAGGCCACGTCGTTGGCCAGAGCGAGACCGAGGTGCAGCGGCAGGCCGAGAGCTGAGGTGTTGAGCGCGTCGGCCCAGGGCAGTCGGTATTCGTGCATGCCTCCGTCAGCCGGGTTCACCCGCAGCAGCGCGTTGCCGGTCACCTCGGGCATCCACAGTCCACCATCCGCACCGAAGGCCATACCGCCGGGCACCGATAGCGGCATCGGCGTGCCGTACTCGGTGAACTCGCCGGTCCGCGGGTCGAATTCGGCCACCTGGCTGCTGAGGTACTGCTCGATCCACAGGTCCCCGGTCGTGTCGAAGTGCGTCTCACAGACACCGCTGAGCGGGATGGACGGCAGCGGCCCGTACTCGGTGATCGCTCCATTGGCGCTCGCCCGTCCGCCGTCGACCGCGACAGCCACCGCCACGAGGCCAAGGGTCATGAACCACACGAGGGACCGACGCAGGGCTCCTATTCGCCTTCTGATTCGCGCAGTTGCCGCGACGACCATGGCGGGCCCCGATTCTCGCTGGCGCTGACCGCTGAACGGTTGGCAGCTCAGCGCACGGACGACAGTTCGGCTACCGCGACCGTACTGCGTCGGATCGTCAAAGACATCCCTTTCAGTCGAACATCGGTGATGCCGCCACCAATCGCCACCCACCGTCAGCTGGATGAGTTCGTCGCTGACAGGTGGCGGGCCCTGCGACCTCTCGCAGTGCTGTCTCCTGCCCGAGCACATGCGGGCTCGTCCGCCGACGGCAGCTGAGCCAGCCGGTGGTAGCCGCTGCGATGGAACACCAGGGCTCTGTGCCGGTGCCGCTTCCGCTTTCCAGTACGAAGGCTAGGAACATCAAGTGGTCGCCGCCGGTGAGGCGTTCAGTGACGCGGCATTCCAGCCAGGCTAGAGCATATCAGGGCACGGATTATTGCTGGAAGCTGGTGCGCGCCGACGAGGTGGTCATAGCGGCGTATCACAGAGTGTCGTCGCCCGCCCTCATCGTTCGGCGTGGCCGGTGAAGCGCCGCCACCGCCAGCCGAACGCGGCGAAGAAGCCGAAGCAGGCCCGCCACGTTCCACGCCACGAGCAACAACTCGCCGTCATCGGTGATCTCGCTGTTCCGCGCCGGTACGACCGAATGGCGGGTCGCCGGTGGCGTGGGGCCCGGCCCGGAGGGACGGTGAGCAGCGAGAGGACTCCGACTGCGGGACCGGGCCATCGGGTGCCGGTCGTCCGCTCGTCCGCTCACGGGCCTCTCGATCGGCAATCCAGAGATCTCTCGATCGGTAGGGAGCCACCCATGGTGTTCAACGACATGTCGTCGGCGCGGCTGTCCGACGGGCGTCCGCAGTTCCTGGCCGCGAGGAACTCCGGGCTTTACTCCATCTGGAAGCCGGACCTCGACCCCGACGGTCCGTGGTCCGGGTGGCAGCCGTTCGCCAGCCCGTTCCAAAGCGCCGAGACGCTGGCGGGTGCGAGCCTCACGGACGGCCGGCCCCAGATCTTCGCCGCACTCGGCGATTTGTGGACGACGTGGAAGGTTGACCCGAACAACTCCAACTCGGCCTGGGCCGACTGGACCAGCTTCCACACCGCCGGAGCCATCGCCGTGGGGGCCGCGACCCTCAACGACGGCCGCCCGCAGATCTTCTTCAGCGACACCCAGGCCAGGATGTGGTCTACCTGGAAGGTGAACCTCGATCCCAACGCGGCCTGGGAGCCCATGAGCCCGTTCCCCAGTCCGGGCGAAGTCGTGAAGATCGTGTCGGTGCGGCTGACTGATGGCCGTCCCCAGCTCCTGGTGCGGGTGCAGGACGGGGAAGGCGCGCTGCTCAGCACCTGGAAGGCGAACACCGACCCCAACGCGGCCTGGGTCGAATGGCAGCCGTTCACCGGTCCGCCCGACGGCGGGAACCCGAGGTCGATCGCGGGCACCAGCCAGTCGGATGGCATCCCGATGTTCGTGGCCGCGGGCTTCAGCGGCCGCCTCTGGCGGACGCACAAGGTGGACAAGGACCCCAACGCGGCGTGGTCGAACTGGATCGAGTTCCCGGTGATCAGGAACGCCGACAACGTGGCGGCCGCGTCACTCACCGACGGCCGCCCCCAGATCCTGATCGACACCCCCGAGGGGCTGTTCAGCACGTGGCAGCAGGACGTGCTCGACCCCGAGACCTGGGTGGACCCGCAGCCCTTTGAGAACCCACCCGGAACCTGATCGTCCGCACGTCCGCCGTCCCGGCCTGCGTGCCGGGGCGGCGGACGCCTGCGCGGCCGTCCTGACGCGGCCGTCCGTGGGCAGGTGAACCTGTCGCTGGTCAGCGTGGATTCCACGGTGGCCTGTCCACATCACGACGCGGCCGGGATGGTGGTGGATCCGGCGGTATTGGAGCGCTGGAGCAGGCCGCCGCAGCTGGTCGGGACGAGCGTCGAGGCGTGCGACATCGGCACCGTGCCCGCCTGGCGGCGGCCGCGCTGGGACGCTCACACGGCGGTCTGACCAGCAAGGTTCACCCGGACTCCGACCAGCGTTGCCGACCGCTGGCGGACGCCCTGTTCATTGCTTTGGGGCAGAACATGGTCGACCTTCCGGAAAGCCTTCCTGCGACAGCAGCCGGTACGCGGCGCCCGGACCGCGCCGTTGTCTGAACCCGATATGGCCCCCGCATGGAGTAGCTCCGTATGCCGGAACGTTCGGCCGGTGGTCTCATCTCGACTATGCCCAAGGTCTCCAAGCTCACAGCATCCCAGGTCCAGGAATTCGGTCCGGTGACCGATCGGCGCGAGGACATGGACGGCTACACGGTGGAGTTTGTGTCGTTCAGCGCGGACGCCGACCTTGACGGGCCGCTCCAGGCTTTGCCGGGCGGTCATTGCCCCTGCCCACACTGGGGTTACGTGCTTGCCGGCCGGATGCGATTCGTCTTCGACGATCGCGAGGAGGTCTACGAGCCCGGCGACGCCTTCTACACCCCGCCCGGACACCGGCCGTACGTCGACGCCGGGACAGAGCTCTTGCAGTTCAGCCCCACCGACAAGCTCGACGAGCTCCAGAGGGCGATCGCCGAGTGGATGAGCAAGCAGCAGAGCGGCTGAAACGCTGGGCCGTGGCGCCCTAATCCGAGCAGACCGCCTACCAGATCCTGCCCGGGGCTTTCTCGCGCAGTCGCCGACCGGAGACGGCTGCACAATCGCCTTCGACGAGTTCGCCTTCCGCGCACAGGCCCCGGCCGACCTCCGCGACGGCAGCTGAACGAGCCGGGCCGCAGCGCTGCGACGAGCCGGACTACCGAGCATCCGCGAGTCCTGCCACACCAGCGTCCTCACCGGCGAAAATCAAGATGGTTGAACTTCACTTGCTCAGGTGAGTGTGAGGGTGACGAGCCGTTGTCGTGGGTCGCCGGCGGCATTGAAGTTCTCGTAGGCGAAGGTACGGGCTCCCAGGTCGGGGTGGCGCAGCTGCTTCGTGCCGTGCGCTCGTACCTGCACGTCGCCGGTGGCCCAAGCTGCTCGGAAGGCATCGCTGCCGGCTGTGAGCTCGTCGATCAGCAAGGTCAGTTCCGCATCGTCCGGATAGCTGGCGGCGACCGCCCGCAACTGGGTGGCAGTAGCGGCGACCGTCTCATCCCAATCGAGGTAGAACCGGCGGCTGGCAGGGTCCAGGAGCAGCTCTCGGGCCATGTTCCAGGTGGTGCCGGCGGGTCGGCTGAACAGGAGCTGCGCTGGTTCGTTGAGGGCCAGCACGTCGAAGCGGTCGTTGATGACCAGCGCGGGTTCGCAGACAGCGGCGAGCAGTCGTCGCAATTCGGTCCGCACCGGCCCGGTCGGTCCGGGCTGGGAGCGATGCGGACGCGGTGGCCTGGCCAGACGGTAGAGGTGGTCCCGCTCGGTGGGGTCCAGAACGAGTACCGCGGCTATTGCGTCCAGGATCTGGTCCGAGGGGTGATGGGCACGGCCTTGTTCCAGGCGCTGGTAATACTCGGCGCTGATTCCGGCCAGGTGCGCCAGCTCCTCGCGGCGGAGTCCCGGCACCCGGCGCCTCGGGCTGGTCTTGATCCCGGCGCTGCCTGGATCGGCTCGGTCCCGGCGGGATCGTAGGAAAGCCCCGAGGCTCCGGCGGTCGTCCATATCCCCAGTATCCATCCTCCCTCCCCGAGGGTGGCCCTGCCAGTACCCGGACAACGAGGGGCCTGGGTGATCGCCGTCGATGCGGACAGGCTTGCTTCGTGTCCAACGAGCGCTATGAGCGTGGTCTGGCCCGGCAAGCCGAACTCGGCGGTCCCGGTGTCCGGACCCGGATCCTGAACGAGATCGACGACGTCGCCCCCGACCTGCGCCGCTTGGCCGTGGAATTCGCCTACGGCGACATCCACGCCCGGCCGGGTCTGGATCCGGCACGGCGGGAACTGGTCATTCTCGGTGTCCTGATCGCCCTGGGCGGGGTCGAACCGCAGATCGAGGCGCATCTGGACGCGGCATTGGGCGCGGGCCTGCAGCCGGATGAACTCGTGGAGGCCGTCATGCAGGCCTTGCCGTATGCGGGATTCCCGCGCGTGTTGGGCGCGATGACCGTGACTCGGCGGGTTTTCGAACGTCGCGGCCTGCTACCGATCACACCCCGAGAAAGGCGACAGCCATGAATTCCATCACCGACGACAAGCTCGCCGTTACCGAGCTGTGCACGACGATGATGTGGTACGTCGACGTCCGTGACTGGGCGACCTTCCCGGCGGTCTTCGCCGACAAGGTCACCCTCGATTACACCAGCATCTACGGCGGCGAGCCGTGGCAGCAGACCCCGGCGGAGATCACTGCCATGTGGTCCAAGCTCCTGAACGCCTTCGACGCCACCCAGCATCTGCTCGGCAACCATCTGGTCACCATCGACGGCGACACCGGTGAACTCACCGCGGTCTTCCAGGCCACACACCTGCTGGCGAACCGGTTCGGTTCGCCGCTGTGGCGCCTGGGCGGCACCTACCGTTTCGGAGTCGTCCGTACCCTACTGGGCTGGCGCATCGACAAGGTCACAATGACCGCGACCTGGGCAGAGGGAAACAAAGAGATCCTCACCCTCGCTCAGGCGGCAGCCGATGCCCCCGAATCCGGCCAGTGAGCCCTTCCCATAACACACTGACAGTTAGGTTGTCCGAGGGATTCATCGCTGTCGCGTCTGGGAGTGGAGGTGGTGGCGAGCCAGGTGGGGCCGCGGCCGTTTCCGTTGAACGTCGCCTTGCCGAAGCCGGCTTCTCCTTTGAAGGTCGCCTTGCCGAACCGGGCGCCCCCGTCGCACTCCATCCGCCCCGGCAATGGCGGAGTGCGGGTTAAGAGATGACTACTTGGCGAGGCCGAAAGTCGTCTGCCCGGCGGGTTCGATACCGCAGAGTCTTGCGATCTCGGTGGCGAGCACGGGAAAGGACAACGGCTGCACGGCTTGCTGCACCACGGTGCCTAGGAGATATGACAGGAGTGCGTGTGCTCGTGCCTTTGGATCTTCTGGCGTGATGTGCGCGAGAAGTTCCGCCAGAAGCGCGGTGACCTCGCGGTGCATGTCGTCGAGGGGGCGGGTGCGGGATCGTTGGCCCGAGTCAAGCCAGTAGGCGAACCACAGGCGGGCCGCGTTCGGCTGCTTGTCGAAGGTCTCGACGTAGGACTGCATCGCGGCCCAGAACCGGTCTACCGCGTCTGCGTGTCTGTCGGCGGCGGCGCGGACGGTGTCCAGGAACGCGGTGAGGTGGGCGGCCATCGCGGCGTCGATGATCTCGTCCATGTCGGCGAAGTAGTAGTGGATGGCGCTCTTGGTCAATGGGCTGGCATCGGCCACGGCGCGGGCCGTGCACGCCTGGAGCCCGTCGCGAGCGAGGATCTGCCGGGCCGCTTCGATGATCTGTGCCCGCTTGGCGAGGTGCTTGGGGGTCGCTGATCGGGCGTCGCGGGCTTCGGAGGGCGTCACGGTCCTCAGCATATCCTCGGCCGTTGCATTTTCAGGACGCATGTCCTAAATTTTTGGGACGCGCGTCCTGGATTTGCGGAGCGCCATACCCGCCCGCCTCCATGAAAGGCACCTGCCCGATGACCTCACCGTTCGTTTTCATGGACCTGCGAACCACCGACCTCGAGGCGTCCCGTGAGTTCTACACGCGGATGTTCGACTGGATGGTGGTCGACGCCCCGGCCGGGCCTGCCGCCACCATCCCGCTGTTCGGCGACGCACAACAGCCGTGGGGCGGTTTCACGCCCCTGGTTGAGAACGACGAGCGTGCGCCACAGTGGATCCCCTACGTGGCGGTCGACGACGTGGACGAGGCTGTCTCCCGCGCCGTGGCTCTCGGGGCGACGCTCCTGCGACCGCGCGTGGACCTGCCGCCGGGCTCGATCGCGGTCATCGCCGACCCCGGGGGCGCCGCTGTGGCTCTGTGGCAGGGCGCTGAGGTATCACGATGATCGCCGGCCCGCGTCTGTCCTGCGCTCTGCCGCCCAGCGCCGACATCGTCGACAAGGCCCTGCTTGCCGAGGAACTCGGCTACCACCGGCTATGGCTCTTCGACTCGCCGGCGCTGTTCGGTGACATATGGGTCGCGCTGGGCCGCATCGCCGCGGAAACCCGCACCATCGGCGTCGCCGCCGGAGTGCTGGTACCCGGCCTGCGCCACCCGGTGGTCACCGCCTCGGCGATCGCCTCCGTCGCGGAGTTGGCCCCGGGCCGGCTCGTGGCCGGCATCGGAACCGGGTCAACGGCGCGGTTCACCATTGGCCGGAACCCGGCTCGATGGTCGGAGACTGCCGAGTACTACCGGCAAGTCAGGGCGTTGCTGGACGGGCAGACAGTGGATATCGACGGACGGCCGTGTCGCCTGATGCACCTACCGGGGCTGGGACCGGAGCGCCCGATCGACGCGCCGCTGTGGCTTGCGATCTCGGGGCCGAAAGGCATTGCCACAGCGGCGGAAATCAAGCCCCCCGGCGTCATCTGGACCGTTCCGCCCACGGCCGACGGCCCGTGGACCGAAGCGGCGCTGCTCCGGTTCGGCACTGTCCTGGATCCCGGCGAGGACCCTACCGACACGCGGGTCGCCCAGGCCGCAGGGCCGGGCTACGCCGCGATGGCAGTGCACGCCGCATGGCAGCAAGATCCCTCTGCCGTGGATCGCATTCCAGGCGGCGCGCAGTGGCGTGCCCAGGTGGAAGCAGAATCGCCCCGTGAGCGGGGCCATCTGGTCGTCCACGAGGGCCACCTCGTCCGCCTCACCGAACGCGATCGCCCGCTGGTTACCGCGGCCGGAGCAGGAATCACCGCGATGGGGTGGACTGGTGACGCCGCCGCCCTTCGGGAGCGCCTTGCCCAGTCAGCTGCCGCGGGTGTGACGGAGGTCGTCTACATCCCCGCCGGTCCCGATACCGCGCGCGAGTTGACGGCATTCGCAGCAGCCGGGACACCGTAGGCGACGACCCGGTGCGAGGGAGACTGCGCTCAGCTGTCGACCCCACAGTCCATTCGGGTGAGACGGGGCCGCCGCCCGTTTCGATCCGTCAAGGGGTTGGGAGGCATGGAGGTGGTCACAGCTCTGCGGCCGACGTAAAGCGGGATTGCACACGGAGGTTTGCGAAGTGGCGGTAGACATAGGCGGGACCATGCGCTGCCCCTCGGGCCTTCCGCCGATACCGGGCGGCACACCAGACTTATTGCGCCGCTGGCGGTAACAGCAGCCGGCGTCCCCAGGCTGCAGGTCCACATCACCCCGTCTTACCTGGAGGAGCCATGGCCGGGCATCGGGTGTCACGGAACATCGTCGCTTTTGCAGCGCTAGTCATGTTCGCCGGCACCACAGGCTGTGGCATCGGTGGCGGGGGCACGCCACCGCCGCGGGTACGGACAGCCAGCAGCAGCCCACCGGGGCCCGTCGGCAGCACTGATGTGCTGACTTCGCGCAACGACAACGCCCGCAGTGGTGCGGACCTTACCGAGACGGCACTGACTCCGGCGACGGTCTCCGGTGGCGGCTTCGGGTTGCGAAGCACGTTGCATGTGGACGGGGAAATCGCGACGCAGCCGTTGTTCGTCAGTGGCCTGGCCACTGCCGGCGGGGTACGAGACGTGGTGTTCGTGACCACGCGCAAGAGCCAGATCACCGCGTTCGACGCCCGGTCCGGTGCGCCGATCTGGGCCGGCCCGGCCACGATGCCCGATCCGGATCCGGGCTCGGGGCTGGTGCTGTCGCCGCTGCCGGGGGCGGCCGGGCCGGGTCTGGACTGGGCCGGCCCCGAGGTCGACGGCAACCAGGGCTGCGGGTTGGTGCGCGGTGACGTGGGCATCCTGAGCACGCCAGTCATCGACCGGGCTGCGGGCCGCATGTACGTGGTGTTCCGAGTCGGCACCGACAAGAGCCGGTTCGTTCTGCACACTGCCGCCCCGCAGGGGACGTACCGGGCCGAGTTCTGGCTGTACTCCCTGGACCTGGCGACCGGCCGGGGCAGCCGGACAGGCGGCGCCAATCCGGTACGGATCACAGCGCCGCCTGCCGTGGACTTCGCCCCCGAGATGGAGATCAACCGGCCCGCACTACTGCTGGACCACGGCCGTCTGTACATCGCCTTCGGGTCAGCCGTCTGCGACTCCGGCGGCGATCCGCATCTGACGCCCCACAAGAAGCGCCGCGCGCACGGTTTCGTCTTCGCCTACGACGCCGCGCACCTGGGCTTCCTCGACGTCTTCACCACGACGACCGAGACCGCGCTGGGCGGTATCTGGCAGTCCGGGGGCGGCCTGGCCGCCGACGCGGCCGGCGACGTATACGCGGTCACGGGCAACAATGCTCCGGTGTGCCTGGCCAAGGATCCGACGCAGCCTTCGTGCACCGACGTGGGCGCGAGAGAGCAGAACACCATCGACAACACCGAGGACGCCGTCCTGGTCGAGCAGACCAAGAGGACGGGAAAGCAGAGCAGCAGCACCGACCTGGGCAACTCGGTCATCAAACTGCACCTCGCCGGCACGAGGCTCGTGCCACAGGTGTTCACGGCCGGCAACTGGTTCACCCTGGACACCGGCGACCACTTTCCCAACGAGCACTTCATGGCCAAGTCACCCCCGGTGTACGCGCCGCTGGGCAACGCCGGCAAAGAATGCTGCGGCGACGCCGATCTCGGCTCCGGCGGCCCCATCATCCTGCCCGGCGGCACGGTGGCCGCGGCCGGGAAGCAGGGGCGGATGTATGTGCTGAACACGGCCACGATGAGGCCCGTCCAGTCGGCGTTCCAGGCTTCTTACAACAGCTGGTTCCCGCAGATCCCGCCGATCGACTACGACCGTTCGCAGATCTGGGGGCCGAACGTCCACGCCGGGCAGGTTCTGTGGCGTCCGGAGGGCAGTGCGGACTGGCTGCTCTACGACATGGCCGAGAAGGACTATCTGCGCCAGTTCGCCGTCGGCGGCGACGGCCGCGTCAACCCGGTGGCGCTGCGTACCACCACCGACATCGGCCTACGCTCCAACGACGGCATGCCCGGCGGCGTGGCCTCGCTGTCTGCGAACGGCGGGCGCGACGGCGTGCTGTGGCTCTCCTTCGCGCAGATGGACGCTCTCAACACCGACGGCGGCGTCCACGGATGCCTGGTCGCCCTGGACGCCGTGACGCTGACCGTCCTGTGGCGTGATTCCTGCAGCCGCGCCTTCGCCAAGTTCGTGCCGCCGACCGTCGCCGACGGGCTGGTGTTCCAGGCCGCTTACCAGGACACCGTCGATGTGTTCGGCCTGACCGGGGCGCCGGCGACGGCACCGGTACCGAAACCCGCGGGCGCCGGCACCGCCATGCCGGTCACCGCGTTACCCAGACCCGACGCGAGTGCGACGGCGACCCATCTGGACCTGTTCACCATCGGCGCCGACGGCTCAGTCCTGAGCACCTGCCTGGACGACGCCGCCTGTGGGCCGGAAGGCTGGCGCGGCTGGTACCCGATCGGCGTCGCCCGCGCCCCGGCGAAACAGAAACCCGACGATCCCAAGCCGCCTCACTTCCCCGACCACGACGCCGCCGGCGCTCTGATCACCGACGCCTCGCACCCCGCAGCGGTACCCGGTACCGCGGTGACCGCGCTGTGGAGCCCGGCATCCGAGGCCGGCCGGGCCACGCACCTGGACCTGTTCATCACCGACCACACCGGCTCCGTGATGAGCACCTTCTGGACCGCGGGGACAGCGATCGACAAGGCCTGGCGGGAAGCCGGCTGGTTCCGCATCGGCAAACCGGGCCTGCTTACCGCCGGTACCCCGATCTCTGCCGTGTGGCGCAACGCCAACCACCTAGACCTGTTCGCCACAGCGGGCAGCCGAGTCGTCAGTACCTACTGGGTCGGCGTCCCGGAAACCCCCACCGATATCCCCGGTTGGCAGAAGGACTGGTTTACCGTCCCCGGTTCGGCGGCATCGGAAGCAACCGCCGTGCCGCTGGGCCAGCCCGTCACCGCGCTGTGGAACCTGGGCCCAGCCGGTAGCAACCCGCACCACCTGGACCTGTTCGCCGTCAACAACGCCGGCCAAGTGATCAGCACCTATTTCGACCACGACAAGTGGCTCGGCTCCTGGTTCCCGATCGCATCAGTTGCCCTCGGGCCCGCCGCGTCCCACACCCCCCAGGCCGTCACCGCACTCTGGCGCACCACCGACCACCTTGACTTGTTCCTGACCAACAGCGCCGGCCAAGCGATCAGCAACTATTGGGAAGGGTCGAGCGCATGGCACACCTGGTTCCCGGTCCCGGGTTCCGACGGCGGCGCGTTCACCGGACTCCCGACCTCCCAGCCGATCACTGCCCTGTGGAACCCCGGCACTCCGCGGCACCACCTGGACCTCTTTGCAGTCAACCGGAACGGCGCCGTGATCAGCACCTACTTCGACAACGACAAGTGGCTCGGCGGCTGGTTCGCACCGAAGAACGCACCCGGCGGAACGGCGGCGCCGGGCCGACCTGATCCGGTCCCGGCGTTCTGGAGCAGCCCGGACCGCCTCTGGATCTTCATCGGCACCGGCGACCGTTCGATCTCGGGTGCTTACTGGGAAGCCGCAGGCAGTTGGCGACCCTGGTCGAAGATCAGCTAGGAGCGGTCACGGAGGTGTGACAACGCGACCGCGTCAGGGTGCTGATGCCCGGCGCACCAGGCGGGTCGGCAGGAGCAGGGGATGGGGCCGCTCGCCGGCCATCAGGGCGATGAGCATCTTGGCCATCTCCTGGCCGAGGCCC
>JABFWL010000523.1 GCA_013362315.1 Catenulispora sp. | reverse complement strand
GGAGCGGGCCGCCGCCGGACCTTCTCGGCGGTGGTGGCCGACTGCCGCCCCTGGCCCGGGCGGCGGTGGGGAGCCGGTCACCTGGGGGAGGACGTTAAACCTCTCTGTGCCGGCCCGGTAACGCGATGTGCGGAAGTGCCCCCGGCGGATCGCCGGGTGACCGTATGCGGCCGTGATCCAGGACTTGCGCCGTCGACTTCACGCAGTGCGCTGACCGATGTGGCGGTTCCGGGACACGGGCGGGCGGCGGAGTGCTATGGGCCGCATATATGCAGGATCCACCGAAGAAGGCCGGGCCGGTGTCCGGCGCCCCATGGGCCCCTGTTTAAGCTCCGGCCTCATGGACGTACTCATCCATCTCTTCGTCGGCCTGCACATCATCGGCATCGCCGCGCTCCTCGGCGGCTTCTTCACCCAGATGAAGGCGATGGGCCGCGGCGAGGCCCGCTTCGTCCCGGCGATGCTGCACGGCGCGCTGACGATGCTGGTCACCGGCGCGATCCTGGTCGGCCTCAACCAGGCCGACGACCATCACGTCAACACCATCAAGATCGGCGTGAAGCTGGCCCTGCTGATCGTGATCCTCGGCCTGGTCTATGTGAAGCGGGACGACGAGAAGATCGACAAGGGCCTGTTCGGGCTGGTGGGCCTGCTCACCACGGCGAACATCTTCATCGCGGTGCTGTGGACCTGATGCCTGCGCGGGCCGCGGCGACGGCTCCCGCGGCGACCGCCAGCCACGCCGCCACCGCGATCCACAGCAGCACCTGCCCGGGCCCCTTGAGCCGCGGGGCGTCGAGGGCGGCGGCGACGGACAGTACGGCCACCGCCGTCATCCCCAGCGGGAAAACGGTCGCCCAGCGCCGGGCGTCGTAGCCGCGCCGCGGCCGGACCGCCTCGGCGACGAGCAGTACGACGTAGCAGGCCAGGTCGAGCACGAGCAGCCCCACGGTGACGGCGCGCAGGACACCGCGGTCGTCGTCGTTCCACAGATACAGGCGCGCGCTGTCCGCCGCGACGAGCTTCGATCCGGCGAACGCCGAGATGGCGAGCGCGCCGCCCGCCACCCACTGGTCGCCCAGTCCGTCCGTCACCTGCCGCAGATCGAAGAGGGCCAGCACGCAGCCGTAGAGGACGAGCCCCAGCCAGAACAGCGCGAGCGCCGCGTGCGCAAGCCATGCCGTCGCCTCGGCCCCGGCGAGCGTGGCGCCGAGCACCGCGAGCCCCTGTGTGGCCACGCAGCACAGGAACACCTCGCCCGGCATGTGACGCCGCCAGTGCCGTGCGACCTGTACCAGCAGCAGCGGCCAGAGCACGGCTGCCAGCGCGAGCAGGGCCGCGGCGAGGGTCTGCCGTCCGAGGGCGGAGAACTGGGTCCCGAGGACGGTGGTCGCCGCGACGACGGTCAGCGTCCCCGGCGTCCCCGCCTCCGTCCGCCACCTGGCCGGTTCCCGCACCAGACGGACGCCGAAGCCGGCCGTAAGCACCGCCCAGGCGACACAGGCCAGGCCGAGGGCGACCCGCGACAGCACCTCGTACCCCGTCAGATGCAGTCCGACCGACACGATGCCGGTCGCCATCACGGCTGCCCCGGCCGCCGGTGAACGCTGCGCCCACCAGGCGCGGAGGGAGGTCGGGGCGGACATGGGGCCGATGCTAAGGAGTCCGGCGCGGGTTGAGGGCGGGCCACGCGCGCGTGCATCACAAACTGCCCCGCACGCGCGTGTGCCCTGTTCCCCGGTGCCTCAGGCAGGCCGCACCACGCTGTGGATGATCGATTCGCCGCCGTAGTAGATCGACTCCTCGCGGACGTAGGCGCCGGGCTTCGGGGCGTGGATCATCATGCCGTTGCCGATGTACACGCCGACGTGGCTTATGTCGTCGTAGAAGAAGATCAGGTCGCCGGGCTGCGCGTCGGTCAGCGAGACCGTGGTGCCGGCGTTGACCTGGTCGTAGGTGGTGCGCGGGAGGGAGACGCCGGCGGCCTTCCAGGCGGCCTGGGTGAGGCCGGAGCAGTCGTAGGAGCCGGGGCCGGTGGCGCCCCAGACGTACGGCTTGCCGATCTGCGCGCGGGCGAAGGCGAGCGCCTTCTCGGCCTTGGTGGCGTACGAGGAGTCGCCGGCGGAGGTGGATCCCGAGCCCGAGGCGGAGCCGCCGTCCTGGGCCGTGGCCTCTTCCTTGGCCTTCTCCGCGGCCGCCTGCTGCTTCGCCAGCTCAGCGGCCTTGCGGGCCGCCTCCTCCTCCTTCTGCTTCTGGATCGCCGCGAGCCGCGCCTTCTCCTCGGCGGTCAGCTTCGACAGCAGCTCGCGGGCGTCGGAGAGCTTCTTCTGCACCGTGGACTTGGCGGTCTGCAGGTCGCTCTGTGTCGCGGTGAGTGTCTCGAGGCTCCTGGAGGCCTCCTGACGCTTCTTCATCGTCGCGGACTGCTCGGTGAAGTACTCGTCGACCGCACTCTTCTGACGGGAGGTCAGTCGCCCCATCAGCTGCGTCTGGTCGAAGTAGTCCTGCGGGGAGTCGGCCAGCAGGAAGGTCGCCGTGTCGGGTGCGGCGGCTCCGGTCCGGTACTGGGCCGCGGCGAAGGAACCGAGCCGGTCCCGCTCTTCGTTGAGTTTCTGCGTGCGTCTGGCGACGTCGTCGAGGAGGGTGTCGACGCTCCTGCGCTGCTTCGTGGTCTTCTCTTTGGCCGCGTTGTACTTCTCGGTGGCCGACTCCGCCTGGCGGTAGAGGTCGTCGACCTTCTTCT
>JABFWL010000715.1 GCA_013362315.1 Catenulispora sp. | reverse complement strand
AACACGCGGGAGCGCGCCCTGCTGCTGGCGCGCGCCGCCGCGTGCCGGGCGGCGGAGAGCTGAACCGGCTGCTCAACCACTCGGCTCCTCAGCTGCGGGGCGGCTGACGCCTCTTGGTGCTCAGGGCCGCTCGGGCCAGTGTCGGATCCCGGGCGGCTCTTCGCTGCGCAGGAGCGGGTCCGTAATGCCGTCCCAACAAGCGAGAGACGCGGCGTCCCAGCCGGCGAGTTTGGATCCGGCTTCATACGCGGACTGGTAGAACGCCAATGCGCAGCCCACGGGGTCCTCATGCGCACGAGCATCGTTGTAGGAGTAGTTTGCAGTGTGACTGCCGCGTGCGGGAACCCATAGCGCCTTATCAGGCCGCAGCGTCTCTTTCTCGATCCCCTCAGGCTCGGGATACGTATAGGAGTAGAACATCGGCTCCGGCGTATTAGCGTCGCCGTACCAGAACCCGGAGCTGATCTGCTCCCGCGAGTAAGCCTCTCTTGTGGCGTCGTCCATGCCTTCTGGCGTGGGGATCTGCCGCGGCGAGTAACGCTGGGTGGCGATGTCGAAGGAGTGCCAGAAGATCTGGACCGGACTGACCTTCCCGGAGAAGGCCGCGCTGAACTCCTCCAGAATCCGGCCCACCTGACTGAAGACCCGGAACGCCCGGTGCGCATGCTCGGGCACATAGGTCTTGTGTTCCGTGTCCTCCGCGAACGGCCGGTCCTTGTCGGGCTGGTCGTAAGGGTACGGATGCGCGATCTCCGGGTCGATGCCGAGCGTCCGCAGCGCTTCCTGCGTCTGCCGGTAGAACGACGCCACCGTCCGGTCGGTCAGCGGCACCACCGCCTGCCCGCCGTGGTCCGTGTCGATCCGCAGCACGTGGTCGAAGAAGTCGAACTCGCAGGTGAACACCGGCCCCTGACGTGCCGAGCCCAGCTCGACCGTGGACCAGCCGCGCGGCCGATTGCGCAGGGTGATGTGCCACCAGTGGTTGCGCCGCACGCCGCGCGCCAGGGCCAGCTTGCCCACGATCTGCAGATAGCGGTGCAGGGTGTCCCGAGTGGGCTGCCACTCGGTATAAGGGAGCTCGGGGAGGACTTCCGCCGGGACCAGCGTCGACTCGCTCATGGTCGCGAGCTTAAGCGGGCAGCCTCCCCGGCGCTCGTCGACTCAGATCGCAGAACGGACCGCGCCGACCGGAACACCGCCGCCCAGCAGCGGCGTCTCGGCGTAGCGGTCCAGCACCTCGGCCTCGACGCCGAGCCGCCGCAGCGCCGCGACCAGCACCGGGCCCACGGCGCGCCGGTCGTGGTCGCCGTCGCTCACCTTCAGCGCCACCGCGCGGCCGTCGGCCAGCGCCACCGCCTGCACGCCCTCGGCGCCGGCCTTGGCCAGCAGCCCCGGGATCCCGGCCATCAGGTCGGTGTCCAGGCGGTCGGTGCCGGAGACGTACTCCGGGTGGGCGCGCATCGCGTCGGCGACCCGGCGCTCGGGGGCGGCCGGGGCGGCCAGCACCGCGGTCCGGAACGCGCGGGCCAGGCCGACCAGCGAGATCCCGTACAGCGGAGCGCCGCAGCCGTCGACCGCGTCGGCCCGGACCGGCTCGCCGGCCAGGCGCTCCACCGCCTCGCGGGCGGCGCGCTGCAGCGGGTGGCCCGGGTCCAGGTAGCCGACGGTGGGCCAGCTGTTGTGGACGCAGGTGGCGAGCATCGCGGCGTGCTTGCCGGAGCAGTTCATGGTGATCCGCTGCTTGCGGCCGCCGACCCGGACCAGCTCCAGCTTCGCCGCCTCGGCCAGCGGCCAGTCCGGCGGGCAGGCCAGGTCCTCCTCGGACAGGCCGGCCCCGGCCAGGATCTTGCGGACGCCCTCCAGGTGGAACGGCTCGCCGGCGTGCGAGGCGGCGGCCAGCGCCAGCAGCTCGCCGGACAGGTCCAGGCCCTGCTCCAGCATCGCGACCGCCTGCATCGGCTTGTTGCTGGAGCGCGGCAGCATCACTTCGGCGACGTCCCCGTACGCGAACTCCACGGCCCCGTCGGCGCCCAGGGCCACCAGGCGGCCGTCGTGCCACCCCTCGGTGAACCCGGAGCGGACTATCTCGGCCAGCGGGACGACTCCCTGAGCGGTCATGTGCGGTGTTACTCCATCTTCTGCTCCTCATTGAGCAGATCGTCGACGGTTGCCTGTCCCTCACGGTAGCGGCGCGCCAGCTCGGCCGCGAACCGGTCCACCACCCCCTGCGCGATGCGGCGGTACTCGGAGACCTCCCGCTCGTACTCGGTGAGCGTCTGGCTGGCCTCGGCGAGCTGTGCGTCGGACAGGTCCAGCACGATCGCCGGCCCCGCGGCGTCGATCCGCTCCTGGATCTGCGACCGGTACTCGCCGGGATCGGGGTCCGGGACGATGTCCATGTGCCGCGGCGAGCGGGCGTTGGCCGGCGGGTCGTCGGCCAGGATCGCCGCCAGCGACTCCACCAGCGGCGCCTCCGAGCCGGCGGCCCGGCGCCGCAGTTCGGCGTCGATTATGTCGATCCGGCCGTGCAGCACGCGCCGCAGATACGAGAGCTCGGACTCCTCCCGGAGCGCGTCCTGGCGTTCCCGGCGGATGGCGGCGACCTCGAGGGCCTCGACGTCGGAGTCCGGCCGTTGCGCGGCGGCCAGGACCCGGTCGAGTCTGGTGGCTTGGGTGCCCATAACAGCATCGTTCCATGGGCGGGAATAGTGCGGATCGAGGTTGGCCCGATCGCCACCCGATCGCGA
>JABFWL010000571.1 GCA_013362315.1 Catenulispora sp. | reverse complement strand
GGAGACCGAGCGGGACGAGCGGGTCCTGGTCGAGGAGGCGGTGGACGTCACGCTGCCCTGGGACCGCGCCCCGCGCGGCGCCCGGCATCCGCTGACCACGATCCAGGAGCGGATCGCGGACATCTTCGTGGCCATGGGCTACCAGGTGGTGGACGGTCCCGAGGTCGAGGCGGAGTGGTACAACTTCGACGCGCTGAACTTCCCGCCGGACCACCCGGTGCGCGACCTGCAGGACACGTTCTTCGTAGCTAAGAACGGGAGCGGGGGTGGCCCTGAGAGCACTGAGACCAGCGGCATGGTGCTGCGCACCCACACCTCCCCGGTCCAGGCGCGTACCCTGCTCGCGCGGGGCGCCCCGGTCTACGCCGTCTCCCCGGGCCGCACCTACCGCACCGACGAGCTCGACGCCACCCATACGCCGGTCTTCAGCCAGATCGAGGGCCTGGCCGTCGACGAGGGCCTGACGATGGGCGACCTGAAGGGCACCCTGGACCACTGGGCCACCGCGATGTTCGGCCCGGGCGTGGTGACCCGGCTGCGTCCGCACTTCTTCCCGTTCACCGAGCCGTCGGCCGAGGTCGACCTGCAGTGCTTCGTGTGCAAGGGCGCCTCGGTCGGCGACCCGGAGAACCCGTGCCGCACCTGCGGGTCCGAGGGCTGGATCGAGTGGGGCGGCTGCGGCATGGTCAACCCGCGGGTGCTGATCGCCTGCGGCGTGGACCCCGAGCGCTACAGCGGGTTCGCCTTCGGGATGGGCCTTGAGCGCAGCGTGATGTTCTTGAACAACGTCAAGGACATGCGGGACATGATCGAGGGAGACGTGCGGTTCACGCTCCCGTTCGGGATGGAGATCTGATGCGCGTCCCCTACTCCTGGCTGCAGGACTACGTCGCACTACCGGCCGGGACCACCGCCTTCGCGGTCGCGGACGAGCTGACCCGGACCGGCGGCGGCAAGCTGGAGACCATCGAGCGGGTCGCCGAGGGCCTGACCGGGCCGCTGGTCGTCGGGCAGGTCGCGGCGATCGAGGAGCTGACCGGGTTCAAGAAGCCGATCCGGCACTGCCTGGTGGTCGTCACGGCGGCGGCCGAGGGTCCCGGTTCGGCGGCGGACCCGCAGTCGATCGTCTGCGGTGCCCGCAACTTCGCCGTCGGCGACCACGTGGTCGTGGCGCTGCCGGGCGCGGTGCTGCCCGGCGACTTCCGCATCGCCGCGCGCAAGACCTACGGCCGCGACTCCAACGGCATGATCTGCTCGGCGCGCGAGCTGGCCATGGGTGACGACGCTGCGTCTCATTCGAAATCGGCCGGCATCATCGTGCTCCCGGCCGAGTCGCCGGTCGGCGCCGACGCGATCGCGTATCTGGGCCTGGACGACGAGGTCGTCGAGTTCGAGATCACCCCGGACCGCGGGTACGCGCTGTCGCTGCGCGGGATCGCGCGTGAGGCGGCGATCGGGTTCGGGGTGCCGTTCCGGGACCCGGCCGGCCTGGACACGCCGGAGGCGAACGACGACGGGTACCCGGTGCGGGTCGAGGACGCCGAGGGCTGCGACGTGTTCGTGGCGCGGACCGTGACCGGCATCGACCCGCAGGCGCCGTCGCCGCTGTGGCTGCAGCGGCGGCTGCAGATGGCCGGGATGCGGCCGATCTCGCTGATCGTCGACGTCGCCAACTACGTGATGCTGGATCTGGGGCAGCCGATCCACACCTACGACCGGCAGCGGCTGTCCGGGCCGATCGTGGTGCGGCGGGCGCGGGCCGGCGAGGTGCTGGAGACACTGGACGGCGCCAAACGGCAGCTCGATCCGGCGGACCTGTTGATCGTCGACGACTCCGGGCCGATCGGCCTGGCCGGGGTGATGGGCGGGGCGTCCACCGAGATCCACGACGGCTCCAGCGAGGTGGTCGTCGAGGTCGCGCACTTCGACGCCACCTCGATCGCGCGCACCGTGCGCCGGCACAAGCTGCACTCCGAGGCTTCCAAGCGCAACGAGCGCGGGACGGACCCGGCGGCGGTGGCCGCGGCGGCGCAGCGCGTGGTGGACCTGCTGGTGGAGCTGGCCGGCGGGACGGCGGAGCCGGGCGTGACGGTGGTCGGCGCGGTGACCCGGCCGGCGGCGATCACGATCCCGTGGACCTACCCGGGCCGCATCGCCGGGGTGGACTACACCCGCGAGGAGGTCGAGAAGCGGCTGGCCGAGGTCGGCTGCGACCTGGCGCCCTCCGGGGACGACGACCTCGTCGTCACCCCGCCGAGCTGGCGCGCCGACCTGCGCGATCCGAACGACCTGGCCGAGGAGGTGATCCGGCTGGAGGGCTTCGACCGGCTGCCCTCCACGCTGCCCCGGGCCACCGCCGGCACCGGCTACAGCCACGCCCAGCGGATCCGCCGCCGGGTCGGCACCGCGCTGGCCTCGGCCGGATACGCCGAGGTCATCGCCTACCCGTTCCTCGGCCAGGCCGACCTCGACGCCCTCGGCCTGCCGCCGAACGACCCGCGGCGCTCCACGGTGCTGCTGGCGAACCCGATCTCCGAGGAGCAGCCGGCGCTGCGCACGACGCTGCTGCCGGGGCTGCTGGCGGCGCTGCGCCGCAACGTCGGCCGCGGCAGCGGCGACCTGGCGCTGTTCGAGCAGGGCCTGGTCTTCCGGCCGAAGAAGGACGCCGCGCCGGTCGCGCCCCGGCTGACCGTCGAGCGCCGGCCCACCGACGCGGAGCTGGCGTCCCTGGACGCCGCCCTGCCGCGCCA
>JABFWL010000656.1 GCA_013362315.1 Catenulispora sp. | reverse complement strand
AAGGCTAAGTCAAAGGCTTGATGAAAGGCTGGCGCCTCCGGCGGGGGCCTCGGTTCCCTCGGGGAACTGGCGCGAGTCCATCGGGGGTCGTTTTGGGCGCGGCGCCTGCGGTTTGTGGGGTGGGCGGTTCGGTCCCCTCGGTCACGACGGCAGCCGCAAGCGGTACAGCACCGGCCCTGGGGTGTCAACTCTTCGCCGTGCGGTGAGGCTGTGAGCTGCGGTTTCGTACAGGCGAAGAGTTGACACCCCAGGTCCGGCACTGTAGGACGAGCCCTGCCGACGTGACCGAGGGGACCGAACCGAAAACCCGGGGCGAGGTGTGTGGGTTTGCGGGGGGCGAGGTGGGGGCTTCGCGATTCGGCCGCCGGTCGGGCAGGTCGAAGGCTCGCGTGTCGCCGACCTCGCGAGTCGGCTGGCGGTCGGGTGGGTGGAGGCGCGGCGAGGCTTCGTCGTCTCGGCGGCGGGAAGGCGGTTGGAGGCGCGGCGGGCCTCTGCGATTCGGCTGGCGATAGCGCAGGTGATCAGGCTCGCGGTCGCGCTGGCGGTCGGCGTCGGGGGCTTCGGCTGGCGGTGGGCGAGGAGGCTTCGGCTGGCGATGGCGATGGCGATGGCGATGGCGATGGCGATGGCGCCGCCGGTCGCGCTTGTGGTCAGGCTGGCCGCGGCGCCGGGGATCGGGTCGGCGCTGACGGTTGGGCGGAGCTGTGGCTGCTCGTTAGATGCCCTGCCAGGTGGGCTTTGAGGCGTAGGTGGCGCGGTAGTAGTCGGCCAGTTTGAGTTGCTGGGCGGCGGGTTCGTCGATGACGACGGTGGCGTGGGGGTGGAGTTGTAGGGCGGAGGCGGGGATCAGGCTGGAGACGGGGCCTTCGATGGTGGCGGCTACTGCTTCGGCCTTCGCGTGGCCGGTGGCCAGGAGTACCAGGTGGCGGGCTTGGAGGATGGTGCCTATGCCTTGGGTGATGACGTGGTGGGGGACTTCGGGGAGGCCGTTGAAGAAGCGGGCGTTGTCTATGCGGGTGCGTTCGGTCAGGGTTTTGATGCGGGTGCGGGAGGCCAGGGAGGAGATGGGTTCGTTGAAGCCGATGTGGCCGTCGGTGCCGATGCCGAGGAGTTGCAGGTCGACGCCGCCGGCTGCGGTGAGTTGCTGCTCGTAGGCGGCGCAGGCGGCGGGGAGGTCCTCGGCGTTGCCGTCGGGGCCCAGGAAGTTGGTGTCGGGGACGCGGAGGGGCTCCAGGACTTCGCGCTTGAGGACTGCGTGGTAGGACTCCGGGTGGTCGGCGGGGAGGCCCACGTATTCGTCGAGCTGGCATACCTTCAGGTGGGAGGTGTCGAGCTCGCCGGCGGCGACCTTGGCTGCCAGGGCCTCGTAGACCGGGAGGGGGGTGGAGCCGGTCGCGACGCCGAAGAGGGCGTCGGGCTTGCGGGTGATCAGCTCGGCGACCGCGTCGGCGATGAGCTGGCCGCCGGCGGCGGCGTCCGCGACGATGACGACTTCCATGACGACCCCTCGGTGCTGGTGGACCATATTGGTATAGACCAACTTACCGGACGGGGGTGGGGTCGTGCGGCCGGGAGGTGGCGCTCTGGTGGCCGGCGAGCGGCGATTCGGGCGAAGGCGGGGCGAACGAGCGCAGGTCGCCCGGTTGTCCCGGAACCGCCCGGCGGATGATCGGCCGGTGTTAGCGTCGCCAGCATGGCTAACCGTTCTTACCTTTACTCAGCCGACAGCCTGCCCACGGAGTCCGAGAACCCACAGCGGGTGCTCTGCATATCCGAGCATCGGTGGGACATCCCGCTCGCGCATCTGCTCCTGGCCGGCCGCGAGCCGCGGGTGGTGCAGTCGATGATCTGGGATCCGCGGATAGGCATCGGTGCCGACTACGCCGGGGGCGTGGAGTTGCTGCTGGACTTGTTACGGGTGGTCGGGGAGGGGTTGCCGGACCCTGATTTCGCGCCGCGGGCCGCCCAGATCGCGGCGCATCTGGAGCGGCAGAAGGCCAGGTATTTCGTTCTGGAGACCGGCGAGATGATCTCGTTGGACGGCGGTGATGTGGAGGAGGCGGCTCAGCACCTGGTCGACGTGGAGATTCCGGAGGCTGTGGCTCGCGCACAGGCGGCGATCGCCGGTGAGGCCGAGGAGTGGCTGGAGACGGTGCGAGGGTCGTGGCGCGACAACTTCGACTCGCACTACGCCAAGGTTCTCTACTTTTCGTTCCCTACTGAGTAGCTACTTTCCGAGCAGCCGCTCTACGAGCCTTGATACGGACACCGTCGCGAACTCGATCCCCATGTCGCCGAATCCGTAGGGGATCACGAGGGTGTCGTCGTGCTTCAGCCCGCCGCACGAGTACACGACGTTCGGCACGTAGCCGTCGCGCTCATCCGGCGACGCGATCAGCAGCGGCTCGGTCGAGGATCCGAGCACCCGCGTCGGATCCTCGAGATCGAGCAGCACGGCGCCGAGCGCGTAGACCCGCATCGCGCCGACGCCGTGCGTCAGCACCAGCCAGCCGGCTTCGGTCTCGATCGGGGAGCCGCAGTTGCCGACCTGGGTGAGGGCCCAGGGGTGCGGTGGGACCTCGAGCTCCTGCGAATCGGGCCACACCCGGCCGTTGTCCGAGACCGCGAGCGAATTGCTTTCCCGATCCCACCGCGACAGCGCCACGTGCCGGCCGCCGATTTTGCGGGGGAAGAGGGCCAGGCCCTTGTCGCCCACGGCGTGGCCGAACAGCTGCGCCATCTGGAACGACCGGAAATCGGTGGTCTCGATCAGCTGCGTGGCGGTCTCCGAACCGTTGTAGGCGGTGTAGGTGGCCCGGTAGATCACCTGACCGTCGTCGTCGGTGCAGCGGACGAAGCGAGCGTCCTCCATCCCCCTGCGCTCGGTCGGGGACTCCGGCCACAGCGCGCGCTCGGACACCCCCTCGTCGCCCGCGAACTCCAACCGGTAGTGGCAGGCCACGAACCAGTGGATGCGGGCGAAGGTGTTGTAGGTCTTCTCCAGAACGAGGAGCTGCGGATGCAGCTCGCCGAGGCGCGCCTCAAGCTGGGCGTCCGTGAACTCCTCCGGCAGGTGGTGCAGCAGGTAGGCCAGTACCTCGTCGTCGTCGGCCGGAACAGCCAGGGCGGCGCGCAGCATCGAGCGCTGGTAGCGGGTGGCCTTCACACGGCCCACGTGGGCGTAGGGCGAGGGCTCGTCCACCCGCAGCTCGCCGTTCGGGCCGATGACGCCGGTACGGAACTCCACGCAGGACAGGTGGCCTTCGCCGATGGCGCGGGCGCTCATCAGGAACCTGAGTTCGCCGTCCGCCAAGCCGCTCTGGTCGGGGTGGGCGACCATGGACGGGTTGGTCAGCGCCGCCCCCTCGATCGCGTACTCCTGGGTGAAGTGCGCCCCGATCAGGCAGCGCCTGGAATGGCTCAGCTCCACGCCGTGCGCGACCCGGTGCTCGATCGTGCGGAAGTTCTCGATGAAGGTCTCTTCCAGGTTCCGGTGCCGGGTGCTGAAGCCCTCCAGAGTCCGCTCGTAAGCCGCCTCGACTTCCTCCTCGGACAGCGCCAGCACTCGCCGTACCACTCCGGCGGCGCGGGAATTCATCTCAGGGCCCTGCGAGCCCGGCATGAACAGTTTGGCGATGACCCGCCGGGGGTCGCGGTTGAGGCGGAGCCCCTTGCGGGTCACGAGCTCGTCGGTGGCGATGCCGCGGGCCACGGCCCGGGTGCGGGCCGGTACGGATTCGGCTGTGGTCATGGATGTCCCACCCCTCGCTGTCTCGAGTACTTCAGGTAACCGCGCGCTCGCCGGGCCAAACCCGGTCTCGGACAAACGCGGACACCGCCAATGCGCTTACCCTGGCGCATTCCGGGTAAGGCGGCGGATTCGGACGAAAGGAGATAGCTTCCATGACCATCGACGACCGCCTGGACACCAGGCCGTCGGACAGCGAGCTGGTGCGCCTGTTGTCCGGCGGGACCCCTGAGCCGTCGTTCGACCATCTGATCCGTATGAGTGACGACTGCGGCATGTTCGAGCACGCTCGCGGCCCGATCCCCAAGCGCTGGCACGGCTACTGCGTGGACGACGTGACCCGGGCGCTGATCGTGGTCTGCCGCGAACCCGACCCGCCGGCCGAACTGGTCCGCCTCGCCGAGGTCTACCTGGCGTTCCTGCTCCACGCCCAGGACCGGGAACGGGGCTTCCACAACCGGATGGGCTACGACCGGCGGTGGCACGACGAGCCGGAGACCGGCGAATGGTGGGGCCGCGGCGTCTGGGCTCTGGGCACGGCTGCCTCTCGCGGGCCGACATCGTGGATCCGTGCGGTGGCCTTGGAACGCTTCGGCGACGGGGTGCAGTTGCGCAGCAGCATCCCGCACGCGATGGCCTTTGCCGCCCTGGGCGCCGCCGAAGTGGCGGACGTGGATCCCGAGCACGAAGGGGCGCTGCGGCTGCTGGCCGACGCCGTGCCGGTGATCGGCCGCGCCCGCCCCGACGCGGCCTGGCCGTGGCCGCATCCCCGACTGACCTATGCCGACGCCGCACTGCCAGAGGCGCTGATCGCGGCGGGGCAGTACCTGAACGACGAAGCGATCCTGCGGGAAGGCTTGAGCCTGCTCGACTGGCTGCTGTTTACCGCGACGTGCGACGGCCACCTGTCGCCGACCCCGGCCGGCGGCTGGGGACCGGGCCAGCCCAGGCCGGGCTTCCACCAGCAGGCGATCGAGCCGGCGGCCTACGCCGACGCGTGCGCCCGGGCGTTCCTCGTCACCGGCGACCGCCGCTGGCTGCGGGGCGTGAGCATGTCCGTGGACTGGTTCCTCGGCGACAACGACAGCCGCATCCCGATGATCGACGACGCCACCGGCGGCTGCTTCGACGGCCTGACCGAGGACGGCCGCAACCCGAACCAGGGCGCCGAGTCGACCCTGTGCCTGATCTCGACGTTGCAGTTGGCACGCTGGCTGGATCGGATCCCGGTGGAAGGCGAGATCTGAGTGTCATCAGGGGTCTGGTCTGCTATTACGAGCTGAGTGGGTGCGTACTGAGTTGTTGTGAGCTAAACGGTAAACGCCGCCGCACCGGTTGGCCGGTGTGGCGGCGCTGTTGTGGGGGTTCGGCGCTTCGTCAGCGCGCAGCCTGCTTCAGGAGTTCCGCGATTCGCTTCTCGTCCTCGGCGTCGAGCTTCGTCAGCGCGTAGGAGGCCGGCCACATCGTGCCGTCGTCGAGAGCTGCGACGTCGCTGAAGCCGAGGGTGGCGTAGCGGGTCTTGAACTTCGCCGCTGGCTGGAAGAAGCACAGCACCTTGCCGTCCTTGGCGTAGGCGGGCTGGCCGTACCAGAGGCGGCAGGTCAGCTGCGGGGCGTTGGTGCGGACGATGGTGTGGACCAGTTCGGCCAGGGCGCGGTCGGCGTCATCGAACTCTGCGATCTTCGCGAGGACTTCGGCCTCGGCGTCGGCCGGGGTGGCCTTCGAGCTGCGCTTGGCGGCCTTCACCTCGTTGGCGCGGTCCTTCATGGCGGCGCGCTCTTCGGCGGTCCACTCGTCGTCGGCGGTGCGGGGCGCTGTGCTCTGGGAAGCGGGCTTGGCAACGTTTTCGGCAACGGTCTTGGCGGCCATGAGATGTCTCCTTCGTGGGTTCCGGTCTTTGTGGATGAGGAAGTGGCGGCTCAGCCCCAGGCGCCCGCGATCTGGCGGGTGGTGGCGTTCAGGCGGTTGAACATGTTGGTGACGGCGATCATCAGGACGAGGGCCGCCAGCTGCTTCTCGTCGAAGTGGGTGGCGGCGGCGTCCCAGATCTCGTCGCTCACGGCGTCCGGGCGGTCGGCCAGCCGGGTCGCGGACTCGGCCAGGGCCAGGGCCGCGCGCTCGGCGGCGGTGAAGTAGGGGGTCTCGCGCCAGGCGGCGACGGTGCCCAAGCGTTCGTCGCTCAGCCCCGCCTTGCGGCCGGTCTTCACGCCGGCGTCCACGCAGGCGCTGCAACCGTTGATCTGGCTGATGCGCAGGTGCACCAGCTCCAGCGTCTGGACTTCCACGCCGGCGGAGTGCGCGGCCTTGAAGATCTGCTGGATCGGCTGCATGGCGTCGGAGAGGATCATGGCGGGGTTCTGCATGCGATGCTGCATTGTGATCTCCTATGTGCTCGGTGTCGGTGTCGGTGTCGGTGTCGGTGTCGGTGCTGGCGTGGCTCCATGACAGCGCGAGGTGCTTGCCCGGGACGATGGCGATGGGACAGGCTGGGACAGGTGGAACGCCGCTGACCAGCGACGATGCTCGGGCAGAAAAGTGCGGCGGCGTGGGACAGCGAGGTGGCGAGGGTGGATTCCGAAGGACGTGGGGCCGGTCGCGGGCCCGGGAGGCCCGCGTCTCCGATCGGTGACCCCGCCGAGGCGCTGGCCGTCCGCTTGCGAGGTCTTCAGGACGTGTCCACGCTCGGCGTCCGGGCGCTGGCCCGCGACGCCGGGCTGAGCTCGTCGTCCGTGTCGCGCTACCTCGCCGGGCAGACGGTGCCGCCGTGGCCGGCCGTGGTGGCCCTGTGCCGGGCCGCGAAACGGGATCCCCGGCCGCTGCGGCCGCTCTGGGAGCGGGCGTCGAACCCCCTGCCCGCGCCTCCGAAATCCAGCCGTCAGGTGCACTTCCCGCCGAGGAACGATCTGCCGCGCGACGTGCCGGACTTCACCGGCCGCCGGGCGGAGTTGGCAGCGCTGCTGGCGGCCGTCGAGGAGCAGCGGATCGTGGCCGTGGACGGCATGGCGGGAGTCGGTAAGTCCTGCCTGGCGGTGCACGCGGCACACCAGCTGGCGGCCGACTATCCGGACGCGCAGTTGTATGTGGACTTGCACGGCTTCACCGCAGGGCGCGAGCCGCTGGGCGCGGATCCGGCCCTGCGATCGCTGTTGACGGCCCTCGACGTGCCGTCCGAGAAGGTGCCGCAGGGCAGCGTGGAGGAGCTGTCCGCCTGCTGGCGTTCCGAGTTGGCCCGGCGGCGCGCCGTGGTGGTGCTCGACAACGCCGTCGACGCCGAGCATGTCCGGCCCCTGCTACCCGGCGCCGGCGCCTCGGTGGTGCTGATCACCAGCCGGAACCGGCTGGTCGGCCTGGAAGAGGTACCGCCGGTTTCGCTGGACGTGCTCAGCGCCGAGGAGAGCGCCGAGCTGCTGGCGCGCGCGAGCGGCGAAGCGGCTGCCGGCGCTCCCACTGCCCCCGGCGCCCACGCTGACACAGGCACCGGTACCGGTACCGGCACCGTTGCCGGCCGTGCCGCCGGACGCCTGGCCCGCGACCCCGAAGCCGCGGCCGAGGTGCTGAGGCTCTGCGGAAACCTGCCGCTGGCGCTCCGCTTGGCCGGAGCCCGCCTGCGCCATCGGCCCGGCTGGACGGTCGGCATCCTCGTGGAACGGATGGCCGAGGGCGCGAGCGAGTTCGACACCGCCTTCGCGATGTCGGTGCGGCAGCTGGACAGGGCGCAGGCCCGGCTGTTCCGGTTGCTGGGCTTGCTGTCCGGGACATCCTTCGACGAATTCCTGGCGGCAGCCTTGGCGGATGTTTCTCCGCGCACGGCTCGCGCGATGCTCGAGGACCTGCTGGACGCGCACCTTGTGGAACAGCCCGCGGCTGGGCGCTACCGGATGCACGATCTGGTGCACCAGCACGCCCGCAAGGCCTTGGAACAACAGGATGCCGAGGCCGAGCGGAAGCGCGCACTTGAGCGCCTGCTTGACTACTACGTACACGCCGCCGCAGCGGCCGATGCCGCCATGCCGTTCCTCGCGCGTCCGCGCGGCGTATCGGTAGGCAACGCACCGGCAGGCCTCCCCGACTTCGCGGACAAGCACGCGGCATTCGCCTGGTACTCCATCGAGTACGAGAACCTGATCGGGGCGTTCGAAGCAGCGATCGCCGTAGGCGCGGACGACCATGCCTGCGAGTTGCCGCGCTTCATGAGGGCGTACTTCGCGCGCCGCTGCGGCACCACTCATCTCAACGCTCTGTTCGAGCGGTCCCTGGTCGCGGCCAAGCGGTTGGGCGACCCGCTGCGGCTCGCCGAAGCGCACAGCGACCTGGGCTTCGCCCGCTACAACGCCGGGCGGATGGCCGAGGCCGGTGCTCAGTACGAGGCGGCGGACACGTTGCTCGAAACAGCGGACGGCGGCGAAGTCCGGGCCGAGCTGATGATGCGGCGTGCCTATCTACGGTGGGACGAAGGCGACGTGGATCAGCCGCTGAGGCTGTTCCGGCAGGCGGGTCGGCTATACGCGGACGCTGATTTACCGGCCGGCGCGGTGCACGCGACAGCGGACGAAGCCTGGGCGATGTTGCAACTCGGCCGCCGGGGAGAAGCGGTGCGGCTGGCCCGGAAGGCGCTGGCGGGTTCGGGTGCGGACGCCGATCCCTCCTGGCCGCCGACGCTGACCGCGCGCATCACGCTGGGCGTCGCGATCGCTCCCTACGAACCGGAGGAAGCTGCGAGGCATCTGCGGGAGGCCCTGGCGTTGGCCCGGGAGGACGGGCACACGCACAACGAGGCCTGGTGCCTGAACTGCCTGGGCGTGGCGCTGCGGCACATGGGCCGGTATGAGGAAGCCCTGGCCAGCCACGAGCAGGCGTTCGCGTTGCTGGAAGAGCTCTTCGAGGAACACTGGAAGATCCATTTCCTCGACAGCTACGCCGAGACCTGCCGCTACGCCGGACGTCCGGAGCAGGCCCTGGCGCTGCACCAAGAGGCGCTGACGTTGGCGCGCCGCTTGGGGAACCGGCACAAGGAAGCCTTGGCGCACGAGGGCATCGCGGCGGTGCTCGCGGACCAGGGCGGGGACGGCATGGTCGTGGCCGAGCACCGGGACGAAGCGTGGAAGATCGCCTGGGACCTGCCGCCTATGGCAACGGAGGCAGTCGTTCCTGCCACAGCCACTCGTCGAAGAGCTGGCTCAGATCCCGACCGGTGACCGCCGCGACGACTTTGGTGAAGCCCTCCGTCGTCACCGTCCCGTGCCGGTTCTCCGCGGTCCACGTCCGCAACGTCCGGAAGAACGGCTCGTCTCCGACCGTCCGCCGCAGCGCGTGCAGCGCCAGCGCGCCGCGCTTGTAGACCCGGTCGTCGAACAAGTGCGCCGCTCCCGGATTCGCGAGCAGCAGATCCTCGGGCTCGTTCTTCAACCGGTGATGCCACGTCCGCGCGTGCTCGTCGGCACTGCGGTTGCCAGAGGCCTGCGACCACAGCCATTCCGCGTAGCACGCGAATCCTTCGTGCAGCCAGATGTCCCGCCAGTCGCCGAGTGTCAGGCTGTTGCCGAACCACTGGTGCGCCAGCTCGTGGGCGATGAGGCGCTGGTTCGACCACTCACCGTTCATATGGTTCGCGCCGAACATCGCCATGCCCTGCGCCTCAACCGGGATGTCCAGGTGGTCATCGGTGACGACCACGGTGTACCCGTCGAACGGATACGGCCCGAACTGGTACGTGAACAGGGCCATCATCGCGTCCTGACGTTCCAGCGCCGCCTTCGCCGCCGGAAGGCGACGGACCGGGGCCACCAGCGTCTGCGGAACCGCCCCGGGCAGTTCGGTGCGCTGGTAGGGGCCGATCTGGATGCTCGCCAAGTACGTCGCCATCGGGGCGTCCTGCACATAGCTCCACGTGGACGTGGAACCGCTGTGAGCCACGCCGGCCAGGCGGCCGTTGGCGACCACCTGGTACTGCGACGAGGTGGCGACGGCGAACCGGTACGCCGATTTGTGGTCCGGGCGGTCGTTGCACGGGAACCACGAAGGCGCGCCGGTGGGCTGGCTGGCCACCAGGACGCCGTCCTCGAGCTGCTCCCAGCCCAGCCCGCCATAGCGGCTGCCGGTGGGGCGGGGGCTGCCGCGGTAGCCGATCTCGATGACGAGCTGCCAGCCCGCCGCGACCGGCTCGGGCAGCCGGATGCGCAGCTTCTCCTTCTGATGGTCGTACCGGAGGCGGCGGCCGCCCAGGACCACCCGGTCCACGCGCAGATCGGCGAAGTCCAAGGTGACAGTGGACAGCACCTGGGTCGTCCAGAGCGTGAGCACCGCCACACCGGACAAGCGGTTCGACACGACGCGGTAGTCCAGGGTCAGGTCGTAGGTCTCGACCAGATAGCCCTCGTTGCCGCGCCGGGGAAAGTAGGGGAGGCCGTCCCCGCCGCCGCTCACCCCTGCTCCGGCCACGGCGCGATCGGGTTGCCCTGCCAGCGGGTGTGGGAGGGAACGGATTCGCCGCGCATCACCAGCGACGCCGGGCCGACCGTGGCCTGGGCGCCGATGGCCGCGGCCGGGAGGATCACGCCCTGCGGCCCCAGCGTCGCACCCGGCTCCAGGGTGACCTTGTCCATGCTCATCACCCGATCATGGAACAGGTGGGTCTGCACCACGCAACCCCGGTTCACCGTCGCCGCGTCCGCCACCACGATCA
>JABFWL010000727.1 GCA_013362315.1 Catenulispora sp. | reverse complement strand
CTTCCTGTCCAAGGCGCTGTACGACGCCGGCCTGTACTGCCGCGCCGACGACCGCGGCGACCCGGTGGTGCAGCTGGCGCCGCCGCTCATCGTCGGGCAGTCCGAGTTCGACGAGATCGAGCAGACGCTGCGCGCGGTGCTGACCGAGGCCTGGACTCGGTTGTGAGCTCTGCTGAACCCCTGAGCTCGACCCCCCGCACCCGCTTGCGCCGCCTGCCGGAGAAGGCCGCCACCGACCGCGCCGCGCTGCACGCGGTGCTGGACGCCGGCCTGGTCGCGCACGTCGCCGTCACCGACAACTCCGGTCCGAAAGGCGCCGCGCAGCCCTACATCCTGCCGGTCGCGTACGCCCGCGACGGCGAGCGCGTCTTGTTCCATGGCTCCACTGGCTCCCGTTTGTTCCGGGGCCTCGCCGAGAGCGCACCGACCTGCTTGACCGTGACGCTGCTCGACGGGCTCGTCGTGGCCCGGTCGGCGTTCGAGTCCTCGATGAACTACCGCGGCGCGATGGTGCTCGGGTCGTGCCGGATGGTGCCGGAGGGCGAGAAGGAGGCGGCGCTGGAGCTGATCACCGAGCATCTGATGCCGGGCCGCTGGAAGGAGCTGCGCGCGCCCAAGCGCAAGGAACTGGCCGCGACCGTGGTGCTGGCGCTGCCGCTGACCGAGGCCTCGGTGAAGATCTCGACCGGCGACCCCGAGGACGACCCGGACGACCTGGACTCCCCGGTGTGGGCCGGAGTGGTGCCGCTGCACGAGACGTACTGCGACCCGATGCCGGCGAGCGATCTGGCACCGGGGATCGACGTGCCGGACTACATCCGGGCCTGGCGCCGATGAGCACGGTCGACGGCACGCTGTCGCTGTGGCTGGACCAGGTGGCCCCGGCCGACCAGGCAGCGCGGCCGCCGCTGGACCGCGACCTCGATGCCGACATCGCGATCGTCGGGGCCGGATACACAGGGCTGTGGACGGCGTACTACCTGGCTAAGGCCGATCCCTCGCTCCGCATCGTGGTGCTGGAGCGGGAGTTCGCGGGCTTCGGCGCTTCGGGACGCAACGGCGGGTGGTGCTCCGCGTTGTTCCCGTCTTCACTCGCGAAGGTCGCGAAGGTCGGCGGGGGCCGAGAGCGGGCGATCGCCTTGCAGCGCGCGATGAACGCCACGGTCGACGAGGTCGGGCGGGTCGTCGCCGAGGAAGGCATCGACTGCCACTGGGCCGAGGGCGGCACGGTCGTGCTCGCCCGCACGCAGGTGCAGTACGAGCGCGCGAAGGCGTCGGTCGCCGAGGAACGGTCATACGGATTCGGCGAGGAGGATGTCAGGCTGCTGAACCGGGCCGAGGCGTCGGAGATGGTCGGAGCCACCGATGTCCTCGGCGGCACCTACACCCCGCACTGCGCGGCGATCCAGCCCGCGATGCTGGCGCGCGGGCTGGCCCGGGTCGTGGAACGGCTCGGCGTCACCATCCACGAGGACACGGCGGTGACGGCGATCCGGGACGGCGTGGTGACCACCGCGCACGGCGCGCGGGTGCGGGCCGGCAAGGTGGTGCGGGCGACCGAGGGCTACACGGCCTCGATCGCCGGCTTCGGCCGGGACATCGCGCCGGTGTATTCGCTGATGGTCGCCACCGAGCCGCTGCCCGACGCGGTATGGGAGCAGATCGGGCTGGCGCGGCGGCAGACGTTCTCCGACTTCCGGCACCTGATCATCTACGGGCAGCGCACGGCCGACGGGCGCCTGGCGTTCGGCGGCCGCGGCGCGCCGTACCACTTCGGCTCCCGGATCGAGCCCGGCTTCGACCGGGACACGCGCGTGCACGCCGAACTACGGCGCACGCTCGTCGGCCTGTTCCCGGTGTTGAAGAACACTGAGTTCACGCACGCCTGGGGCGGCGCGCTCGGCGTCCCGCGCGACTGGTTCGCCTCGGTCGGATACGACCCGGCGCGGCGGCTGGCGTGGGCCGGCGGCTACGTCGGCGACGGCGTCGGCACCACGAACCTGGCCGGCCGGACCCTGGCCGATCTGCTCACCGGCCGCGACACCGAGCTGACCCGGCTGCCCTGGGTGAACCACCGGTCCCGGCGCTGGGAGCCGGAGCCGCTGCGCTGGCTCGGCGCCAACGTGGCCTTGCGGACCATGGACGCGGCGGACGCCGAGGAGGCCCGGACCGGACGGCCGTCGATGCGGGCTAGGGTGTTCGGGCGATTCCTCGGGCACTGACAGTACGCGGGCGCGGCCGGTCTCTGGCAGGCCTTTGCCTTTCAGCGAACGGCCGATCGCCCGATGCGCTACTTGGTGCAGTCGATCTTGAGAGTCTCGCCCTCCCGGGACGCCTCCAGGTGGATCGCACTCGACGAGATATCGCCCTTCAGGTGGAGGCCGAAACGGTCGCTCCCGGCGGACTTCAACTGAGTGTCCACCGAGCCGGTGCCGGTCGGCACCCCGGTGACCGTGACCGGGTCGCCGGGGTGAGCGTTCTCGGTCAGCGTCACCTTGCCCCCGTCCTGCTTCCAGGTGCCGGCGGACCCGCCGATCTTCCAGGTGCCGTCGTCGATGGTCATGGTCCCGCTGCCGTTGTCGTCCTCGGAACTGCCCTTGGTGGTGCAGTGCCAGGTGCCCTTGAGCGCGCTGCCCAGGCTGCCGCCCCCGGACAGCCCGACGGCCAGGCCGACGCCGCCGCCGACCACGACGACCGCGGCGGCGATCGCCGCCAGCAGACCGTTGGTGGTCTTGAGGAACGGCGGCTTCGCGGGACCGCC
>JABFWL010000429.1 GCA_013362315.1 Catenulispora sp. | reverse complement strand
ACGCGTGGCACACTGGTTCCGTACGACGAACGCGTGCTCCGGGGTCGGTGAAATTCCGAACCGGCGGTGACAGTCCGCGAACCGCTCATTCGCCTCGGCGAACGGGCGGCCGATCCGGTGGAATTCCGGGACCGACGGTTAAAGTCCGGATGGGAGGCTGCACGCGGCGGTGTCGGCTCTTTGCCGACCCGTCGTGGCGTTCGTGACGGCACCCGCCGGCGAGCGGGTCTGCAACCGTCGCGCGCCGCCTCCCCTCATGCACCCCCCGTTCTCCGGAGCCCGGGTTCTGGCCGCGCGCCGACCGGGCTCGCGGATGAGGCGGATAGGGGAGAACACGGTGTTCACTGGCATCGTCGAGGAACTCGGCCGGGTCGTGGCCCTGGAGGTCGAGGGCGACTCCGCGCGGCTGCGCGTGGCCGGCCCGCTGGTCACGGCCGACGCGCTGCACGGGTCGTCCATCGCCGTCAACGGCGTGTGCCTGACCGTGATCGAGAGCGGGCGCGAGGCCGCGGCGGCCGGCGAGTTCACCGCCGATGTGATGGCCGAGACCCTGGTGAAGTCCAACCTCGGTGAGCTCGCGCCCGGCGACCCGGTGAACCTGGAGCGGCCGATGCAGCTCGGCGCGCGCCTCGGCGGCCACCTGGTGCAGGGGCACGTGGACGGCGTCGGCACGGTGCTGGAGCGCACTCCCGGCGAGCACTGGGAGGTGGTGCGGATCGCGCTGCCCCCGGACCTGGCCCGCTATGTCGTCGATAAGGGCTCGATCACTGTGGACGGCATCTCGCTGACCGTGGTGGAGGCCGACGCTGACAGCTTCACCGTGAGCCTGATCCCGACCACGCTGGAGCTGACCACTCTGGGCCGCAAGCAGCCCGGTGCCACGGTCAACCTCGAAGTGGACGTGATCGCCAAGTACACCGAGCGGCTGCTCGGGCTCGACGGCAAGACCGCCGGTCAGCCCGCCGCCAGTCAGCCCGCCGGCCAGCCCTCCGCCACCCTCGGCGCCTGACGGGTGTGAGCGCGATGTTCCACTGGGCCAACGCGGTCGCGTTCCACTTGTTCGGGGAGACGATCAAGTGGTCTGACTTGCTGGGCAACATCCTGGGGCTGGCGACGGTGTTCCTGGCGGCCCGCCGCTCCATGTGGGCGTGGCCGATCCAGATCACCGGCGCGCTGCTGCTGCTCGGCGCCAACATCTCGGCGCACCTCGGCGGCACCGCCGCCCGGCAGGTGGCGGTCGCCGCCTTCGCCGCCTACGGCTGGATCCGGTGGAGCGCCGTCCGTAAGCACGAGTCCGGCATCACGATCCGCTGGGCCACCTGGACCGAGCGGCTGTTCCTCGCCGTCGGGCTCGGGGTGGGCACCGTCGCCTTCGCCCTGATCCTCGAGCGCTATCACGCGTCCTGGGCGCCCTGGCCCGACGCCTACATCTTCATCGGGTCGCTCGTCGCCACCGTCGCGCAGATCCGCCGCTACGTCGAGTTCTGGCTCGTGTGGCTCGCCGTCGACGTGGTCGGTGTGCCGCTGGCATTCAACAACGGCCTGCCGGTGTCCGGCCTGGTCTACGTCTTCTATTTCGCGATAGTCGTCGCGGGGCTGCGCCAGTGGATCGTCAAGGCGCGCACCGCAGGCCAGGCCGTGCCCGTCGCACAGCCCGCCACTCTCAAGGAGGTCACGGTATGAGCGCCGTCGAATCGGATGTGGTCGAAGCCGAACCCATCGTCCTGGACGGCATCGAGCACGCCCTGCGCGAGCTCGCCGCCGGCCGGCCGATCGTCGTGGTCGACGACGAGGACCGGGAGAACGAGGGCGACCTGATCTTCGCCGCCTCGCTCGCCACGCCCGAGGTCGTCGGGTTCACCATCCGCTACTCCTCCGGCGTGATCTGCGTGCCGCTGCCGGCCGAGGACGCCGACCGGCTGAACCTGCCGCCGATGACCGCGATCAACCAGGACCGCAAGGGCACCGCCTACACGGTGTCGGTGGACGCCCGGGACGGCGTCAGCACCGGCATCTCGGCCGGCGACCGGGCGCGCACCATCCGCCTGCTGGCCGACCCGGCCACCACCGCCGAGGACCTGACCCGCCCCGGCCACGTCTTCCCGCTGCGCGCCAAGCCCGGCGGGGTGCTGGTGCGGCCCGGCCACACCGAGGCCGCGATCGACCTGTGCCGGCTGGCCGGGCTGCCGCTGGCCGCCGGGATCTGCGAGGTGGTGGAGGACGACGGCTCGATGTCGCGGCTGCCGCAGCTGGCGCGCTTCGCCAAGGAGCACGGCCTGGCGCTGATCTCCATCGCCGACCTGATCGCCTACCGCCGCCGCACCGAGAAGTCCGTGACCAAGGTCGCCGAGACCCGGCTGCCGACCGCCTTCGGCGACTTCAACGCGGTCGGCTACGTCTCCGACGTCGACGGAGTCGAGCACGTGGCGCTGGTCCGCGGCGACCTCGGCGACGGCGAGGACGTGCTGGTCCGGGTCCACTCTGAGTGCCTGACCGGCGACATCTTCGGCTCCCAGCGCTGCGACTGCGGCCCGCAGCTGCACTCCGCTCTGCGCGCCATCGACATAGAGGGCCGCGGTGTCGTCCTCTATATGCGCGGGCACGAGGGACGTGGCATTGGACTGATGCACAAGCTGCGCGCCTACCAGTTGCAGGAACTCGGTCACGACACCGTGGACGCGAACCTGGAGCTCGGGCTCCCGGCCGACGCGCGCGACTACGGCACCGGCGCGCAGATCCTGGCCGACCTCGGCGTCCGGTCCATGCGGCTGCTCACCAACAACCCGGCGAAGCGCACCGCGCTGGAGGGCTTCGGGCTGCGGGTGACGGGCCGGGTGCCGATGCCGGTCGCCGTCACCCCGGACAACATCCGCTACCTGCGGACCAAGCGGGACCGGATGGGCCACCAGCTGCCCGGGCTGGACGAGACCACGGCGGAGCGGCTGGCGGCCGCGGTCGGCTGAGCCGGGCCGTTCGCCGGGCGCACCTGGATCCGAACTCGCCGAGTCCGCCGAGCCGATCTAGCCGATCTAGCCGATCGAGCAGGCCGACACGACCAACCACCGAACTCACCGGTGAGACTCGACCCCGGCCCCCGGGCCGGTTCTGGAAGACTTGCCCTGCGCGTCGACCGAACACGCGCAGCGGCCATGAACGCACGAGGAGTGAACAGAACGTGAGCGGAGCGGGAGCGCCGGCCATCACCATCGAAGGCGCCGAGCATGTGCGGGTCGGCGTGGTGGCCGCGCAGTGGCACACCGAGGTCATGGACGGCCTGGTGTCCGGCGCGCAGAAGGCCCTCGCCGAGATCGGCGTCGAGCAGTACGAGGTGGTCCGCGTCCCGGGCTCCTTCGAGCTGCCGGTGGTGGCCCGGGCGCTGGCCGGCCGCTATGACGCCGTGGTCGCCCTCGGCGTGGTGATCCGCGGCGGCACGCCGCACTTCGAGTACGTCTGCGCAGCCGCCACCGACGGCCTGAACCGGGTGGCCCTCGACTCCGGCAAGCCGATCGGCTTCGGGCTGCTCACCTGCGACACCGAGGCGCAGGCGCTGGACCGCGCCGGGCTGCCCGGCTCCCGAGAGGACAAGGGCCGCGAGGCTGTCGAGGCCGCGGTCGCCACCGCCGTGGTCCTGCGGAACATCGGGATGTCGCAATGAACGCCTCGCCTAGCGCCGACGAGCCCGTGGAGGTCTCTGTGGGAACCACCGTCCCGATCACCGCGAAGACGTTCGAGGAGCTGTTCGGCGAGCTGACCGCCAAGGCCGAACGCGGCGAGGAGGGCTCGCGCACCGTCGAGCTGCTGAGCCTCGGCGTGCACGCGATCGGCAAGAAGATCGTCGAGGAGGCCGCCGAGGTATGGATGGCCGCCGAGTACGAGGACGGCGACCGGACCGCCGAGGAGATCTCGCAGCTGCTGTACCACGTGCAGGTGCTGATGCTGGCGCGCGGGCTGACGCTGGACGACGTCTACAAGCATCTGTGAGCTGACCGGGCTGACCGGGCTGACCGGCGGTGCCTCATCCCACGGTCATCCCACCGAGTGAACAACCCCGCACCCGCTTCCGGACGTTAGTCGATACTTGCGACGGGAGATCTGTCAACTGCCGGTAACTGGAAGGTCACACGCCATGCTGCGCATCGCTCTGCCGAACAAGGGATCGCTGTCGGAGGCGGCCACGGCGATGCTGCATGAGGCCGGCTACCGGCCGCGCAAGGACGGCAAGGAGCTGATGGTCGTCGACCCGGCCAACAACGCCGAGCTGTTCTTCCTGCGGCCGCGGGACATCGCCACCTACGTCGGCTCCGGCCGGCTGGACGTCGGCATCACCGGCCGTGACCTGCTGTTGGACTCCGGCGCGGCGGCCGAGCCGATCATGGACCTGGGCTTCGCCCGGTCCACCTTCCGCTTCGCGGCCCCGCCGTCGACGGTGGAGCAGGTGGCGAAGGAGCCGGGCGTGGCCGGGCTCGCCGGACTGCGGATCGCCTCGGCGTATCCCGGGGTGGTGCGCGAGCACCTGGCCGCCGCCGGGGTCAGCGCCGAGGTGGTGAAGCTGGACGGGGCGGTCGAGGTGTCGATCGCGCTCGGGGTGGCCGACGTGGTGGCCGACGTGGTGGAGACCGGGACGACGCTGCGGCACGCCGGGCTGGAGGTGTTCGGCGAGCCGATCCTGACCTCCGAGGCGCAGCTCATCCGGCGTAAGGGCGTCGAAGACAGCCCGGCGGTGGAGCAGTTCGTGCGGCGGCTCAAGGGAGTGATCACGGCGCGCGAGTATGTGCTGATGGACTACGACATCCGGGCCGAACACGTGGACGAGGCCGTGCGTGTCACCCCGGGCATCGAGTCGCCGACCGTGTCGCCGCTGCATGATCGCGGCTGGGTCGCGGTCCGCTCCATGGTGAAGCGGGCCGAGGCGCAGCGGATGATGGACGACTTGTGGGATCTGGGTGCGAGGGGAATCCTCGTCACGGATATCCTCGCGTGTCGGCTTTAGTCATCAGGGTTCGGCGAGCCCGGAATGAAACGGACCAGCGTGCAGGTGACGGACAACCACGATCACGACCGCGAGGTGCCCGGACCGCCCGACCCCTTCGCCCTGCCGGTGCCCGAGCGGCTGCCGGCCCTGCCGGTGACCTTCCGGCCGACCCGCACCCGGGTCGCGGTGTTCGCGGTGTCGGCGGTGCTGATCCTCACCCTCGTGGTGGTGGCGCTGATACTGCCGGACGACGGCCCCACCGCCTGGTCGGTGCCCGAGCGGGTGGCGTTCGCCGCCCTCGGCCCGCTGATCTCGGCCGGGCTGTACCTGCTGGCCCGGCCGCGCATCGTCGCTGACGAGCGCGGGGTGACGGTGATCAACACCGTCCGCACGCAGCGCCTGGAGTGGGCGCAGATCGTCCGGGTGAACCTGCGCCCGGGCGATCCGTGGGTGCTGCTGGATCTGGACAGCGGCGAGGTCCTGCCTGCCATGGGGATCCAGGCCTCCGGAGGCAAGGCCGCGCGGCGGGCCGCCGGGGAGCTGCGGGCGTTGGTGGACGAACGGACGGTGACGGAGCGGGATGACTGACCGCTCCCTCACCGCCTGAAGTCGGCGAACGGATCCTGGTCCGTCGCCGGCCCTCCCTGCTCCGCCTGTTCGGCCGCGTGCTCCTCGCGCAACACCCGGCGCAGCACCTTGCCGATCATGTTGCGGGGCAGGTCCTCGCGGAAGGCGAAGATCTTCGGGACCTTGTACGGGACCAGGTGCTGGTGGCAGAACACGTCCAGCTCCTCGGCGCTGACCGACATGCCCTCCGCCAGCTGGATCACCGCCTTCACGTTCTCGCCGCGGTAGGGGTCCGGGACGCCGATCACGGCCGCGTCGTAGACCGCCGGGTGCTCGCGCAGGATGTCCTCGACCTCCGAGGGGTAGACCGAGAAGCCGGAGGCGATCACCACGTCGCGCTTGCGGTCGATGAGCGTCACGTAGCCGTCGGGTGACATCACGCCGATGTCGCCGGTGTAGAGCCAGCCGTTGCGCAGCGCGAGCCGGGTCTCCTCCTCCTGGTTCCAGTAGCCCTGGAACAGCTGCGGCCCGAACACCACCAGCTCCCCGGCCGCGCCGATGGGCAGCACCCGGTCCTGGCGGAACTCGTCCACGATCTTCACGTGGGTGTTCGGCAGCGGCAGCCCGATGGTGCCGGGGCGGGAGTTGCTGTTCAGCGGGTTGGCCAGCGTCACCGGGGAGGACTCGGTCATGCCGTAGCCCTCGGCGAGCCGGCCGCCGGTCGCGGCCTGGAAGGCGTCGATGGTGTCCACCGGCAGCCGCATCGCGCCGGAGATGCAGGTGCGGATGGAGCGCAGATCGTATTTGCCGATCTTCGGGTGCTCCAGCAGCTTGCTGTAGATCGGCGGCACGCCCGGGAACACCGTGGGCCGCTCGTGCTTGACCGCGTCCAGCACCAGCTCCGGATCGAAGGTCGGCAGCAGCACCAGCGTCCCGGCCAGCAGCACGCCGGTGACCACGCACAGCATCAGGCCGTAGACGTGGAACAGCGGCAGGACGCACAGCACCGACTCCCGCCCCGGCTGGGCGTTCGGATCCCAGGCCCGCACCTGGTGCGCGTTGGCGACCAGGTTGCGGTGGGTCAGCATGGCGCCCTTCGGCCGTCCCGTGGTGCCGCCGGTGTACTGCAGCACCGCCAGGTCGCGCGCCGGATCGACGGCGGCCTGCTCCGCCGGGCCCGGCGAGCTGGCGAGCAGCTCGGTGTAGGGGATGGCGCGCGCCCCCGGTGGCAGCGGCGTGATCAGCCGCTCCCGCTTCTCCCGCGCCGCGCCCAGCGGCAGGTCCAGCAGCTTGCGCTTGAGCGCCGGCAGGAAGTCCGCCAGGCACACCGACACCACGTGCTCCAGCGCGGTCCCCGGCCGGGCCGCGTCCAGCGTGGCGTAGGCGCCGTCGAAGACGATGGCCACCTTCGCACCGGAGTCGGTGAGCTGGTGCCGCAGTTCGGAGTCGGTATACAGCGGGTTGCACGCCACCACGACGGCGCCCAGGCGCAGGATCGCGAAGAACGCGGTCACCGCCGCCGGGCAGTTCGGCAGCACCAGCGCGACCCGGTCACCTGGCTGAACGCCCAGCGCCCGCAACGCCCCGGCCAGCCGGTCCACGTCGTGGCGCAGCTGCTGATAGCTGGTCTTGCGGCCGAAGAACACCAGCGCGGTCCGGTTGCCGAAGCCGTCGGCGGAGTCGTCCAGCAGCTGCGTGACCGGCACCGATGGGATGGTGACGTCTGTGGGCACCCCGGCCGCGTAGAACTTCAGCCACGGCCGGTCCGCGTACGGATCCGTACTGAGTGAAGACGGTGTCGGATCGCTCACACCGGGAGTCAAACATGTATTGGTTTACTTGTCAGTAGAACGTCCGGACACAAGATCGCAAAATAAACGTTCCAGGGATCTTCCCCGGCGCTTCACATCATGGCCATGCCCGCTACATTACTCAGGTACATCGACGCGAAGCGTCTCCTTAACGTGCGGCGGTGGGAGACGGGTGGGAGCAGGGTTGCGCTACATCCTCATCGGCGCCGGCGCGGTCGGCGGATCCATCGGCGGCCGCCTGGCCGAAGCCGGCCACGACGTGCTCCTCGTCGCCCGCGGCGAGCACCTGGAAGCCCTGCGGCAGCACGGCCTGCGCCTGCTGACGCCGGACGGCGCCCGGCAGCTCCCGATCCCGGCCGTATCCGGTCCGGACGAGCTCGGCGAGCTCCAGCCCGACGACGTCCTGATCCTGTGCGTGAAGTCGCAGGACACCGCAGCGGTCCTGCGGCAGTGGGCCAGCCTGCCGGTCGCCGGAGGAGCGGGCACCGCCTCGGAGCTGATCCCCGTCGTCTGCGCGCAGAACGGCGTCGAGAACGAACGTGTCGCCCTGCGGCTGTTCCAGAACGTCTACGGCCTGTGCGTGTGGCTGCCGTCGCTGCACCTGGAGCCGGGCGTCGTGGCGGCCCACTGCGCGCCGCAGTCCGGGATCCTGACCGTCGGCCGCTACCCCGACGGCGTTGACGACCGGATCAAGCAGATCGGGCAGGACCTGGCCGCCAGCCGCTTCGACGCGCCGGTGGTCGACGACGTCATGCGCTGGAAGTACGGCAAGCTGCTGACCAACCTCGGCAACGCCTTCGAAGCCGTGGCCGACCTGTCCGCCGACGAGGAGCTGGCCGAGCAGCTGATCGACGCCGCCGAGGAGGAGGGGCGCCGCGCGCTGAACGCCGCCGGCATCCCGTTCGTCGGCGCCGGCGAGCGGCGCGCCGTGCAGGCCGACCGGATGAACTTCGCCGAGATCCCCGGCACGCCGCGCGGCGGCGGGTCCAGCTGGCAGAGCCTGGCGCGCGGATCGGGGTCGATCGAGACCGACTACCTGTCCGGCGAGATCGTGCTCATCGGGCGGACGCACGGCGTGCCGACGCCGGTCAACGCCCTGATGCAGCGGCTCAGCGCCCGGTTCGCCGCCGAGGGCCGCGCGCCGGGCAGCATGCCGATCGCGGAGCTGGCCGAGCTGGTGGCCCGGGCGCAGAAGGGCGACGGCTGAGGACCGGTTGTCGAGGTAGCCGCTCCCGCTCCCTCAAGCATGCGCCACCACCATTGCCGCCCCGTGCCCGAACAACCCCTGGTTCACCGCGACGCCGGCCCGCGCCCCTGCCACCTGGCGCGTGCCGGCGTCGCCGCGCAGCTGCCACGTCAGCTCGCAGAGCTGCGCGATGGCCTGCGCCGGGATCGCCTCGCCGAACGAGCTCAGCCCGCCGCTGGCGTTGACCGGCACCCGGCCGCCGAGCGCCGTGGCGCCGTCGTGCAGCAGCTTCTCGGCCTCGCCGGCCGCGCACAGCCCGATCTCCTCGTACCAGTCCAGCTCCATCGCCGTCGTCAGGTCGTAGACCTCGGCCAGGTCCATGTCCTCCGGACCCAGTCCGCAGGACTCGTAGGCCGACCACGCCAGCGACTCGCGGAAAGTCCGGCTTGCTGGAGGGCTTATCGCCGCCGAATCCGACGCTAGATAGGGAAAGTCGGGAACAGTTCTCGGATATTCCGGCGTGATCGCCGAGATCGCCCGGATCCGCACGGCGTCCCGCTGTTTTCGCCGGGCGTACTCCTCCGAGGCCAGGACCACCGCCGCCGCTCCGTCGCTGGTCGCGCAGATCTGGAGCAGCCGCAGCGGATCGCTCACCATCGGCGAGTTCAGCACCGTCTCGGCGTCCACCTCCGCGCGGAACCGCGCGTAGGGATTCAGCGAACCGGCGCGCGCGTTTTTTACTTTCACCGCCGCGAAGTCCGCTTCGGTGGTTCCCCTTATCGCCATCCGCCGCCGCGCATACAAGCCGAAGTACGCCGGGTTCGTCGCCCCCAGCAGACGGAAACGCAGCCAGTCCGGATCATCCGGCCGGTCGCCGCCGACGGGTGCGAAAAAACCCTTAGGGGTGGTGTCCGCGCCGACCACCAAAACCACGTCGGCGAGTCCGGCGAGAATATGCGCCCGCGCAGTTGAAAGCGCTTGAGCTCCGGTCGCACAAGCGGCATAACAACTCGCCACCGGCGCGCCCTGCCAACCCAGTGCCTGGGACAGCGCCGAGCCGGCGACGAAGCCGGGATAGCCGTTGCGGATGGTCTCCCCGCCGACCACCAGCTGCACGTCGCGCCAGCCGATACCGGCGTCGGCCAGGGCGGCGCGGGCCGCGACCAGGCCGTATTCGACGAAGGACTTGCCCAGCGCGCCCCAGGGATGCATGCCGACGCCCAGGACGGCCACGGAGTCCGGCCGGCTCATGCGCCGGGCCGCCAGTTCCAGACCCGCTCCTCGACACCGGCCGAGGAGACGAGGACGCCGGGCACCAGCCGCATAGGCATCCCGACGGTCAGCTCCGATACCGCGACGCCGGGCGCCACCTGGCCGAGCACGATCATCCGCTCGGCGTCCAGTTCGACGGCGGCCAGGGCGTAAGGGGAGAACTCGGTGTCCGGCGGCCGTGGATAAGGCGGCGGCGGGACATAGCGGGCGTCGGTGTAAGACCACAGCGACCCGGTCGTCGACAGGGCGTGCGGGTGCTGTTCCAGCCCGTCGCAGTCCGGATTCGGGCAGCCTGGGATCGGGCGCGGCGGGAAGCTCAGGGCACCGCACGCGGTGCAGCGGCCGGCCAGCAGGACGAAGCCGTCCGGACCATCATGGAACCAGGCGTCGGTCCCCGGAGCGGCTGGTATGCCGTCAGTCATGGATCTGACGGTATATCAGATTAACCGCTCCGGGGAATGAAGCCCGTGTTCTCTATAGCGAAAGCAGAAGGTGGCAGGTCTCGCACGGCGGCATCCGTGCGCGCCGAACTTCAGTCGTCGACGCCTCGGCGGCGGCTGCCGCGCTGGTCGTCGAGCCGGCCGAGCACCCCGGGGAGTCGTTCCAGCAGCCCCACCAGCTGGTCGAACTCCTCG
>JABFWL010000253.1 GCA_013362315.1 Catenulispora sp. | reverse complement strand
GGATCTGCGCCGGCGCCGCCTGGCCGCGGCCCGGCTGGCGCACCGTGTCGGGGACATGGCCGGCGCGGTCCGGCCGGCGCGGGCCGTGAGCGAAGGCGCCGACGTCGACACCACGCGCGAGGTGCTGGCGTTGCTGGTCGAGGCGACGTACTGGACCGAGGGACGGCCGGCCGCCCAGGCGGTGCTGCGTCCCCATCTGACCGGTCCGGCCACGGACGTCCACCTGCGCGCGGTCGCCCTGACCCTGGCCGCGGACTACGGCGACGGCGAGGACGCCTCGCGCCCGGAGTTGGTGCGGCGCGCGCTGGAAGCCTTCGATCAGGTGGGTCCGGACGCCGATCCGGCGGCGCTCGGCGCGGCGCTGCGGTACCAGGTGGGGGTCAGCCTGGACGCCGGACACGGCATCCCGGAGCCGGTCGTGGCCCGGATCGCCGCGTTGCAGGGGCGGGTCGCGAACCGGGCCAGCTGGACGCGGCTCAGTGTGGTGCAGGGTTTCTGGCGCAAAGCGGTCGACGATCTGGACGGTTCGCGCACCGCCCTGAACGCCGCGATCGCCCAGGCTCAGGCCGAGGGCGACGACGCGGTGCTGCCGACGTTGTTCAGCCACCTGGCCTTCACCGAGTGCTGGGCCGGCGACCTGCGTGCCGGGCGGCGGGCCGTGGCGGACGGGCTGCGGCTGGCCGCGCCCGGCGGCGTCGCGCCGATGACGCTGTACACCGCCGACGCGCTGCTCCGGGTCCTCACCGGCGATCTCGCGGGCGCCCGGACGCTGATCGCCGAGCAGCGCGTCGGCGGCCGGGAGACCATCCAGCCGCAGGGCGACATCTTCTACGAGCACATCCTGGGCCTGGCGGCACTGCTCGACGGCGATCCCGAAGCCGCCCGCGAACGGCTCTGGCACGCCTACCGCCTGGCCCAGGACGCCGACATCCTGGAACCGGGCCGCCGGCAGCGGCTGGAACCCGACCTCGGTCAGGCGCTGATCGCCACCGGAGACCTGGACGCCGCCCGCGCCCTGGCCGCGGAACAGCGCGAGCTGGGCGAGCGGATGACGCGGCCGACACTCGTCGGGATCGCCGACCGGCTCGACGGCGGGGTGCTCGCCGCGCGGGACGACCTCGACGGTGCCGTCGCCGCGCTGCGCCGGGCCGTCGCCGCGCATGAGCAGTCGCCGCTGCCCCTGGAACTGGGCCGCAGCCTGCTCGCGCTGGGGAACGTCTACCGGCGCCGCCGGGCCAAATCCGACGCCCACCCGGTGCTCCAGAGGGCTGTGGACCTGTTCACCATCGCCGGGGCGGTGCCCTTCGCGGCGCAGGCCCAGGCTGAGCTGGACCGCGTCCAGCGCTCGCGCACCGGCGACATCCTGACCGCCACCGAATCCACGGTGGCCGAGCTGGTCGCCGGCGGCCTGAGCAACCGTGAGGTCGCCGAGCAGCTGGTGACCAGCGTGCGCACCGTTGAGGGCCACCTCGGCGCCGTCTACCGCAAGCTCGGCGTGCGTTCGCGCACCGAGCTGGCGCGACTGCTGGCTTCCAGCCGGATCTGACAGATCACCGAGTCCCGAGAACTCCAGAAAGACAGCACCCGCAGATGACTTCGCTCGACATGATCTCGCCCGACATATCCCCATCTCCGATGGTGATCGCCCGGCCTGCCGAACTCGCCGCGGTGCGCGAGCTGATCGCCGACACCAGTGCCCGTCCCCGCGCCGTCGTGCTCACCGGTGAGCCCGGCATCGGCAAGTCCACCGTGTGGTCGGCCGGCGTCGGACTGGCGCGCGCGGCCGGATGGCTGGTGCTGACGGCCCGCGGCTTCCAGACCGAGACCGGACTGTCCTTCGCCGGCCTGACCGACCTGCTCGATCCGGTGCTCGACGAGGTGCTGGACCGGTTGCCGGCGGCGCAGCGCGGCGCGCTGGAGGTGGCGATGGTGCGGCGGTCGCCGGATGGCGGCCAGCTCGGTCCGCACGAGGTGGGGACCGCGGCGGCGGGGGCGATCCGGGAACTGTGCCGGGACCGCCGGCTGCTGGTGGCCATCGACGACCTGCCGTGGATCGACGGGGCCACCGTCGCGGCGTTCGAGTACGCACTGTCCCGGCTCGGCGGCGAGGGCCTGCGCGTGCTGGCCACGCAGCGTACGCCGAGCACGCTGGCGGCCGCGCCCCTGGCCCCGGAACTGCTCCCGGCCCAGGACGTCCGCCGGGTGCCGGTCGCCGCGATCGACGCCGCGGCGGCCGCCGACCTCCTGATCGACCGGCTGGACCTGCGGTTGCCAGCGACCGTACTGAACCGGCTGGTCGAGCACAGCGGCGGCAATCCGTTCTGGATCCTCGAATTCGGGGCGGCGCTGCGCCGTGGGGACGGCGACCGCGGCACGCTGCCGATCCCGACATCGCTCGCCGACCTGGTGCGCGAACGGCTCGGCAGCCTCTCGCCGGATGCGCGGCAGGCGCTGGTCGTCACTGCGGCCCTGCACCAGCCGAGCCCGGAGCTGGTGGTCCGGGCGCTCGAAGGCCACACCCGAAGCGAGGATCCGGCGGCCGCGGTCGAGCACGCCGTCGCCGACGGAGCGCTCACGCTTTCCGAGGCGCGGCGCCTGCGGCCGGCCCATCCGCTGCTCGGCGCCGCCGCCTTGGACGCGTTGCTGCCGTTGGCGCGGGCCGGTCTGCACCGCCGCCTGGCCGGCCTGGTCGACGATCCGGAGCAGCGGGCCCGGCACGTGATGCTGGCCGCCGGCGACCCGCCGGACGCGGCCGCCGCCGACCG
>JABFWL010000580.1 GCA_013362315.1 Catenulispora sp. | reverse complement strand
GGACAACGGCGACGTGGTGGAGATCTTCACCTCCAAGGCGCCCAACTCCGGCCCCAGCCGCGACTGGCTGTCCTTCGTCGCCTCCCCCCGGGCCCGCAACAAGATCCGCCAGTGGTACACCAAGGAGCGCCGCGAGGAGGCGGTGGAGCAGGGCAAGGAGCAGCTGGCCAAGGCCATGCGCAAGCAGGGGCTGCCGCTGCAGCGCCTGATGACCTCCGAGTCCCTGGCCACGGTCGCGCGCGACTTGCGCCATGCCGACATCAGCGCCCTCTATGCCGCCATCGGCGAGGGGCACGTCTCCGCCCAGCACGTGGTGCACCGCCTGCTGCACCTGCTCGGCGGCGAGGAGGGCGCCACCGAGGACCTGGCCGAGGCCACCGTCCCGGGCAACCTGGAGAAGCTGTCCCGCCGCGGCCAGGCCCGCCCCTCCGGCGACCCCGGCGTGCTGGTGAAGGGCGCCGACGACATCTGGGTGAAGCTGGCCCGCTGCTGCACCCCGGTCCCCGGCGACGACATCATCGGCTTCATCACCCGCGCCTCCGGCGTCTCCGTCCACCGCGCCGACTGCTCCAACGTCGAATCGCTGGCCGCCCAGCCCGAACGCATGGTGGAGGTGTCCTGGTCGCCCGGTGGGGCGTCCATGTTTCTCGTCGCGATCCAGGTCGAGGCGCTCGACCGGTCGCGACTCCTCTCCGACGTGACCCGCGTGCTGTCCGACCAGCACGTCAACATCCTGTCGGCCTCGGTGACCACCAGCCGCGACCGGGTCGCGATCTCCCGCTTCACCTTCGAGATGGCGGACCCGGCGCACCTGGGCGCGGTGCTGAAGGCGGTGAAGGGCGTGGAGGGGGTCTTCGACGTCTATCGGGTGACCAGCTCGAAGCATGCGTGAGGGGTGACGGGGCAGCGCCCCCTACGTAAAAGTCGCCACCCCGAACCCCAAAGCCCCGCCGAGCGCGAAAGCCGCGGCCGTCAGCATCAGGACCGCCAGCACCGAGCCGGCGGCGGCTGTGGAGGGGGCGATGCGGGCGGGCCAGATGCTGGTCGGGTGGCGGGGATCGTAGCGGATGCCGACCTTGCCGTCGGGGGACTCCGGGAAGGTGGCGCGGCTGCCGGCGCGGCGCTTTTCGCCGTGCATGGTGGTGAACTCGTATACCCGGTGCAGCACGTAACTTTCATCGGAGGGGTGCGGGGGGACGGTGTAGCCCTCGGTGGTCGCGACGCCTTCGACCACGATGGTGCGGTGCCAGGCCGCGGGGTTGACCACGTAGTCGGTGCAGAGGGCGACCAGCATCCAGGGCAGGCCGGCGGCCAGGGTGGCGAAGCCGCCGGTGACCAGCCACAGGGCTGCCCGGGTGGCCTGGCCGGACAGCAGGAGACCGAACAGCACCGCCAGATGCGTGGCGGCCGCCGCGATCAACGCCTTACGCGCTGGAGACAACGTCCGCGCCAGGACTCGCATCCGCACGTCGCACACCTTAGCGATCACAGGGGTTACGCAATAGACCAAGTTCGGAAGAGCTAGGGCGCGCCACGCGCCCGACATTAACGAGTCCGGGCGCCCTCCCGAAGGGGGGCGCCCGGACGTCGTGGGTCAGCGGTGCGCACGGCCACTCCACCGGCCCTCAGCGCGTGAACTCCTCCAGCGCCTTCTCGGCCTCGGCCAGCCATTCCCGGCGGGCCGCGATGGAGGCCTCGGCTTCAGCGACCTTCTTGTCCTGGCCGGCGGCGCGGGCCTTGTCGGCCTGGGTCTGGAGCTTCGCGATGGCGGTGCGCAGCTGCTCGACCGTGGCCTCGGCGCGGGCCCGCTTCTCCGGGTCCTTGCGGGACAGCTCCGCCGCCTCGGCGTCGGCGATGGCGCGGTCGACGGTGTGCAGCCGGCCCTCGATGCGCTGCCGGGCGTCGCGCGGCACCGGGCCGATGGCCTCCCAGCGCTCGTTGATGGAGCGCAGGGCGGTGCGGGCGGCGCGGTGGTCGGTGATCGGCAGCAGCGCCTCGGCCTCGGTCACCAGCAGCTCCTTGGCCGCCAGGTTCTCCCGCTCGGCGCCGCTGCGCTCGTCCAGGACCGCGTTGCGGGCGGCGAAGAAGGTGTCCTGCGCGGCCTTGAACCGCTTCCAGAGCTCGTCCTCGACGTCGCGCTGGGCGCGCCCGGCGGTCTTCCACTCGCTCATCAGGTCGCGGAAGCGGCCGGCGGTGGGGTTCCAGTCGGTGGAGTCCTGCAGCGACTCGGCCTCGGCGATCAGCCGCTCCTTGTGCGCCCGGATCTGCACGCGCTGCTGGTCCAGCTCGGCGAAGTGCTGCTTGCGGCGCTTGGCGAAGGCCGAGCGGGACTGCGACAGGCGGTGCCACAGCTCGTCGTCGGTCTTGCGGTCCAGGCGCGGCGCCGCCTTCCACTCCTCCAGCAGCACCTTCATCCGGTCGCCGGCCACCCGCCAGTCGGTGGACGCGGCCAGCCGCTCGGCCTCCTCGGCCAGCGCCTGCTTGGCCGCGCGGGCGTCGGCCTGCTGCTGCTCGCGGGCCGCGCGGTGCTCGGCCCGGCGCTGCTCGGCCAGCTCCACCAGGCCGTCCAGGCGGGCCAGCAGCCCCTCCAGGTCGCCCACGGCGTTGGCGCCGGAGATCTGCTCGCGCAGCTTGCCGATCTTGTCCAGGGTGTCCTTCGGGGACGGCGCCGAGGGGCCGGACTGCTTCAGCCGGTTGGCGATCAGGTCCACCTCGACCTTCAGGCCGTCGAACTTGCGCTGGTAGTAGGCCAGCGCCTCGTCCGGGGAACCCGCCGCCCACGAGCCGACCTGCCGCTCGCCGTCGGCGGTCCGGACGTAGACGGTGCCGTCCTCGGCGACCCGGCCCCAAGCCTCCGGTGCCTCGCCCACGATGAGCCTCCAAGTTCTCGAACCGGGTGTCTGCTGACGGGTCCGCCATGGCGCTTGCTATTGAGCACCGACACCTGCACGGATCCGGATCCCGGTCATCCAGTGGGAAACAATAGCGCGGACCGCCCGTGGTGGGGGCGGCCCGCGTCACGATCCGGCAGGAGAAGCGACCGGCCTACTTGATGGTCACGCTCTTGATGTCAGCCGGCAGCTTCGGCTTGCCGTCGCCGCCGCCGGTGTCCACCCCGCCGTCGGCGATCTTGGTGACCACGTCCATGCCGCTCGTGACCTTGCCCCAGGGGGTGTAGTTCGGCGGCAGCTGGGTGTCCTTGTAGACGATGAAGAACTGGCTGCCGTTGGTGCCTGGCCCGGCGTTCGCCATCGCGATGGTGCCGGCCGGGTAGGTGGCGCCGGTCAGGTTCTCGTCCTGGAACTGGTAGCCGGGGCCGCCGCTGCCGGTGCCGGTCGGGTCGCCGCACTGCAGGACGTAGATGCCCTGCGTGGTCAGCCGGTGGCACTTGGTGTTGTCGTAATAACCCTTCTTGACCAGGTACTCGAAGGAGTACGTGGTGTACGGGGCCTTCGTGGTCAGCGCGTCGAAGGTCAGGTCGCCGGACCCGAAGTGGATCGTGGCCGTGTACGGCTTGGCGGCCGCCGCGGCGTCGTAGGTCGGCATGCCCACGTCCTTGGAGGGCGTCTCGGCCTTCTGGTACCCGATCTTCTCCGGGCTGGCGCTGGTGCTCGGCGTGGCGTCCGGGGTGGCGGTGCCGGTGGCGGCGGTCGTCGGCGCGCTGGTGCTCGGCGCGGAGGCGGCCGGGGAGGTCTTGTCGCTCTTGCCGCCGCTGGTCAACACCGCGACGGTGACCCCTATCCCGACGACCGCGACCGCGGCGGCGATGGCCGTGATCTTGGTGCGCTTCTTGGCGGCCGCCTGCTGCTGCGCCAGGCGGGCCTGGACACGCTCGTAGCGGGCGCGCTCGAGCTCGCGCTGCCGGTCCTTGCTGGTCACCGATTCGCCTCCGGGTTCGGCCCGACCCGCGCGGCCAGGTCGGGTCTGTGGATACTGTGTCGATAAGAGCTGTGTCGATAAGGGGTGTGTCGATAAGGGGTGTCGACACAGGGTGATCGAGCTTCAGCCGCACAGTGTACGGTGCCTTCCCTAGAAATCAGCTGTGAGCTTCCAATGAGTTCGCTTAGGGCCCGCCGCCGCCGGTAACCTGCGTAGGGAAAAATCTCTCCATCGCCGACATCAAGAGACTTCAAGAGTGGGGCGCGTGTGCTTGTCGCCGGATTCCCAGCCGGAAGCCTGGGTGCGAACTGCTACCTCGTGGCGCCCGGCGCCGGGGAGCAGTGCGTGATCATCGATCCCGGCGAGCAGGCCGTCGCCGGTGTCGAGGAGCTGGTCCGGGAGCACAAGCTGCAGCCGGTCGCGGTCCTGCTCACGCACGGGCACGTCGACCACATGATGTCCGTGATCCCAGTGTGCGGTGACTACGGAGTCCCGGCCTACGTGCACCCCGGCGACCGGGAGATGCTGACCGACCCGCAGAAGTGGCTGGGCATCCCGCCCGGCACACCGATCTTCGGTCAGGCGGAGTTCGCCGAGCCCGCCGACGTCAAGGAGCTCACCGACGGTGTCGTGCTGGACCTGGCGGGCTTGCGGATCACCGTCGACCACGCGCCGGGCCATACCAAGGGCTCGGTGACGTTCCGGACTCCCGGCCTGCAGGACATCCCCCACGTGTTGTTCACCGGGGACCTGCTGTTCGCCGGAGCGGTCGGCCGCTGGGACCTGCCCGGCGGAAACCGCGAGGAGTTGCTGGCGTCACTGGCCCGCGTCTGCCTGCCGCTGCCGGACGAGACCGTCGTCCTGTCCGGCCACGGCCCCCAGACCACGATCGGCCGCGAGCGCGCCACGAACCCGTTCCTGACGGAGGCGGCGCCGCTGTCGGTCAAACCCAGCGGCATGTAGGGACACCCCAGACATCATGAGCACGTACAAGATCGTCACCGGCACCTTCGACCTGCTTCCCCCGCAGGCGGAGCGGATCGTCGCCGTGCGCGAGGCCATGGCCGCCCCGCTGCGCCGCGCCGGCTACGGCTACGTCGAGACGCCGGTCTTCGAGCAGACCGCGCTGTTCAAGCGCGGCGTCGGCGAGTCCACGGACATCGTCACCAAGGAGATGTTCTCCTGGACCACCCAGGGCGGCGACGAGGTCACGCTGCGCCCCGAGGGCACCGCCTCCACGTTGCGCGCAGTGCTGCAGGCCAACCTGCCGCGGCAGGGCCTGCCGATCAAGGTCTACTACTCCGGCTCCTACTTTCGGTATGAGAAGCCGCAGAAGGGCCGCTACCGCCACTTCTCCCAGGTCGGCGGCGAGGCCATCGGCGCCGAGGACCCGGCACTGGACGTCGAGCTGATCGTCCTGGCCGACGACGCCTTCAAGAATCTGGGCCTGCGTAACTACCGCATCCTGTTGAACTCCTTGGGCGACAAGGAATGTCGTCCCGTCTACCGCGCCAAGCTCCAGGAGTTCCTGCGCGGCCTGGACTTGGACGAGGACACACGCGCCCGCATCGAGATCAACCCGCTGCGCGTGCTCGACGACAAGCGTGACGCGGTGCAGAAGCAGCTCGTCGACGCCCCGCTCATGGTCGACAACCTCTGCGACGCCTGCAAGGCGTACCACGAGGAAGTCCGGACCCTGCTCACCGAGGCCGGCGTCGGCTTCGTCGACGACCCCAAGCTGGTCCGCGGCCTGGACTACTACACCCGGACCACCTTCGAGTTCGTGCACGACGGCTTGGGTTCGCAGTCTGCGATCGGCGGAGGCGGTCGCTACGACGGCCTGTCCGAGGAGCTTGGCGGGCCGAGCCTGCCGTCGGTCGGCTGGGCGCTGGGCGTGGACCGCACCGCGCTGGCCCTGGAGGCTGAGGGCGTCGAGTTGTCCGGCGTGGAGCAGCTGGGGGTGTTCGCGGTGCCGCTCGGCGATGAGGCGCGGCGGCGGCTCTTCGAGCTGGTCACGCAACTGCGCCGGTCCGGCGTCGCCGCCGATTTCGCCTACGGCAACAAGGGCATCAAGGCCGCGATGAAAGCTGCCGACCGCTCGGGCGCGCGCTATGCGCTGGTCCTCGGGGAGCGCGACATCGCCGAGAACGTCATTCAGATCAAGGAACTGGCGACGGGAGAGCAGGAGTCTGTTTCTCTCAGCGACATCCTCACCACGATTCAGGAGAAGTTGAAGTGATCCGCACCTACGACACAGTCGGGGACGCTTTCACTTCAGCTGCCATGTGCATGACCAAGGAGTCAAGACTGTGATCCGCACCCACGAGGCGGGGACCCTTCGGGCGTCCGACGCCGGAACCACTGTCACGCTGGCCGGGTGGGTCGCCCGCCGGCGCGATCACGGGGGCGTCACCTTCCTGGACCTGCGCGACGCCTCCGGCTTCGTGCAGGTCGTGGTGCGCGAGAGCGAGTCGGTGCACGACCTGCGCAACGAGTACTGCGTCACCGCCACCGGCGAGGTGCGCGTGCGCCCCGAGGGCAACGCGAACCCGGATCTGCCGACCGGCGAGATCGAGGTCGTGGTCGACACCGTCGAGGTGTTGTCGCCGTCGGCGCCGCTGCCGTTCCCGATCGACGAGCACAAGAGCTCGAACATCAACGAGGAGATGCGGCTGAAGTACCGCTACCTCGACATCCGCCGGGAGCCGATGGCCCGCGGGCTGCGGCTGCGGTCGAAGGCGACCAAGGTCATCCGGGACGTCATGGAGGAGCGCGGCTTCCTCGACGTCGAGACCCCGACGCTGACCCGCTCCACGCCCGAGGGGGCGCGCGACTTCCTGGTGCCGGTGCGCCTGCAGCCCGGCACCTGGTACGCGCTGCCGCAGTCGCCGCAGCTGTTCAAGCAGCTGCTGATGGTCGGCGGCCTGGAGCGCTACTACCAGATCGCCCGCTGCTACCGGGACGAGGACTTCCGCGCCGACCGGCAGCCGGAGTTCACGCAGCTGGACATCGAGGCCTCGTTCGTGGACCAGGAGGACATCCTCAAGGTCGGCGAGGCCGTGGTGGCCGCGGTGTGGAAGCAGACGCTGGGCGTCGAGGTCCCGCTGCCGCTGCCGCGCATGAAGTACCACGAGGCGATGGCCCGCTTCGGGTCGGACAAGCCGGACCTGCGGTTCGGCCAGGAGCTGACCGAGCTCACCGAGTACTTCGCGGGCACCGAGTTCCGGGTTTTCCAGGCGCCGTACGTCGGCGCGGTCGTGATGCCCGGCGGCGCCGCGCAGACCCGCAAGGAGCTGGACGGCTGGCAGGACTGGGCCAAGGCGCGCGGCGCCCGGGGCCTGGCCTATGTGGTGATCGACGCCGAGTCCGGGGAGCTGCGCGGCCCGGTGGCCAAGAACCTCTCGGAGGCGCACCTGGCCGGGCTCGCCGACAAGGTCGGCGCCAAGCCCGGCGACGCGGTGTTCTTCGCCGCCGGCAAGCGGACCGCCTCGCAGGAGCTGCTGGGCGCGGCGCGGCTGGAGATCGGCAAGCGCTGCGGCTTGATCGATGAGACGGCGTGGAAGTTCCTGTGGGTCGTGGACTTCCCGATGTTCGAGCCCATCGAGGACGCCTCGGGCGAGCAGATCGGCTGGCACGCGGTGCACCATCCGTTCACCGCGCCCACCGCCGAGAGCCTGGACGACTTCGACAAGGACCCCGGTTCCGCGCTGTCGAACGCCTACGACCTCGTGCTCAACGGCACCGAGCTGGGCGGCGGCTCGATCCGTATCCACCGCAAGGACGTGCAGGAGCGGGCGTTCGACGCCATCGGGCTGTCGCAGCAGGAGGCGCAGTCGCAGTTCGGCTTCCTGCTGGAAGCCTTCAACTACGGCCCGCCGCCGCACGGCGGCATCGCGTTCGGCCTGGACCGCATCGTCGCGCTGCTGACCGGCGCGGACACCATCCGCGACGTGATGGCCTTCCCGAAGACGGCCACCGGCGGCGACCCGCTGACCGGCGCTCCGACCCCGATCACGGCGGCGCAGCGCAAGGAGGCCGGGGTGGACGCGGTGTTCGAGCCGAAGGGCGAGAAGGGCGAGCGGGCCGACAAGGGCGAGAAGGCCGCGAAGGCCTGACCGGCGAGTACTTCGAGGGCGGGTGCGGCAACGGTCCGCACCCGCCCTTGTCGTCTCTTTACGAACCCTGATAGAGAGGGTTCATGGCTGGTGTGACGGAGGTCTTGGCGGATTACGCGGGTGGGCACGCTTCACGCAGCGACGTGATGCGCGCGTTCCTCGCCCACGACGACTGGTACGCCCCGATGATGTGGCTCGACGAGGCCTTCCCGCAGCGCAAGGTCTACGAGCGCATGATCCCCACCCCGCCGCTCGGCCAGGCGCCGGGTCCGGGCCGCTTGTGGCTGTTCACCGGCAGCGACCAGGTACAGGCCGCGATCGACGCCGGCGGCACCTTCGCCGCCGCCGGCGGCCCGCTGACCGGCCTGGAGCTGTTCGGGGCGCTCACCGGGGCCACCGGCGAGGTGATGGTGAACCCGGCCGCGCCACCTGAGCAGGAGTTCCTGATGGGTGTTGATGCGGAGCTGCTGGAGTACCTGGCCCGCTGGATCAGCGCCCTGCGAGTGGAGACCGCGCTCCGCGACAGCAGCGAGGATCTGGGCCCGCGCCTGGCGGCGTTCGAGCACTACGTGGTCCCGGTGGACGAGACCGGCCGGCCCCGCGTGGTCAGCATGGAGCAGCCGGCGGGGAACTACGTCATGGCGTTCACCGCGCCGGACTTGTTCATGGAGCACCAGAAACGCGACGGCGGCGTGACCGGCGGCGCCGATATGGCGGCTGAGGCCCTGTTCGGGCTGGCGGATTATGAGGGTGTTGACGGAGTGGTGCTGGATATGACGGAGACGGACTCCTTTGTCCTGCCCGCGGACTTGTGTCAAGCGGTGCTGAAGCTGACCGCTTAGGGTTGTCACCGTGATCGAACCCCCGCACATCCTCCCCGACCCCACAACCGCCTTCGGTGCGGCGACCCGTCGCCGTCTGCTGTCCGAAGAGATCATCTGGCTGATCACCGTCAACGCGGCGGGCATCCCGCAGCCGAACCCGGTGTGGTTCCTGTGGGAGCCGGACGACGGGGACGAGTGGGGGGATGGCAGCTTCCTGATCTTCCACAAGGACAACGCCGCCCGGCTGCGGTCGATGCGGGAGCGGCCGACGGTGGCGCTGCACTTCGACGGCGGTGTGCACGATCTGGAGGTGATGGTCTTCACCGGGGACGTGGAGTTCCTGGCGGCGGACCATCCGGGTGCGGGGAAGGTGACGGCGTTCGAGGCGAAGTACCGCGAGCGTGCGGCGAAGTACTTCAAGAGCTCGGTCGGCGAGGCCATGGCGCCCTACTCGGTCGCGACGCGGATCCGGCCGGCCAAGGTGCGCGGGTTCTGATCAGCCGGGCTCTCAGCCGCGCTGCTCCCCAGCCCACCCTTCGCCTTGATCGCCAGCAGCGGGATGAACTGATGCGCCAGCGGCCCGATCAGCACCGCGTACACCGCCGTCCCGACGCCGACGGTCCCGCCCAGCAGCCATCCCGCCACCAGCACCGCGACCTCCATCGTGGTCCGCACCACGCGGACGGAGTGGCCGCGGGCGGCGTAGCCGGTCATCAGCCCGTCGCGCGGGCCCGGCCCCATGCCGGCCCCGATGTAGGCGCCGGTGGCCACGCCGTTCAGCACCACCGCGGCCAGCATCTCGCTCCAGCGCAGCCACCCCGCGTGCGGGGTCGGCAGCCACGCCATGGTGGCGTTCATGGCCAGGCCGATCACCACCGCGTTGCTGATCGTCCCGAAGCCGGGCCGCTGCCGCAGCGGGATCCACAGCAGCATCACCGCGGCGCCGACCAGGATCACCACGGTGCCGACCTGGATGCCGGCGTGCTCGGCCAGGCCCTGGTGGAACACGTCCCACGGATTGGCCCCGAGGCCGGACATCAGGAGCATGCCGTCGCTGATCCCGTACAGGACCAGCCCGGCCTGTAACTGGACCAGCCGGTGCGCCCTGCGGTCGCGGGGGATCAGGGCGCCGAGCCAGCGCAGCGCCATCCGCAGCCAGTCCAGCACCGGGATCGGCTCGCCGATCCGGTCCTCGCGGCCCGCGACGTGCTCGCGCTCGGCGCGGTCGGTCATCACCGTCAACACCGTGCTCATGGCTGCCTCCCCTGGCGTTGTCAGCTGCTGTTAGCCGGAAACTGGCCCTGAATCCTTGCTTTGACAGGGCCACTTCCATCAGTATTGAGGCCAAGTGGCCTTGCTTGTAGGGCCAATCAAAGGAGGGTGGCATGGCCGGTCCGACAGAACTGGGGACGACTGACCGCACGGTGGGCAGCACGCGCCTGGCGCGGCTGGTCCGCGAGGCGTCGCACATCGGCGGCCCCGACCAGACCGCCCCCGCCTACCGGACGCTGGCGCAGAGCGTCCGGGCCCTGATCCTGGACGGCCGCATCGCGCTGCGCACCCGGGTCCCGGCCGAACGCGACCTGGCCGCCGCCCTGGGCATGAGCCGCACCACCGTCACCGCCGCCTACGACCTGCTGCGCGAGGACGGCTTCCTGGAGAGC
>JABFWL010000515.1 GCA_013362315.1 Catenulispora sp. | reverse complement strand
GGTTGTGGGTGTTCTTGGCCCGGATCACGTCGGAGAGCTGGGCGACCCGGTCCGGGCGGATGTCGCCCTGGCCGTCGGCGGTGTCCCGGGCGGTCATGAACAGGCCGCCGGCTAGCGCGAAGACCAGCACGACGCCCGTGTGCCAGGCGAACCGGGAGCGGCGGCGGCCGGCGGGCCGCTGCGGGGCCGGGGCGGGGCTCGGGGCACCGGGTCGCGCACCGGAGCGGGGCCGTGCCCCGGAAACGGGTTCGTCCTGCTGATCGCGCCCTGACGCCATGGCGGATACGCTATCGGACGCACCCCGCCGCACGCCCGGGCCTGCCGGTGCGGCAGCCGATGAACCCAGGAGTGGAACCGTGCCCGAGTCGAAGGTCCGCAAGAAGGCCGCGTACACCCCGCCGCCGGACAAGAAGCAGCCCATCAAGCTGGACACCGGCAACCGCGTGGTGCTGCCGCTGATGATCGGCTGCTTCGTGCTCGGCCTGCTGTGGATAGTGGTCTACTACCTGTCGGACATGAAGTACCCGGTGCCGCCGCTGCACGGCTGGAACATGGCCGTGGGCTTCGGTCTGATCATCGCCGGGTTCATCACGTCGATGAAGTGGAAGTAGCGCCGCCGTTAACGGGTCGTTGACGCCCGCCATTGCGTCCGGCGCTCACCCTCGGTGATCTGCTGACGCCTAACACAACATCCACAGGCTTATCCCCAGTGTGGATAAGTGCCCGACGCCTGTGGATAACTTTCCGGGGTGTCGGTGACGACCCTGGTCAGAGTGGGTGTGTGCGCAGCGCCATCGAGGGAGCGCGTACGGTTGGCCGGGTCGTTCAGGGACGCGGTGTGGACGGCGGTCGCCGCCACGGACAGCGCCAGCACGAGCGCCATGGTGCCGAACCCGAGCAGGTTGAGCAGCCGGGTCTGCTGCTCGCGCGGCGCCGTCCCGCGCCCGAGCGCCCGGATCAGCTCCGGAGCGAAGGCGTAGACGGCGCCGATCGCCGCCCCGGCCACCGCGCCGCCGACGTGGTCGCGCCAGTCGATGCTGGTGTTCTGCAGCGGGATCACGATGTTGATGATCAGCACCACCATGATCATCCCGGGGTCCAGGATCTTGCGGCGCAGCCCGATCACCACCAGGGCCCCGAACACCGCCGAGATCGCGCCGGAGGCGCCCAGGCTCGGCGGGCTGAGCGGGGTCATGAACCAGTACGAGGTGACCGCGCCGGCCAGGCCGCCGATCACGTAGACCAGGGTGAAGCGCAGCCGGCCCAGCAGCGTCTCCAGCAGCGGGCCGATGAAGAACAGCGAGATCATGTTCGAGGCGATGTGCACCACCGAGGCGTGCAGGAACATCGAGGTGAACAGGCGGTACCACTCGCCGTTGGCCACACCTATCGACTCGCCGTTGCCCCAGAACTTGGCGATCAGCTCCAGCCGCCAGTCCAGGGTCTGCACTTCGGCCGCGCCGCCGCCGGGAACCACGATCAGCGTGGTGCCCGCGAGGTGCTGCAGGCCGAACATCACGAAGTTCAACGCGATCAGGCTGTAGGTGACCACCGGGACCACCCGGGGCCGCAGCACCGCCCCGAACGGGGTCCGGGCCTGGCGCACCTGCTCGTTGCCGCCGCGCACGCACTCCGGGCACTGGAAGCCGACCGAGGCCGGGACCATGCACTCCGGGCAGATGCGGCGGTTGCAGCGGTTGCACCGGATGTGGGCCTCGCGCCCGGGGTGCCGGTAGCAGACGGGGAGGTCGGTCGCGGGCGCGGACTGGCTGCCGTAGCCGCCTGGCGGCATCGTCACGGTGATCCTTCGTTGACTACTGCGACGCGGAGCGACCCCCGGCGCGCCGGGGGCCACTGCGACGCGAAGCGTCCGGTTTGATCGTCCGGTTCTCGAATGTAGAGGAAACGAACGCGCGGGGCGCGGAGTTTCCTCCGGCACCCCGCGCGCGGGCGCACCTCAGCCCTGCTGGCGCTCGATGGTGATGGTGTTGATCACCACCGGCTCGAGCGGCCGGTCCTGGGGGCCCGTGGGCACGGTGGAGATGGCGTCCACCACCTTGCGGCTCTCGGCGTCCACGACCTCGCCGAAGATCGTGTGCTTGCCGTTCAGGTGGGTGGGGCGGCGCGGGCTCGGCACGGTGATGAAGAACTGCGAGCCGTTGGTGCCGCGGCCGCCGCGGATGCCGGCGTTGGCCATGGCCAGCAGGTAGTCGCGGTCGTTGAAGGTCTGGTCCGGGTGCGGCTCGTCGTCGAAGACGTAGCCGGGGCCGCCGATGCCCTGGCCCAGCGGGTCGCCGCCCTGGATCATGAAGCCCGGGATGATGCGGTGGAAGACGGTGCCGTCGTACAGCGGCGTGGTCGACTTCACCTGGGTCTCCGGGTGCGTCCACTCCTTGGTGCCCTCGGCCAGGCCGACGAAGTTGGCGACGGTCTTCGGGGCGAAGTCCGGGAACAGACGCACGGTGATGTCACCGAGGTTGGTCTTGATGGTGGCGATCAGGTTCTCGGCCACAGTCGGTTGCCTTTCGGTCTCTACGTATGGACGCCCTCCATCCTTGCACGGCGCCCCGCTCACCCTCCGGGTAGCCCCAATGGCCCTGCGTGAGGTTGTCCCGCCGCGGGGCCGGGCAGGCACGTCTTCGAGCCGCTTGCCAGGTCGACCCTGCTTCCGGCGGCGCTGCCCGACGGGGCCGCCGGGCAGCGGTGAACAGGCGATGTGAGGGAGCCCGACGATGAGGATGCCGTTCCGCCAGCACGAGCCGAGCCGGGTGGAGCGCGT
>JABFWL010000655.1 GCA_013362315.1 Catenulispora sp. | reverse complement strand
AGGCGTGGGTCAGCCGGGCGCTGGCGGCCAGCGCCGGCAGGTTGGCCACGAGCTGGGTCAGCAGGCCGGCGCCGACCAGGAACAGCAGGCTGGCCGAGACCCAGCCGGCGGGACCGCGGCCGGCCCGGCGGCCGGCGCCGGTGGCGGCGACGGCACTGCTGACACTGCTGGCGCTGGTGGACCCGGAGGCTCCGTCCTGACCTGTGGCTCCCGATTCACCCAGCGCTTCCCGCAGGAACGGCCGCAGCTTCCAGAACCCGACCGAGGCGGCGAACAGCAGCCCGACCGCGTACACGTAGCTGTACGCCAGCATCGAGCCCGCCCCGAGCACCGCCAGCGCCAGGCACGGCACCAGCCGGGTCCCGCCCTCGGCGAGCAGCGTCAGCGCGTAGGCGCCGAACTGCTGGGTGCCGCCGAGCAGGCCGCGCGCACAGTACGACAGCGTCGCCGTGCAGGTGCCCAGGAACACCGCGCCGATCAGCGGCCACGCGCCATGCAACGGACCGGCGACCAGCAGCGGCGAGACGGCCGCGATCAGCAGCAGGCAGGCCGCCAGCAGCATCCCGGCCTGCCGGAAGGCGCGGCGCACCACCGGCCCGAGCCCGGCGCCGGTGGCCCGGGCGTGGCTCACCGACCGGCTCACCTCCTGCTCCAGGCCGATGAAGATGCCCTGGCCGACGGTGTTGACGACCACGTAGAACGAGGCCATCGCGGCCTTGTCCCGGTTGTCGGGCAGGTGCCCGGCCAGCGACAGGAAGGCGTAGCCGGCCACGGCGACCATCACGAGCGAACCGCTCATGGCCACGGTCGGGCTCCAGAGCAGCCGGCGGATCGCTGGGGGATTCACAGACGGTGTCGCTCTCAGTCCGCGAGTCCGGCCTTCAGCGGCGCGCCGTCGGTGAAGTACGGCGTCAGCCGGTTGTCCACCAGGCTCAGCGCGGAGCCGATCGCCATGTGCATGTCCAGGTACTGATACGTGCCGAGGCGGCCGCCGAACAGCACGTCCGACTCCTTGGCCGCGAGCTCCCGGTAGGCCAGGAGCTTGCGCCGGTCCTCGGGGGTGTTGATCGGGTAGTACGGCTCGTCGCCGGGGCCGGCGAAGCGCGAGTACTCCTTGACGATCACCGTCTTGTCCGCCGGGCTCTCCCGCTCGGGGTGGAAGTGCTTGAACTCGTGGATCCGGGTGAACGGCACGTCCTCGTCGGCGTAGTTCATCACCGAGGTGCCCTGGAAGTTGCCGACCGGCAGCACCTCCCGGACGAAGTCCAGCGTGCGCCAGCCCAGTTCGCCCTCGGAATGGTCGAAGTAGCGGTCCAGCGGGCCGGTGTAGACGATCGGCGTGCCGGCCGGGATCTGGTCGCGCACCTCGAAGAAGTCGGTGTTCAGCCGCACCTCGATGCCCGGGTGGTCGGCCATCTTCGCCAGCCACGCGGTGTAGCCGTCGACCGGCAGCCCCTCGTAGGCGTCGTTGAAGTACCGGTTGTCGAAGGTGTAGCGGACCGGCAGCCGGGTGATCACCTCGGCCGGCAGCTCGGTCGGGTCGGTCTGCCACTGCTTCTTCGTGTACCCGCGGATGAACGCCTCGTACAGGGAGCGGCCGATCAGCGAGATCGCCTTCTCCTCCAGGTTCGCCGCGGCCGCCGAGTCGATCTCCTTGGCCTCCTCGGCGATCAGCTCGCGGGCCTCGTCCGGGGTCAGCGCCCGCCCGAAGTACTCGCTGATGGTGCCCAGGTTCACCGGCAGCGGGTACACCCGGCCGGAGTAGATCGACCACACGGTGTGCCGGTAGCCGGTGAAGGCAGTGAACTGGTTCACGTAGTCCCACACCCGCTTGTTCGAGGTGTGGAACAGGTGCGCGCCGTAGCGGTGCACCTCGATGCCGGTCTCGGGCTCGCGCTCGGAGTAGGCGTTGCCGCCGAGGTGGTCGCGCCGGTCCAGCACCAGCACCCGCTTGCCGAGCTGGGAGGCCACCCGCTCGGCGACGGTCAGGCCGAAGAACCCCGAGCCGACGACGACGAGGTCGGCCTCGATGGCGGTCACGGGTTCTCCTTGCGGGGTGCGGGGGCGGAGGGACGCGAGGCGGCCGAGGGCTTCGCTGGGCCGAACGCGTGCCGGGCCAGGTTCTTGATGCCGGCGGTGTGCTTCTTCTTGATCGCGGCCGGCAGGAAGGTGGCGGCGTTCAGCCGCGAGGAGATGTGCCGGCGCCCGGCCTTGGCGGCCTTGTGCCAGCCCAGCGCCTCCATCTCCCGGGCCATGGTGAGGAAGTAGTCCCGCTCCTCGATGAACCGGGTGCCCTCCAGCGCGCGCCAGGAGGAGTCGCTGGCGCTGTGCCGCCGGTACTCGAAGCACACGGCCGGGTCCACCACCATCGAGCCGCCCGACTTCACCAGGTCCAGCAGCAGCGCCAGGTCCTGCACCACGTTCAGGCCCTGCCGGAAGCCGATGGCGGTGACCCGCTCGCGGCTGAAGCACAGCGAGGGGAAGTAGGTCCAGTTGCTCGCCAGCAGGCTCGCCGCCAGCTCCTCCCCGGCCAGCCGGGTGGGCGCGGTCACCTTCGGCATGTAGATGCGCTGCTTGGCGGTGTCCACCAGCGGCCGCACGGGAGTGTTGTGCTCGTCGATGACCTGCACGCCGGGCTGCACCACCGCCGCGTCCGGGAAGGTCTCGTAAGCCTTGAGCACCACGTCGACGTAGTCGGGCCGGTACAGGTCGTCGGCGCCCATGATGGCCACCAGGTCGAACTCGGCCAGGCCCAGGCACTTGCGGAAGTTGCCGTTCGCGCCGAGGTTCTTCTCGTTGCGCTCGTAGCGCACCCGCTCGTCCTTCTCGGCGAGCTCGGCGAAGTAGCCGGGGATGCTCTCGTCCGGATACCCGTCGTCGACGACGGTGAGCCGCCAGTTCGGATTGTTCTGCTTCAGCACGCTTTGCACGGTTTGCCGCAGCAGCCCGGGGTCTCCATAGAAGGGGACGAATATGTCGACTCTGCCTGCAGACATGGGGTCACTTTCGGTGGAGGGCTGCCGGTCCGTCTGGCCGGGGGCGGGTACGCGGTCCCGGAGCGGCGAACATATTACCCGTCAGAGGCGCGGGCCCGGGTGGGAACCCGATCCCCCGCAAGCGGCTTACGCGGCCCACGCGGCCCAGGCCGACTCGACCATCTCCCGCACGTCTCGCCGCGCCGACCAGCCCAGCTCCGTGCCGATCAGCTCCGCGGAGGCCACCGAGCGCGGGGTGTCGCCGGGCCGGCGGGCTTCGACGACACCGCGCAGTCCCGGGTCGCCGACCACCTCGCCGACGGTGGCGATGATTTCGCGCACTGACACGCCGACGCCCCGGCCGGCGTTCACCACCAGGGCGGTGGCCGGGTCCGCGGTCAGCCGCCGCGCGGCGGCGACGTGCGCGTCCGCCAGGTCCGCGACGTGGATGTAGTCGCGGATGCAGGTGCCGTCCGGGGTCGGGTAGTCGTCGCCGAAGATGCGCGGTGCCAGCCCGGCCGACAGGCGCTCGAAGACCATCGGGATCAGGTTCGCCGCGCCGCGATCGGCCAGCGCCGGGGCGGCCGTGCCGGCGACGTTGAAGTAACGGATGCTGACATGGCCGAAGGGGTGCGACGCGGCCGTGGCGGCGATCAGCTGCTCCCCGACGAGCTTGGTCAGGCCGTAGGGGCTCAACGGATCGCAGGGCGTCCGCTCGGTGACCTGGTCCACGTCCGGCATGCCGTAGACGGCGGCGCTGGAGGAGAAGACCAGGGACCCGACACCGTGGTCGGTGATGGCGCTCAGCAGGACCCGCAGGCCTTCGACGTTCTCGTGGAAGTAGTACAGCGGCCGGGCGACCGACTCCTCGACGCGCTTCTTGCCGGCCAGGTGGATCACGCCGGTGACGTCGTGGTCGGCGATCGCCGTGTCCAGCGCGGCGCGGTCCAGGACCGAGCCCTCGAGAAGTTCCACGTCGTCCGGGACCCGTTCCTTGAACCCGGTGGAGAGGTCGTCCAGCACGACGACGTCGGCGCCGTCCGCGCGCAGGGCCGCGACCACGTGCGCGCCGATGTAGCCGGCGCCGCCGGTGACGAGCCAGGTCATCGAGGGGAACCGGACAGCGTGGGCTGTTCGGCGAGCTGCTGGACGGGCTGGTCGATGGGCTGGTCAACGGGCTGTCCGAGGGGCCGGTCGGCGATCTTGTCGACGACCCCGGCGCGCTCCTGCGGCGGCTGCGCGTTGCTCAGCGCGATGCTGCGCGCCAGGTCCGTGAACCGCCGCTCCAGGTTCCGGAACCGCAGGAAGGTGTTGACGGAGAAGAACGCGAACGCCACCACCAGCAGGTACAGCAGCAGGTCCGCGCCGCGGCCGACGCCCACCTTGTGCGCCAGCCACGTGGTGTCGTCCGGCCGCAGCACCGCGTCCAGGTTCAGGATCAGGAAGACGACGAAGCCGATGCGCTTGGCGGCCTGCGTCCGCACGGAGTGCGAGCTGCGCACGAAGAACGCGAACAGCAGCAGCGCCACCGTGATGAGGATGATCTGGATGACCACGGTGCGTCACGCCCCCCGCTGCCGGACTGACAGGTCGAACAATATGTTGACACCGTTGATCAGGGACTGGCCCTTCGACCTCGAGTACTCGGTATAGAGAATCGTCACCGGCACTTCCCGCACTTTCAACCCGGAGCGGGCCAGGAACCCCACGATCTCCGAGGCGTGCGCCATGCCGTTCATCGTGATCCGCAACTGGCCGGCGGCGTCCCGGTTGAGCACCCGCAGCCCGTTGTGCGCGTCGCTCAGCTTCAGCTTGCGCGCCGTGGGACTGAGCATCACCACCGTCCGCAGCACGATCCGCTTCAGCAGCGGGATCTCCTCGTTCTGCGCCAGGAACCGCGAACCCAGCACCACGTCGGCGCCCTCGTTCCGGGCCACCGCGATCATCGTCTCGGCGTCCTCGACCCGGTGCTGCCCGTCGGCGTCGAAGGTGACCAGGTACCGCATCCCCGGCTGCGCCAGGGCGTAGGCGATGCCGGTCTGCAACGCGGCACCCTGCCCCAGGTTCACCGGATGCCGGACCAGATGCGCCCCGGTGCCGGCGATCCGGGCCGCCGAGTCGTCCCGGCTCCCGTCATCGACGCACACGATGTTCGGGAACGTCTCGCGCGTGCGCTCGACGACGTCGCCGATCACGGCTCCTTCGTTGTAGACCGGTATCACGATCCACACGTCGTCGTAGTCGGTCATCGCCGCGCACCTCCTTCAGGTCCTGGTCGTCACGGAAGCGGAGTCCCCGTCGTCGCCGTCTCGGTGAAAAAGCCCGGCGACCGCTCATGCTACTTAACAATCCGAACGCCGCCGCCGCCGATCACCGAAAGCGGTGCCCGGCCTCGCACGACGCGCCGCCCCCGGAGCAGGGGCTCCGGGGGCGGCGCGGTCGGCCGCGGCGCGCTGGCGCGCGCCGCCGGCTCGGCGATCAGATCGTGCCGTTCTCCACGGCCGCGGTGATCCACGGGACCACCTCGTCCAGCATGTCCTCCAGCGAGGTGGTCGCCTCGAAGCCCAGCACCCGCTCGGCCTTCTCGGTGGCCGGCACGCGGCGCTGCACGTCGTACTCGAACGGGTCGTCCGAGACCAGGGTCAGCGGGACGTCCGGGCCCTTGATCTTGGTCCAGATGGCCTGCGCCAGCTCGGCCACCGAGTGCCCGGCCGGCGTGGACAGGTTGAAGTCGTCGTTCAGCGCGTCCGGGTGCGCCATCGCGGTGACGATGCCGCGCGCCAGGTCGCCGCCGTAGGTGTAGTGGCGGATCTGCTCGCCGGTGCCCAGGATGTGCAGCGGGTCCTGGCCCTTGACGATCTTCTGCACCAGGTCCGGCACCACGTGGCTCATCGCCAGCTTCACGTTGCCGGACAGGATCTCCTCATCGCCCAGGGCGCGGGACTCGCCGATGCCGACGCAGTTGAACGGCCGCACGATCGTGTAGGGCAGCTTGTACTGGTCCCACGCGGCGCGGGCGAAGTACTCCACGGCCAGCTTCTGGAAGCCGTACGACGACAGCGGCGGGGCCACCCGGCGCTCGGAGCCCTCCACCGACGGCCACTCGGTCGCCGACTCGAACACCATCGAGGACGACATGTACGTGACCTTCTTCAGCCGGCCGGTGCCGCCGGCGTGCGCGGCGATCGCCGCGTCGCAGGAGGAGGCCATGATGCGCTCGTTGGTGGCGAGCAGGTCGTAGGCGTAGGTGTGGAAGTACGAGATGCCGCCGATCAGGGCCGCTCCGGCGATGAAGTGGTCGCAGTCCGACAGCAGCTCGGTCATCAGCGCGGTGTCCCGGACGTCGGCCTCGTGGAAGGCGTAGTCCGGGTGCGAGTCGTACGACTTCACGATCTTGCCGTACTTGGAGTAGTTGTCGATGCCGACGACCTGGTAGCCGCGCGAGAGCAGCTCCTCGACGACGTAGCCGCCGATGAAGCCGGCCGAGCCGGAGACGAGGACTTTCTCAGTCATGGTTTCGCTTTCTGCGGTTCAGTGCTTGGTCTTGGAACGGAGCTGCTCGACGGTCAGCGGCGGCCCGAAGGCGAACCGGTACCAGCGCAGGTACATCGGCAGCCAGCGGCGCAGCTGGAAGTTGGAGTCGCCCTGGGTGCGGTCCAGCCAGATGGTCGGGATCTCGGCCACCGGCCGGCGCAGCCGGCGGGCCTTGGCGGCCAGCTCGATGCCGATCTCGAAGCCGTCCCGGGAGTCGATGCCGACCTCCCGGACGAAGTCGGTGGAGTACGCCTTGAACGAGTTCGTGGCGTCCCGGGTGCCGACCCGGGCGAACCAGGCCAGCGAGCGGCCGGCGGTCCCGGACATCAGGCCCTTGAGCAGCGGGCCGCCCACCTGCTGGCCGCCGGCCATGTACCGGGAGGCGGCCGCCACGGCGACGCCCCGCTCGACCAGCCGGGCCAGGTCGTCGATCTGGCGCGGGTCGTCGCAGCCGTCGGCCATGGTCACCACCGCCGCCGGGCTCTTGGCGTTGTCGATGCCGTAGCGGATGGCGTTGGCCGGGCCCCGGCCGTAGGTGTTGACCAGGATCTTCAGCCGCGGCTCGGCCCGGGCCGCGGAGTACTGCTCTATGACCGGCACCGTCAGGTCGTCGGGGGCGTCCACCACGACGAGCACTTCGCAGGGCAGGGTGACCGCCTCGAAGAGCCGATCCAGGACCGGGACGATGTGGTCGCCCTCGTTGTAGGCGGGGATGACCACCGAGACCTTCGGGTTCGGTGCGAGTGTCATATCCGGACTCCGTTGCCGAGGATGTTCCAGATGTCGGCGACCGGGACGTCGGCCTCGAGGTCCCGGTACTCCGGGTGCGGAGCGCCGATGATGAGCAGGTCGGCCTTCTCGAGCACTTCCTCCAGGCTTACCAGCGAGGCGTCCGCGGTCACCAGCGGGTCGGTGCACAACACCGCGCCCGCCTTGAACTTCAGGATCCGCTTGAGCTTGTAGGACAGCGAGGAGCGGATGTCGTCCGAGCCGCCCTTGAAGGCCATGCCGAGGATGCCCACGGTCATGTTCTTCAGGTCGTACCGCGAGTCCAGCCGGTCCACAACGTACAACGGCAGGCCCTCGTTCGTGGTCATCGCCGCGTAGCCGAGCGTGAAATTGTTGTTGTGGAACGCCGCCAGCTGCATGGCGTCCTTGAACAGGCACGGTCCGGCGGCGAACCCGGCGCCGGGCATGTCGGCCGCCCGCGGGTAGTCCTGGGCCAGGCCCTGGCGGATCCGCTCGAAGTCCAGGCCCCGGTCGTTGGCCATCATGTAGAACTGGTTCACCGCGGCGAACTTGATGTACCGCCAGGTGTTGGTGAACAGCTTCGCGAGCTCGGCTTCCTCCGGGCTCAGCGGCACGATCTTGTCGGTCAGGGTGCCGAACAGCCGCGCCGCCCGCTCCTGGGAGCGCTCGGTGCGCCCGGAGACGATCTGCGGCAGCTCGAAAAGCTCTGTCATGGCCTTGCCCTCGGCGATCCGCTCGGGGCAGAACGCCACGTCCACGTCCACACCCAGGCGGGCTATCATCCGCTCGACCAGCTCGGTGACCCCGGGATACACCGTGGAGCGCAGGATCAGGAGCTGGCCGTCGCGCAGGTACGGCGCGCAGGTCTCCAGCGCCCGCGGGATCGCGGTCTGGTCCGGGTTGAGGTGCTCGTCGACCGGGGTGCCGATGACCACGACCACGTGCTCTGCGGTGCCCACCGAGGCCGGATCGGCGGAGGCGGTCAGCCGTCCGTCGGCCACCACCCGCTTGAGCACCGGCAGCGCGCCCGGCTCGTCGAACGGCAGGCGCGCGTCGGTGACGGCCGCGACCGCGTCCGGGCTCACGTCGTAGACGTGCACGGCCGACCCCCGGCCGGCCAGGGCGATCGCCAGCGGCAGGCCCACGTGGCCGCCGCCGCCGATGACGACCACGTCGCGCTCGAAGGCGCCGGGCCGCACCGAATCGGACATGTAAGAATCCTTACTACGCCTGGGATTGTCGTGCCGTGCTGGCTGGAGCACCTTACAACGGATTACGTCCTTCGGGGGACGTCTCTTCCCCTAAGATGCAGGTGATCGCCAGGGGAGGGCGGTTTTCCGCACCGGGCGCGGCCGGCCGACAGCCGGCTGACTCAGGATGCTGACAAGGATTTCGCGGAGGGGTGCATGATGAGTGGGCTTGCCGTCGCCGACGGTTCGCAGCGCGAGGCCGAGGACGGGCCGGCAGGATCGAAGTCGGCGCCCTCCGGCCGGTGGGACGCCAGGTCGATGGTGCCCCGTGTGCTGCTCGCGGTGGCCGCCATCAGCGTGCTGTTCACAGCGCTGCTGGGGCAGGCGCGCACCACGCCGGTGACCGGGGACGGATCGGCGCAGGCGCTGCAGGCCTGGGACATGCTGCACGGGAACCTGCTGCTGCACGGCTGGCGCATGTCAGACGTCTCGTTCTACACCACGGAGCTCCCCGAGTACGCGCTGGTGGAGCTGGTGCACGGGCTGAACGGCGACACCACGCCGATCGCCGCGGCGTTGTCGTACACGCTGGTCGTCGTGCTGTCGGTGGTGGCCGCCGTGGGGCGGACCCGGGGCCGGCAGGCCTGGATCCGCGGCGGCGTGGTGGCGGCCGCGCTGATCGCCCCGTCGCGGGGTCTGGCCACCGGACTCCTGCTGTCCTCGCCGGACCACATCGGGACCGCGGTCCCGCTGCTGGCGATCTACATCGTCATCGACCGGGGCGGCTCCCGCCGGTGGGTCCCCTATGTCGTCGGCGCGATGCTCACCTGGGCCGCCATCTCGGACCAGATCGTCATCGCGGCCGGTTCGCTGCCGGTTCTGCTCGTGGCCGGCTGGCGGGCCGTCCGGCCCGGGTCCGACCGGCGCTTCGAGGTGCGGATGGGCGTGGCCGCGGCGCTGTCGGTGCCGTTGAGCGTCCTGGTGGTGAAGCTGATCGCGAAGCTGGGGGGCTTCACGGTCGCCACCCCGACGCACACCTTCGCAGAGCTCGGAGACCTCTCCGAGCACTTCTCGATGACCGTCAAGTCGGTCCTGGCCCTGTACAGCGCCGACTTCTCGAACATGGCGATCGGGGCTGCGGCCGCGGTGGCCTTCTTCCACCTGCTCGCGGTGGCCGCCGCGGCCCTCGGCTGCCGGGCCGCGATCCGTCGGTTCGCCGATCCCGACGATCCCGACGCGCGCCTGGAGCAGGTCCTGGTCATGACTGTCGGCTGCGTTCTCGCGGCATACATGTTCAGCACCCTGTCCAACGGGCATGACGCGGCGTGGGCTCGCGAGATCGCGCCCGTGCTGCCGATCGGCGCCGTGCTCGGCGCCCGGTACGTCGGGACCAGGATCACCGAGGCTGCGATCCCGTTCCCGTTCCGGTGGGCGGCCGCGGCGATGGCCGGCTGTGTCGCGCTCAGCGCCGGACTGCTCGTCGCCCACGCCACGCGGCCGAGCCGGCCCGCCGACGGCGCCGACGCGGCCGCGTATCTCCAGAGCCATGGTCTGGTCAACGGCCTGGGCGGCTACTGGATGTCGCACAGCATCACGGCGGTCACCGGAGACCGGGTGAAGGTCCGGCCGGTGAGCGGCAACGGCCAGACGATGCGGATCCTGCCCGGGGACTGGGAGGCGAAGCCCGACTGGTACCGTCCGGACAAGTCGACGGCCACCTTCATGGTCGTGGACATCCGCCCCGGCTACGAGGGGTACGGGACCGTGGACGAGGCGCTGGCGACGTTCGGCAAGGCGGCGCAGCGGCTGGAGTTCCACGACCACGTCATCCTGGTCTGGGACCACAACATCCTCAACGACTTCCGCCGCTAGAACGGACGCGCTCCGCCGCTCCGCGCTCCGCCGGAGCCGGTGCGGCGGAGCGCCTGGCAGGCGTTCGCCCGATCCTCAGTGTGTGCCGAACTAACTCAGTGTGCGCCGACGAGGATCACGCCGGTGGCGAACACCGCGACCCACACCGCGCCCAGTCCCATCATGACGCGGTCCTTGAGCACCACGTCC
>JABFWL010000553.1 GCA_013362315.1 Catenulispora sp. | reverse complement strand
GCTGGGGACGGTGACCACGGCCGGCGGCCGGCTGGCCGGCACCACCGGGCTGCTGGCGCGCCGCAACGCGGTCCGCGACCCGCGCCGCACCTCGGCGACCGCCACCGCGCTGATGGTCGGCGTCGCAGTGGTGACGCTGCTGACGGTGTTCGCCACGTCGGTGAAGCAGTCGCTGAAGGACGACGTGGACCGCTCCTTCGCCGGCGACCTGGCGGTGTCGGCGCCGGCGTTCGGCGGCGGGGCCTTGAGCCCGCAGCTGGCCGCCGACCTGGGACGGCTGCCGCAGGTGGCCGCCGCGGTCGGGATCGGCCAGGGCACCGCCTCGATCGGCGGCGCGTCGACCGATGTCACGTTCGCGGACACCGGCGGCCTGGCGCAGGCGGTGTCGCTGGACGTGCGCGCCGGATCGGTCGCGGCGCTGGCCGGCGGGCGCGCGGTCGGGGTGTCGGAATCCGAGGCCAAGAGACATCCGCTCGGCACCATGGTCGCGGTGCTGTTCCCGGACGGCAGCGGCACCACCGTCCCGGTCGGCCTGGTCTACGGCCCGCGCGGCTCTTTCCACGACTACCTCGTCGACGCCGCGACCTGGTCGCGGCACGCCGACCAGGCCACCGACAACCAGGTGATCGTGAAGCTGGCGCCGGGGACGTCCCCGGCGGCGGGCCGCGCGGCGCTGACCGCGGCGGTCGTGCCCTACGGCAGCCCGGACGTGCAGGACCGGCAGCAGTTCGCGGACGCGCAGGCGTCGGGGGTGGACGTGGTGCTGACGATCTCGTATGTGCTGCTGGTCCTGGCGATCGTGATCGCGCTGGCCGGGATCGCCAACACCCTGGCCCTGTCAGTACACGAACGCACCCGCGAGCTGGGCCTGCTGCGCGCCGTCGGCCTGACCCGCCGCCAGGTGAGATCTCTGGTGCGCTGGGAGTCGTTGTTGGTGGCGCTGTTCGGCACCCTCGGCGGTGTGGCGCTGGGAACCTTCCTGGGCTGGACGCTCGTTCGTGCGGCGAGTTCGTCCACCGCGATCGGCTTCGCCGCCTCGCCCCCGGTGCTGGCGTTGATCCTGGCGGCCGGCGCGGCGGCCGGGGTGCTGGCGGCCACCCGGCCGGCGCGGAGCGCGGCACGGCTGGATGTGCTGGCGGCGATCGCTCAGGAGTAACAGAAGGCTGCCACGATGTCGGCAGGAGGTGCCGGAACTTGTGGGAAGGCGCCGGGAGCCCGGTGTCGCGAAGGTGCCAGACTCGGCCGGCGGACGCGAGGGGGTGTCCGCCGGCCGTCATCATGTCCGGGCGCGATCCGTTGCCGCAGCCGGAAATCCGCCCCTGGCCGGCGGCGCTAGCCGATCTCGCGCAGCCGCGGCAGCAGCTCCGCGATCCACTCCGCGCGCCGGACCGGCTCGTCGTATCCCAGCACCAGCAACGGATCGGTGACCCCGATGGCCGCGAACTCCTCGATCTGGCGCAGCAGCGCGTCGGCGTCGTCCCCGGGCCGGGTCTGCACCGAGCGGCGGATCGTCGCCGGGTCCCGGCCGACGTCGGCGCAGTGCCGGTCGAGAACCTGCGACAGCTCGGCGATCGCGGCCGGCTCGCCGCCGGGCGCGTTCCACACCGCCGCGTACTCGGCCGCCATGCGCAGCGTGCGCTTGCGGCCGCTGCCGCCGATCCAGATCGGCGGATGCGGGCTCTGCACCGGCTTCGGCTCCGCGATCGCGTCCTTGAGCTGGTAGTGCTTGCCGTCGAAGGTGGTCCGGGGCTGCGTCCACAGCGAGGTGAGGATCTGCAGCGCCTCCTGCAGCCGGTCCGCGCGGTCGCCGGCGGTGCCGAACGGCAGGCCGAACATCGTGTGCTCGTTCTCGGCCCACGCCGAGCCGATGCCGAACTCCAGGCGGCCGCCGGACAGGTGGTCGACGGTGACCGCCATCTTCGCCAGCTCGCCCGGGTGGCGGTAGGTGTTGCCGGTGACCGAGCAGCCGATGCGCACCCGGCTGGTCAGCGCCGCCGCCCCGGCCAGCGCGGTCCACGCCTCGAAGATGTCGCCGTCGTCGGGACCGTTGATGGTCGCGAAGTGGTCCATGTTCCAGACGTGGTCGAAGCCGGCCTCGTCGGCGATCCGCCAGACCCGCCGGTAGTCGTCGATCGTCGCGTGCTGACTGAGCTTGATGCCGATGCGGAGAGTCGTCATACCTCCAGTCTTACTGCATCTCTTACTGCATTGGGGACTACCGGCGGCATCGGGGTCTACAGATCCTTGAACAGCCGCGCCAGTTCCGCGCGGCGACGGATGTGCAGCTTCGCGTAGACCACGCCCAGGTGCTGCTCCACGGTCCGTGGCGAGATGCCCAACGCCGCGGCGGCCTCGTCGTTCGTCGCACCCCCGGCCGCCAGCCGCGCCACCCGCAGCTCCTGCGCGGTCAGTGACGACAGCGAGTCGTCGACCGGCTTGGTGCCGCCAGCCAGCTCCGACTCCACCCGCGCCAGCCAGGGCCACGCCCCGAGCGCGGCGAACCGGTCGGCCGCCGCCGCCAGCCGCGTCCGGTCGCCGTCCAGGCGCGCGTAGGCCAGCAGCGTGCGCGCCTCCTCGTAACGGTCGCCGGTCTGCGCGTGCAGCGCCAGGGCCGCCTCGAAGCACGGCTTCGCCGAGCGGGCCTCGCCGACCTGGCCCAGGCAGCGTTCGGCCACGGCGCGCGCCACCGTCGACGTCGACCCGGCCGCCAGCTCCTGCGCCCGCTGCGCGGTCTTGCGGGCCCGGGCCAGCTCGCCGATCCGCAGCGCGGCCTCGACGAGGTCGCC
>JABFWL010000282.1 GCA_013362315.1 Catenulispora sp. | reverse complement strand
CCTGCACGCGTGGGTGGACTTCGGCATCGGCGCCTACGGTGACGACGAGTACGAACGCAATGCCCTGATCCCGCACGCGTGGCGCCGCACCGAAGCTCAATACGGGAACACCTACTCCCCCGCCCAGACGGTCATCCTCGGCGACACCGCCCGGGATGTCGAGGCCGCGCTCACCCACGGCGCCGCCATCGTCGGCGTCGCCACCGGCACGACCCCGGCCGCGGAGCTGCGCGCCGCCGGCGCCGAGGTCGTGCTCGACGGCCTCGCGGACACCGCCGCGGTCCTCGCCGCCATCCAGGACGCATCCAAGATCGCCGGGGGCAACTGAGGAGTTCGGGTCTGCGGCGGTGTTTACCGCCGCTCGAGCGCCAGCAGCGGCATGGCGGCTCCGGGCACCGGCGCGTCCGGATCCTGAGCCACGAGGTGTTCGAGGCGGCGGAATCCCGTTTCGACCTCTTCGGCGGTGAAGAGCTCGAAGACCGAGTGCGTCCGCAGTCGCAGCTGGTCCAGCAACTCGGCGCGGGACCCCGAGGACGGCTCCTCGACGGTGCCGAAGCTGATCACCCGCCACCCTGCCGAGGTTAACGTCTCGACGGCCTCGTGCAAGGGCCGGAACATCGAGGCGTCGACCTCCGGGCCGCGCGGGAACTGCTCCAGCCACCAGATCCGGGGCATGTGGTCGCTGTGGCCGGAGTGCATCAGCAGCCTGCCACCCGGCTTGACCGCCCGGACCAGCTCCCGGGCCGCCCCGGGCTGGTCCTGGACGTGGTGCCAGGACTGCATCAGCACCGCGTAGTCGGCGCTGCCGGACTCGACCGGCAGCTCCTCGGCCGAGCCTGCGAGGTAGCGCACAGCAGGATGCCGCGACTGCGTCAGGGCTTGCTCACGCATCCGGGCGGCCGGCTCGACGCCGGTGACCGGACCGAAGGCGTCGGCGAGGGCCGGGCTGTAGCGGCCGGTACCGGAGCCGACGTCCAGGCCGGCCAGCGGACGCGTCGGCGGCAGCAGCGCGCGGAAGGCGCTGATCCACGTCTGTAGCTGCCGCTCGGTCAGTGCACGTCCGCGTGCGTAGTTCTGGTACTGCTCCGCCTCGTAGTCAGCGAACTTCACCACGATTCCTCCCCGGGCACAGGAGCTGCCGATGTATCGGTTCGATACATCGGCACGATATGTTTCGGCGTGCCTGCCGCGCAAGGTGGCGGGCTTCCACTTCGCCCCCTGATCGGCTGAGCCCGTCTTTAGCTCCCGTTTGTAGCTCCCGTTTTTAGCTCCGGGAAGCAGAACCCGTCTTTAGCTCTGGGATGGAGAACCCAGAGCTAAAGACGGGAGCTAGGAACGGGAAGCAGAAACAGCCCTCAGAGCTGGTCGGGCGCGCTGATCCCCAGCAGCTCCAGGCCCAGCTTCAGAGTGTCACCGGTGAGGCGCACCAGCGCGGCCCGGTTCTCGCGCACCTCGGCGCTCGGCGCCTTCACCACCGGGCAGTTCTCGTAGAAGTCTGAGAACGTCTGCGCCAGCGAGTACAGGTACGTCGTCAGCCGATGCGGCTCGAACTCGGCGACGACCGTGGCCAGCGTCGCGCCCAGCTCGTCCAGCTGCAGCGCCAGCCGGCGTTCCGCAGGCTCCAGGGCCAGGTCGGCGTGCACCCGCGGCTCGGTGCCGACCGGCAGCTTGCGCAGGATCGAGTGGATGCGGGCGTGCGCGTACTGCAGGTAGACGCTGGTGTTGCCGGTCAGCGACACCATGCGGTCCAGGTCGAAGATGTAGTCCTTGGTGCGGGAGGTCGACAGGTCGGCGTACTTCACCGCGCCGATGCCGACCACCCGGGCCTCGGCCCGGGCCTGCTCGGCGTCCAGGTCCGGGTTCTTCTCCGCGACGGTCGCCACGGCGTGGTCGACGGCGCCGTCGAGCAGTTCGATCAGCCGCACGGTCTGGCCGGCCCGGGTCTTGAACGGCTTGCCGTCCGTACCCAGCACCGAACCGAACTGCACGTGCACCGCCTCGACACCGTCCGGCAGGTAGCCGGCGCGGCGCGCGGTCTCGAAGACCATGCGGAAGTGCAGCGCCTGGCGGCTGTCGACGACGTAGAGGATCTGGTCGGCCTTCAGGGTGCCGACCCGGTGCCGGATCGCGGCCAGGTCGGTGGCGGCGTAGCCGAAGCCGCCGTCGCTCTTCTGCACGATCAGCGGCACCGGCTCGCCGTCGGGGCCCTTGACGCCGTCGAAGAACACGCACAGCGCACCGTCGCTGCGCACGGCGATGCCGCGCTGCTCCAGGTCGGCGGCGATGTCGGCGAGGTAGGGGTTGTAGAAGCTCTCCCCCACCGCGTCGGCGTCGACCAGGCGAACGTCGAGGCGGCCATAGACGTCCTCGAAGTAGCGCTTGGACTCGGCGACCATCTCCTCCCACGCGGCCAGCGATTCCTCGTCGCCGCCCTGCAGTGTCACCACGCGCTTGCGGGCCCGGTCGGCGAACCCGCCGTCGGCCTCGAACTCGGCGCGGGCGTCCCGGTACAGGGCCGTGAGCCAGGAGATGGCGACCTCGCCGGAGTGCTCGGCCTGCGCCGGCCGGGCCTCGGGGTGCTCGACCAGGTACTGGATCAGCATCCCGAACTGGGTGCCCCAGTCGCCGAGGTGGTTCTGCCGGACCACGGTGCGGCCGTCGAACTCCAGCAGCCGGACCAGCGCGTCGCCGATGACGGTCGAGCGCAGGTGCCCGACGTGCATCTCCTTGGCGATGTTGGGCTGGGAGTAGTCGATGACGGTGGTCTGGCCGATCGTCGACGGCGAGACGCCCAGGCGCGCGTCGCCGAGGCGCTCGGCGACCTGCCCGGCCAGCGCGGCGTCGGCGAGGGTGAGGTTGAGGAAGCCGGGACCGGCCACCTCGACGGCGGCGATGACGCCGGAGGTCGAAACGGCGGGCGATCCGGCATCGGCGGAACCCGGCTGTGCAGCGGCGGGGACCAGCGCGGCCGCGACCCGGATCGCGAGCTCGCGCGGGTTGCCCTTGACGGCCTTCGCCAGCGGCAGCACCCCGTTGGCTTGGAAGTCCGCATGGTCGGAGGGGCGGATCAGCGGATCGGCGTCGCGCGCCGCGTCGCCCAGCACCGCGGTCAGCGCGGCGCGGACGTCCTCCGCCAGGATCTCCGACAGTGCCTTCGCCATGGGGGTCCTCGTCGCTCGGTCCGGCTCGTCTGGTGGCCGGGGGATCCTCCAAGCCTATCGCCGCGCAGCGGGTCTTCCGGACCGTCCCGGCTCGGATGCTGGGACCCATCACAGACCGCCACGGCGATAACTCAAACATGAGCGTTTGACTTACCTCCATCACGGCGCCACAGTTAACTCGGACAAAGATGTTTGAGTTAACTGGCGAACCGGCTGGAGGGGAACATCGATGGACCGGCTCCACCACCGTTGGGCAGCGCTGGCACTGCTGTGCCTGGCGCAGTTCATGCTGATCGTCGACGTCACCGGCATGAACCTCGCGCTGCCCTCGATCGCGCGCGACCTGGGGCTCGGCCGGGCCGGCCTGACGTGGGTCGCCGCCGCGTACACGCTGTGCTTCGGCGGCCTGCTGCTGCTCGGCGGCCGGCTCGCCGACGGCCTCGGCCGGCGCCGGGCGTTCCTGATCGGGCTCGCCGCCTTCACCGCCGCCTCGCTGCTTTCCGGGACGGCGCACTCCGGCGGGCAGCTGATCGCCGGACGGGCGGTACAGGGCGTGGCGGCCGCGCTGCTGTCACCGGCCGCGCTGTCGATCATCACCACCTCCTTCCACGGCGCCGAACGGACAAAGGCGCTGGGCGTCTGGGGCGCGATCGCCGGCGCCGGCGCAGCGGTAGGGGTGCTGGTCGGCGGGGCGCTGACCGCGGGGCCCGGCTGGCGCTGGGTGTTCTTCGTGAACCTGCCGGTCGGCGTGGTCGTGGCCGCGGTGCTGCCACGGCTGGTGCCCGCCTCGGTACCGGCACGGGCGCTGCGGAACGTGGATGTGCCCGGCGCGCTGGCCGCGACGGCGACCGTGGCGCTGCTCGTCTACGGCCTGATCCACGCCGGCAGCGACGGCTGGGCCACCACGTGGACACTGGTCCCGCTGGCCGGGGCCGCGGTCGCACTCGCGGTGCTGGTCACGGTGGAGCGCGCAGCCACCGATCCGCTACTGCGCCCGGGCCTGGTGCTGGACCGGGCGGTAGTCGCTGGAACCGCGACGATGTTCGCCGCGACGGTCGTGCTGATCACCGGGTTCTTCCTCATCTCCTGGTACCTGCAGCACCGCGCGGGCTACTCGGCACTGAAGACCGGGCTGGTGTATCTGCCGGTGGCTCTGGCGACCGGCCTCGGCGCGCACGGGGCGTCGCACCTGATCGGCCGCCTGGCGTTCCGGGGCGCAGCGGTCTCCGGGTTCGTACTTGCCGCACTCGGCGCCGGACTGCTCACGCGGCTGCCGGCCTCGGGCAACGCGGCTCTGGCGGTGCTACCCGGGTTCGTGGTGCTCAGTGCGGGCATCGGCATGGTGCTGGTGACGGCCACCACGGCTGCCATGCACGAAGCCGAGCCGGCTACGGCCGGCCTGGTGTCAGGGCTCGTCAACACCGGCCACGAACTCGGCTCGGCGCTGGGGGTGGCGCTCGCCTCGATCCTGGCGGCGGCGAGCATCGGCCCGGCGGCGACCGGAGTCGGCGGATTCCGGACCGCGTTCGCCACGACGGCCGCGATCGCGGCGGTGGCAGCCGGAGCCGCGCTGCGAGGGCTGCCGGCGGGGCGGCCGGATCCGGCGGCGGCGCCGGTGTTCGCTCACTGAGCACCGGGGCTGAGCCGGAGCTAAAAACGGGAGTCAGAAACGGGAACTAAAAACGGGAGTTAGAAGCGGGAGCAGGGCAGTTCGCCCGTCTCTGTCACCACTGCCACGTAAGGTCCAGCTCATGACCGCAAAAGTGACCGTGCAGACGATCGAACCGACGCCGACAGCGGTCGTCGCGGCGACGACCACGTGGGCGCAGTTCCCGACAGCGTGGGGACCCATGCTGGACGAGGTGTGGCGTTTCCTCCGCGGACAGGCTCCGGAGGGGCTGTACAAGCAGGGGCACAACGTCATGCTCTACCTGGACGACGTGCCGACGGTGGAGGTGGGTGTCCAGGTGAGCGGGCCGTTCGAGGCGGTCGGGAACGTCGTCGCGTCGACTCTGCCGGGCGGGCTGGTCGCGACCGCCACGCACGCTGGTCCGATCAGCAGGTTGGGCGACACCTATCGGGCGGTGCGGCAGTGGGCGACGGCGCAGGGACACCTGCTGGCCGGGCCGCATTGGGAAGTCTACGGGGACCCGGATCCGACGACCGGCGCCTTCGACGTGGAGGTGTTCTGGCTGCTCGGTGCGGCGGAATCGCCAGGTCACACGGCGGGTGACTAGACACGGGAGCTAAAAACGGAAGCTAAATACGGGAGTTAAAAACGGGAGCTAAGAACGGGAAGTAAAGACGGGGGTTGGGAGCACATACGCTGAGCCCATGGCCGAGAAGACCCTGAAGCGCACCCGCTCCGGCGGCGCGGGCGGCGCCCGGGAGGCGGCGCCGCGTCGTGCCGACGCCGAGCGCACCATCACCGCGATCCTGGACGCCGCGCTGCGGTGCTTCGCGGACGGCACGGACACCACCGTGACCGAGATCGCGAAGGCGGCCGGGGTGGGGCGGGTCACGGTGTACGGGCACTTCGACTCGCTGGAGGCGATCGTCGACGCGCTGCTGACCCGGTCGCTGGCCGAGGCCGAGACGATGTTCGACGAGCTGGACCCGGAGTCCGGCACGGCCGCCGAGGCGATCGGCCGGCTCCTGCACGCACCCTGGATCCTGGGCCGCTACCGCGGGCTGTTCGAGGCGGCGACCCGGCATCTGGGGCCGCGGAAGGTGCGCGCGCTCCACGACCGGGTGTTCGCCCGGGTCGAGGCGGTGGTCGCGCGGGGACGGCAGAGCGGCGAGTTCCGCACCGACCTGCCGCTGCCGTGGGTCATGACGACGGTCTACGCGCTGGCGCACGCCGCCGTAGCCGAGGCCGACGCCGGCCGCATGAGCCCCGAACAGGCCGCCGATCTGCTGAGCGGCACGGTTCTGGACCTGCTCGTCGCCGGACGCCGCTGAGCCGATCAGCCGGCGCATCGGCGGGAACCCTTGGACCGCGATCCGCCGCTGGTGTTCGAGGGCCGCCGAGAGCAGCCATTCGTCTCCCGCACCGACGCTCGGACCGGCTCATGCCTCCAGAGCAAGGGCGAACGGCAGTACTGCGTCGGCTCCAGCCTGGCGGAGCAGCCGACTCACGACGGTCATGGTCCAGCCGGTGTCCACGGCATCGTCGACGAGCAGGATCGGCCCCTGATTCGCGGCGATCGCGGCAGCAAGGCCGTCGCCGAGGACGAAGGCGTCGTGGACCTGCCGCAGGCGCTGTGCGCTGTTGCCGCGCGGGGCTTGGCGCTGCTCGGGGAATGCGGGCTCGACGACGCCGAGGTAATCCAGGCGGCCGATGGTCGCGATGCGTTCGGCGGTGTCGGCAATCAGGCCGGGCCGGGTGTGCGACCCGATGGACACCACGGCGGTCGGCCGCTGCTTCCAGCCCCAGCTGGCGAGGACTTTCACGATGCCGTCGAGCATCGCGGCGGGCAGCGGCTGGTCGGCCGTGCCGTCGGCGAGGAGTTCGCGAAGACGGTTGCCCCAGCCCAGGTCGGTGAGGCGGCCCAGGGCGCGGCCGGTCTCGGCGCTCTCGCCCGGCGCGATCTTGCCTGTCAGCGATACACCGAGCGCGGACATGCCGGTCGGCCACAGCTTGCGCGGCGCGATCTCGACGCCCGGCTTGGCCAGCGCGGCACGCGCCGCCTCGGCGCCTTCGCCGGTGACGGTCGCGGTGAACTTCGCGCCGGCGCAGTTGTCGCAGCGGCCGCAGGGGCCTTCGATGGCCGGGTCGTCGAGCTGGCGGCGCAGGAACGTCATGCGGCACTCGCCGGTGGTCTCGTACTCGATCATCGAGCGCTGTTCGGCCTCGCGGGCCTCCGCGACCCGCACGTAGCGTTCGGCGTCGTACGTCCAGGGCTGCCCGGTCGACTCCCAGCCGCCCTTGACCCGGCGCACCGCGCCGTCGACGTCCAGGACCTTGAGCATCGTCTCCAGCCGGGAGCGCTTCAGATCGACCCGGGGCTCCAGCGCCGCCGTGGACAGCGGCCGGCCGGCGGCGGCCAACGCGTTCAGCGTCTGGCGGACCTGCTCCTCAGGCGGGAAGGCGAGAGAGGCGAAGTACTTCCAGATCGCGCGGTCCTCCTGGCCGGGCAGCAGCAGCACGTCAGCGTGGTCCACGCCGCGGCCGGCGCGGCCAACCTGCTGGTAGTAGGCGATCGGCGAGTTCGGGGCGCCGAGGTGCACCACGAACCCGAGGTCGGGCTTGTCGAAGCCCATGCCGAGGGCCGAGGTGGCGACCAGGGCCTTGATGCGGTTGCCGAGCAGGTCGGCCTCGGCCTGGCGCCGCTCGGCGTCTTCGGTCCGGCCCGAATACGAGGCCACCTCGAACCCGTGGGAGCGCAGGAATGCCGCGACCTCCTCGGTGGCCGCGACCGTCAGGGTGTAGATGATCCCGGAGCCGGGCAGGTTCGGCAGCTGCTCGGCCAGGAACGCGAACCGCTCCTCGGGGCTGCCCAGCCGCACCACGTGCAGGGACAGCGATTCCCGGTCCAGCGTCCCCCGCAGCACCAGGGTGTCGGCGCCGCCGTCCGTGCCGAGTTGCTCGGCGACGTCCGCGACCACCCGGGCGTTCGCCGTCGCGGTCGTCGCCAGCACCGGGACGCCGGGCGGCAGATCAGCCAGGAAGGTCCGAATGCGGCGGTAATCGGGGCGGAAGTCGTGGCCCCAGTCGCTGACCGTGTGGGCTTCGTCTACCACGAGCAGCCCGACTTCGGAGGCGAGCTTGGGCAGGACGTCGTCGCGGAAGTCGGGGTTGTTCAGGCGCTCCGGCGAGATCAGCAGCACGTCGACGACGCCTTCGGCGACCTCGGCCTGGATCTGCTGCCACTCGTGCAGGTTCGCCGAGTTGATCGTCCGGGCGCGGATCCCGGCGCGCTCGGCGGCCTCGATCTGGTTGCGCATCAGCGCCAACAGCGGCGAGACGATCAGAGTGGGGCCGGCGCCGCGGGCGCGCAACAGCGCGGTGGCCACGAAGTAGACCGCCGACTTGCCCCAGCCGGTGCGCTGCACCACCAGCGCCCGGCGGCGGTCCACGACCAGCGCCTCGATCGCCTTCCACTGGTCGTCGCGCAGGCGCGCGTGCTCACCGGCGAGGCGGCGGAGCACCACCTCGCCGTCGTCGCGGGTGGCGGGAGTCGTGACGTCGTTGCGCATGAGCCATTTGTACAGGTTCACAGTGACATGACGCGGCCGAGTGGGCGACATGGCGACCAGCTGGGAAGCTTAGGCGCAGGTCAGGAGGTCGAAAAGGCGTGAGGGATCTTCACCTCACGGAACGAACAAGTACCGGTCCGCGATGAGGGCGGCGTCGGCGAGGATCTGGGGGTCGCCCTGCGGGTCGTCGCGGAACGCCAGATCCAGCAGGTGACTGACGACCTCGACGGCGAGTTCGACCCGGCGGCGGGACTCCGCGCTGTCCGGCATCGAGTATCCGCGCACGAGGGCGTTGTAGACGGCGTCGGTGATGATCCGGTCCGCTTCCTGGTTGTCAGCCTTCAGCGACGGGATGCTCGGCGCGTGGTACCAGACGTTGCGGCGTCCGGGCTCCCGGCGGAAGCCGTCGGCGTAGGCGGTGATCAGCCGCTCGAAGAGCTCCCGCGAGTGCTCCGGCAGCGGCGCGGCGGTGATGCGCTCGATGCTTTCGACGTCGAGGCGCAGCCAGCCGCGCACCAGGGAGGCGACGATCGCCTCGGTGTCGGCGAAGTAGCGGTAGAGGACGCCGACGGAGACGCCCGCCTCGGCGGCGATCTGCTTGGTGCCCAGGGCCGCGTACGGGGTGGTGTCGAGCAGTCTGGCGGCCGCGGCGAGGATCCGGGCGACCTTCTCCCGGCTGCGCTGCTGCTGCGGCTCGTAGGTTTTCTCAGCCATCTGACTCCTTGACAGCGGGAGCAAACGTGAACCAGAGTCTGGTTCGTGTTTTATTCCCGGGGGGACCACCACACCGGCCTGGGGCCGGACTTCCGACGGATCTGGATCTCGGTCACCATATCGAGCCTCGGTGACGGTATGCGCTTCGTCGCGCTACCGCTGCTGGCGGCCCGGCTCAGCTCCGATCCACGCCAGATCGCCGCCGTCTACCTGGCCGAGCAGCTGCCGCTGCCGCTGTTCGGCCTGCTGGCCGGCGCCTTCGCCGACCGCGCCGACCGCCGCCGCATCCTGTGGCTCGCCGACGCGCTGCGCGCCGGGGCCGTCGGGGCCCTCGCCGCCGCGGTCGCCGCCCACGCGCTGACCATCCACCTGCTGATCGGCGTCGGCTTCGTGCTGGGACTGGGGCAGACCTTCTACAACGGCGCCTGGTCGGGCATGGTCCCGACCCTGGTGGCGCCCAAGAACCTCACACGGGCCAACGCCAGGCTGCAGGCGGGAGCGCTCGTCTCCGACACTCTGCTGGGAACGCCGCTGGGCGCGCTGCTCTTCGGCATCGCCGCCGCCCTGCCCTTCACCGTCGACGCCGCGTCGTTCGCAGCAGCCGCCGCACTAGCGTTCCTGCTGCGCGGCGACTTCGGTCCGACGGCTGCGACCGCGCCCGCGACCTGGCTGACGCTGCGCCACGACATGGCGCACGGGGTGCGCTGGCTCTGGCGGCACCACCTGCTGCGCCGCCTGTGCCTGATCGCGGGCGTCACGAACCTGGTCACCGCAGCACTGATCGCCGTCCTGGTGCTCTACGCCCGGCACACCCTCCACGTGGGCAGCCTCGGCTTCGCGCTGCTCATCGCCTCCTTCGCCGTCGGCGGCATGGCGGGCGCCGCCGCCACTCCCGGCCTCACCAGCCGCTTCGGCAGCCGCCCCGTCCTGACGGTGACGGCGGCGGCCACCGCCCTCGCCTCTGCGGCCGCCGGCGCCGCCACCTCAGGCCCGGCCGCCGGCGCGGCCATCGCCGCCTTCGGCGCTGCGAACCTGGCGTGGAGCATCACCGCGGTGTCGCTGCGGCAGCGCCTCGTTCCTGCCGAGCTGCTGGGCCGCGTCGCCATGGCGTATCAGATGGTGATCGGCGGTGCTACTGCCGCTGGTGCTGCGGCCGGGGGCTTCGTCGCGGGGGCGTTTGGGCTGCGGGCGCCGTTTTATGCGGGGGCTGTGGTGTTGGTTGCGGCGAGTTTTATCAGTACGCGGGGGGAGGAGGTGGGGTCGAGAGCCAGTCAAAGGCAAGAGCAAGTCAAAGGCCTGTGAAGGGCCGGTGCCTCCGGCGGGCCTCGATTCCCTCGGGGAACTGGCGCGAGTCCCTAGGGCGGCTGGGTCAGTCTCTGCGCCTGCGGTTCGTGGGGTGGGCGGTTCGGTCCCCTCGGTCCCGACGGCAGCCGCAAGCGGTAC
>JABFWL010000377.1 GCA_013362315.1 Catenulispora sp. | reverse complement strand
ACAAGTTCTTCTACGCGCAGCCCTCCGGCATCTGGAACCGGCTGTGGGACTACTTCGAGAACGGCACCGAGTTCGGCTCCTACCCGCTGCAGATCGAGACCACGATGCAGGAGGCGCTGTACGGGTTCCTGCTCGGTACCGCCGTCGGCATCGTGATGGGCGTGGCCCTGGGCCTGAACCGGTTCCTGGCGCAGGTGCTGGACCCGTTCATCAAGGTGGTCAACGCCATCCCGCGCATCGTGCTCGGCGCCATCTTCGTGGTCGCGTTCGGCGTCGGCATCACCCCGAAGGTGCTGCTCGCGGCGGTGCTGGTGTTCTTCATCGTGTTCTTCAACGCCTTCCAGGGCGTGCGCGAGGTGGACCGCAACGTCCTGAACAACGCCAAGGTGCTGGGCGCCAGCCGGTGGCACGTGATCCGGCACGTCACCCTGCCCTCGGCGATGACCTGGATCATCGCTTCGCTGCACAGCGCGTTCGGGTTCGCCATCGTCGGCGCCGTGGTCGGCGAGGTGCTGGGCGCCCAGCACGGCCTGGGCCTGCTGATCAAGTCCGCGCAGGGCAACTTCGACCCGGACGGCGTGTTCGCGAACATGTTCGTGATCGCCGCCCTGGTGCTGATCGTCGAGTTCGTCATCGAGCGCCTGGAGCGCCGGCTGCTCGCGTGGCGGCCCAAGACGCAGGCCGAGTCGGTGCTGGTGTGATCCCCCTCCTCCCACAGAAAGGCGACACCGTCGTGTCCACAATGAAGAAGACCCTGGTCCTGACCGCGACCGGCGCCCTGGCCCTGACCGCGCTGAGCGCGTGCTCCTCCTCCAAGAGCTCCGGCTCGGCGGCCGGCGCCGGCTCGACCACCGCCGCGGCCGCGGCCGGCAGCACCGGCGGCAGCGCCGGCACCCCGAAGGACACCAAGCACGTGTCGCTGATGGTCGGCGGCATCGACAAGCAGATCTACCTGCCCTACAAGCTCGCCGACCAGCTCGGCTTCTACAAGAAGTACGGGGTCGACGTCACCCTGTCCACCGAGCAGGACGGCGGCGTCGGTGCCGAGGACGCGATGATCTCCGGCCAGGTCGACATGGCCGGCGCCTGGTACATCCACACCATCGACTTCCAGACGAAGCACAAGTCCGTCGAGGCCGTGGTCCAGCTCTCCGGCGCGCCCGGCGAGCGCGAGATGTGCGCGACCAACGCCGGCGTGCACTCCGGCGCCGACTTCGCCGGCAAGACGCTGGGCGTGACCGACCTGGGTTCGGGCACCGACACCTTGACCCAGCTGATCGCGGCCAAGGCCGGCCTGAGCAAGGACAAGTTCAACCGCACTGGCGTCGGGGCCGGCTCCACCGCGATCGCGGCGCTGCAGAAGGGCGCGATCAGCTGCGTCATGACCACGCAGCCGACGGTCACCGCGATCCAGAAGCAGAACCTCGGCTACTCGGCGGTGGATCTGGCGACCGTGGACGGCGCCACCAAGGCCCTCGGCGGCGCCTGGCCGGCCGCGAGCGTGCTGGCCCGCACCGACTGGGTGAAGGACCACAAGGACGAGACCCAGCGGGTGGTGAACGCGCTCGTCGACACCATGCACTGGATCAACACCCACTCCGCTCAGGAGATCGCCGACAAGCTCCCGGCCGAGTACACCAACAACAAGATCATCACCAAGGACGACTACGTCGCCGCCCTGACCCAGGACAAGGGCCAGTTCCTGCCCGACGGCATCATGCCGGCCGGCGGCCCGCAGACCATCCTGGCGACCGAGAAGCTGCTCGGCAAGGCCGACGACTCGGTGAAGCTCGGCGACACGTTCACGAACGAGTTCGCGATGAATGCGAACAAGCAGGAGGGGTACACGGTTTCGACGACGCCTGCCGACGGCAACGGCTGAGGCGTCGGGTTTCCGGGCCAATCCCCCCGGCCCGGACCGGTCGCCGCCTCCCTCGGGATGGGGAGGCGGCGGCCCATTCGTTTCAGCTCCCGTATTTAGCTTCCGTTTCCAGCTCCCGTATTCAGCTCTGGCTCAGAGCCTGTTTCCGCACGTCAGCGTGTCTGCCAGCCAGGCAGCTGCACCGGATGCCCCGCGGCGTCGAAGAACTCGAGCTTGCCGGGCAGCTCGCCGCGGTTCCAGTCCTTGTCCGGCAGCGCGAAGTAGAAGTACGTGCCGTTCTCCGGAGCCGGAGCCTTCACCAGCTGGGCGGTCGCCGTCGGGCGGCCGTCATTGAACTTCAGCTGGACCTTCGCGATGCGCGTCTCGTCGACGATCCCGACGAGGAGGCTGCCGTAGGGGCTGCTCTGCTCCTTGTCCGTGGTGTCGATCTGGGCGTAGCGCGCCGAGACCAGCGGGCTGAGCTGGAACTGCGGCGTGTGGTCCCACGGCGTACCTTCTCCCTGCGCCGTGGAGCAGGTGAGCGAGTCTCCGACGTCCGCGCCGACGCGCACGCCGTCCGGAGTCACGACATAGAGGTCCTGGTGCAGCAGATAGCTGCCCTGGTCCTTAGGGCAGGGAAAAGGCGTGTGCTCAGTATCGGTGCCGGGCTTGATCACCCGGGTCAGCTGCCACGTGATGCCTCCGAGCTGCCCGGAGGCCAGTGTCGTGGTGCCGTAGTCGCCGCTGAACGGATCGGTGGGCGCCGAGGTTGGTGTTTTCCCGGCTGCTTGCCCTGGAGCTTGCCCGGGTGCCTGCCCCGCTGTGCGTCCGGGCGCCTTGCCGGGCGATGTCGCCGCGAACGGCCCGGCCAGCGCACCGGCACTGGTCGGTCCGGAAGCCGGCGCCTGGCCCAGCGCGCCGGCCGGCCGGCCGCTC
>JABFWL010000597.1 GCA_013362315.1 Catenulispora sp. | reverse complement strand
GTCGGGTCCGGCGGCCATCACCGAGGCCAACGCGGTCGCGGCGTTCGTCGGCATCGCGGCGCCGCTCGCGGTGGGCGGCGCGGCGGCGGCCGGGCTCGGCTGGCGGGTGGCGCTGCTGTCGGTGGCCCCGCTCAGCGGACTGCTCTACCTGCTGCTCGGCCGCGTGCGGGAGCCGCAGTGGCCCGCGCCGGACATCGAGCAGGTCGTCTTCGAAGCCGCGCAGGGAGAACGGGAACTCGCCGGGTGCGACATGTCCGGGGCGGACCCGCTGGCCGACACGGCCCCGGCCGGGAACTCTCTGCGGACGCTCCGGCGCCGGTTCTGGCTCAACCAGCTGGCCGGGCTCTGCGCCGTCGCCATCGAGTTCTGCCTGACCCTGTGGTGCGCCACCCTCCTGCAGGACCGCGCGGGGCTGTCCGCCGGGGCGGCGGCGACCGGCGTCACGGCCGTCGTCGCGGGCATGGCCGTCGGCCGGGCGGTCGGCGGCCCGCTGGCGCTGCGGGTCCCGATCGACCGGCTGATCCACGCCTCGTTCGGCGTCAACCTGCTCGGCTTCGCGGTCTTCTGGCTCGGTTCCGAACCGGTGTCGATGTTCGCGGGCCTCGGAGTCGCCGGGCTCGGCCTGGCCCTGCAGTTCCCGCTGATCTCCGCGCGCGGCATCGAGCTGTCCGGCGGTCAGGCCGAGCTGGCCGGGTCGGTGAACATGTTCAGCGCCGGGGTCGCGGTCGGGACCGCGCCGTTCGCGCTCGGGTTCCTGTCCGACCGGGTCGGCATCCACACCGCCTACCTGCTGCTGCCGGTCTTCGTCGCGGTCGCGGCGGTGGCGGTGGCGGCGTCGGGCACGCGGGTAGGGACGAGGCGATGACGTACTACGCCGACCTCACGCCCTATGAGTTCCTCCCGGACACGGTTCCCGACGGCACCGAGCTCCTCAACGTCGGATGGCTGGAGCTCGGGCAGGAGTTCCCCACCGGGCCGACGGATCCGGAGTTCCTGACGAACCTCATCACGCTGGCCGCAGATCACGTGACCGCCGTCACCCGCGGTTTCCACACCTGCCGCCTGCCGCACCGGTTCGAGGACAACTTCCAGTTCGGCGCCGTCTACGGCAGCCGGCTGCTGTTCCTCGGCCACGCCGAGATCCGCGTCACGGCCGCCGACGGCCGCTGTCTCGCCGCTCCCACCCTGGTCGTCCACTACGTCCGCGACCACGCCTACCTGCCGCCGGATCCGTTCCTGGAGGCTGTGCGGGCGATGCGGGTCGCCGGGCGATGATCTGAGACCATGGCGGCATGGACGCGCACCCGTACGAGGCCTCGCTGGAAGTTCAAAAAGTGCAGACCCAGTCCCAGCAGCTGTTCGACCGGGCCAGGGCGGTGACGCCCGGCGGCGTGAACTCACCGGTGCGGGCCTTCGGCGCGGTCGGCGGAACGCCGCGGTTCATGGCCGGCGGCGACGGCGCGTACCTGACCGACGTGGACGGCAACCGCTACGTCGACCTCGTCTGCTCCTGGGGGCCGCTGATCCTCGGCCACAACCACCCGGCGGTGGTGGAGGCCGCGACCAAGGCGCTGCGCAGTGGCACCAGCTACGGCGCGCCGTCGGCCGGCGAGGTCGAGCTCGCCGAGGAGATCGTCGCGCGGATCGCCCCGGTGGAGCAGGTGCGGCTGGTCTCCTCCGGCACCGAGGCCACGATGAGCGCTATCCGGCTGGCCAGAGGCTACAGCTCCGCTGTCAATGGAAACAGCACGGGGCGCGGCAAGGTCGTGAAGTTCGCGGGCTGCTACCACGGCCATGTGGACGCCCTGCTGGCCGCGGCCGGTTCGGGCGTGGCGACCTTCGCGCTGCCCGACACCCCCGGCGTCACCGGTGCGCAGGCCGCCGACACGATCGTGCTGCCCTATAACGACACCGAGGCGGTCAAGGCCGCGTTCCAGGCCCACGGGCCCGAGATCGCCTGCCTGATCACCGAGGCCGCCCCCGGCAACATGGGCATCGTCCCGCCCCGGCCGGGCTTCAACCGCTTCCTCGCCGACATCTGCCGGGCCAACGGCGCGCTGTTCATCTCCGACGAGGTGATGACCGGCTTCCGCGCCTCCCGGGAGGGCATGTACGGCATCGACGGCGTGGTGCCGGACCTGATGACCTTCGGCAAGGTGATGGGCGGCGGCTTCCCGGCCGCGGCCTTCGGCGGCCGCGCCGACGTCATGGCACACCTGGCCCCGGCCGGGCCGGTCTACCAGGCCGGCACGCTGTCCGGGAACCCGGTCGCCACCGCCGCGGGCCTGGCCACCCTGAAGAACTGCACCCCCGACGTCTACAGCCACCTCGACGTCGCCGCGCACCGGATCGCCGACCTGGCCTCCGAGGCGCTGAGCAAGGAGGGCGTCCCGCACACCGTGCAGTTCGCCGGGACCATGTTCTCCGTCTTCTTCACCGGCAAGCCGGTGGAGAACTACGCCGACGCCAAGACCCAGGACATCAAGGCCTACGCCGCGTTCTTCCACGCGATGCTGAACCGCGGCGTCTATCTGCCGCCGAGCGCGTACGAGGCCTGGTTCGTCTCGGCCGCGCACGACAGCGCGGCGGTCGAGCGGATCGCCGAGGCGCTGCCGCACGCCGCGCGCGCCGCCGCCGCGGCCGAGAAGTCCTGAACCGGCGAGCACAGACCACCGAGCACTGAAACCAAGCACTGAAACCAAGCACACCGAGCACCGTCCCAGCTCAGTCCCACCCCGAGAGGAAACCCCACCAGCGATGGCAGAGACCAAGACCGTCGTCCACCTGATGCGCCACGGCGAGGTCTACAACCCGGACGGCATCCTGTACGGGCGCCTGCCCGGGTTCCGCCTGTCCGATCTCGGGCAGAAGATGGCCGAGCGGGTCGCCGACCACCTGGCCGACCACGACATCCAGGCGGTCGTCGCCTCCCCGCTGCAGCGCGCGCAGGAGACCGCGGCCCCCATCGCGGCCCGCCACGACCTGGAGGTCGGCACCGACGAGCGGCTGATCGAGGCGGGGAACTTCTTCGAGGGCAAGAAGTTCTCGGTCGGCGACGGCGTGCTGAAGCGCCCCGCCGTGTGGTTCAAGCTGTGGAACCCGATGAAGCCGTCCTGGGGCGAGCCGTACAAGGACCAGGTGAAGCGGATGCACGCGGCCCTGGCCGACGCCGCGAAGCTGGCCCCGGGCCACGAGGTGCTGCTGGTCAGCCACCAGCTGCCGATCTGGATCAGCCGGCTGGCCGCCGAGCACCGCTCGTTCCTGCACGACCCGCGCAAGCGCGAGTGCACGCTGGCCTCGCTCACGTCCTTCGAGTTCACCGGCGACCGGATCACCGCGGTGCGCTACAGCGAGCCGGCCAAGGATCTGCTGCCGGTGAAGAGCACGAAGAAGTTCGTCGCCGGCGCGTAGCGAACTGCTCGCACAGGGTCCGCCGCCACGGGCGGGGCCAGGCGCTCCGCCCGATGCGGCGGACCCTGTGGCGAAGCGTCCCGGCGCCCATGCGAAACTTTTCACATGCTGCGCAGGACGGATCGAACACGCAGGTCGCTCGCCGTGGCCACGGCCGCCGTGGTCTTCGGCCTGGCTTTCGGCCTGACCGCTTGCGGCGGGTCCTCGGGGCCGAAGAACAAGGAGGGCGACGGCACCGCCGTCGCGTTCCCGATCGACAAGCGCAAGACGTTCCCGGACCTGACCGGCCGCACGCTGGAGGGGCCGACGCTGAGCACCGGCTCCTTCAAGGGCAAGGTCATGGTGGTCAACCTGTGGGGGTCGTGGTGCGGTCCCTGCCAGGCCGAGGCGCCGTATCTGGAGCGCGCCGCGGAGACCTACAAGGACAAGGGCGTGCAGTTCGTGGGCCTCAACGTCCGCGACGACACCCCGCAGGCCAAGGCGTTCGTCGCCGACAAGCAGATCAGCTACCCGAACCTGGTCGACGGAGACGACGACGCGCTGCTGCCCAAGCTGGTCGGGATCACCTCGCTGAGCAACGTGCCCTCGACGATCATCGTCGACAAGGACGGCAAGATCGCCTGGCGCGCGCTGCGCGGGGTCGACTACACCGAGCTGGCCGCCGCCCTCGACAACATCCTGGCCCAGAAGTGACGCCGTGAGTACTTCCGCCGCCGTGGTCGCGCATCTGGCCACCCTGTCCGACTCCACGCACCAGGTGCAGCTGAAGGTGGAGTACGGCAGCTTCCTGGTGGCGATCCCGATCGCGCTGGCCGCGGGGCTCATCTCGTTCCTGTCGCCGTGCGTGCTGCCGCTGGTGCCGGGCTACCTGTCCTATGTCACCGGCCTGACCGGTGTGGACCTGGGCGCCCAGACGCTCGACGAGGCGGCGCGCGCCAAACGCGGCCGGATGGTGCTCGGCGCGCTGCTGTTCGTCCTCGGCTTCAGCATCGTCTTCGTGCTCCTGGAGACCTTCGCCGGCTGGAGCGGCGGGTTCCTGCTCGGCCACCGGCGGGTCATCCAGATCGTCCTGGGCTCGCTCACGATCCTGATGGGCCTGTCCTTCGCCGGCGTGCTGCCGGGCGTGATGAGCCGGGTCCTCAACCGCGAGGCCCGGTTCCACAAGGACCCGCGGATCGGCCTGGCGGGCGCGCCGCTGTTGGGAGTGCTGTTCGGCCTGGGCTGGACGCCGTGCATGGGGCCGACGCTGTCGGCGGTCTCCTCACTCGCGCTGGATTCCGGCAACACCGGTCGTTCGGCGCTCATCGGGGTGGCGTACTGTCTGGGGCTGGGCCTGCCGTTCGTGCTCACCGCCGTGGCCTTCCGCAAGGCGATGGGCGCGTTCGGGTACGTGAAGCGCCACTACCAGGCCGTGATGCGGATCGGCGGCGGCATGCTCGTCGTCATCGGCGTGCTGCTGGTCACCGGCCAGTGGACGGAGATGGTGGCCTGGCTGCAGGGCCAGGGCACCGCGTTCGAGTCCCCGATCTAGACCGAGACTGAAGACCGAGACTGAAGATGGCTTCGCCGACGGATGAGATGGACGCCGAGAGCCTGTCCACGGCTCCCCGCGAGGACAGCGCCGACAGCACCGACAGCACCGAAACCGCCGGAAGCGCTGCCGGCGCAGCCGGTGCCGGTGCCGGTGCCGTCACGCTGCCCCGGCTGAGCTTCGTCGAGTGGCTGCGCTGGGCCTGGCGTCAGCTCACGTCGATGCGGGTCGCGCTGATCCTGCTGTTCATGCTGTCGCTCGCCGCGATCCCGGGCTCGCTCCTGCCACAACGCAGCGCCAACACCGACCCGACGCTGGTCACCGACTGGATCGATCGCCACCAGAGCCTCGGACCGCTGCTGGAGCACCTGGGGTTCTTCACCGTCTACAAGTCGGTGTGGTTCACCTCGATCTATCTGCTGCTGTTCGTCTCGCTGATCGGCTGCATCGTCCCGCGCTCCCTGCAGCACTACAAGGCGGTGCGCAAGCCGCCGCCGGCCGCGCCGCGGAATCTGGCCCGGATGCCGGTGCACTACGGGTGGGGTGACGGCTCCGGAACCTCGATCGAGGCGAAACTGACTGCTGCGGAAGCCGCGCTGAAGAAGAAGCGCTTCCGTGTAGTGCGCGGGACGGATGCCGACGGCGGCGGATGGGTCTCGGGGGAGAAGGGCTATCTCCGCGAGATCGGGAACCTGGTGTTCCACCTGTCGCTGGTCGGGATCCTGGCCGGGTTCGCGATCAAGGGCTACTACGGATATCAGGGGAAGGTCCTGGTCACCGAGGGCGAGAACTTCACCAACATCTCGCTGAAGTACGACGACCGGGACTTCGGCGGCGGTGTCGACGCCGACAAGCTGCCGCCCTTCACTCTCAAGCTGAACAGCTTCGACGCCCGCTACGAGACCAACAAGGACTCGCAGGACTTCGGGCAGCCGCGCAACTTCACCGCCGATGTCAGCTACAGCGCGGCCGGATCGAACCGGACGAACCACAAGGCGGTCAAGCTCAACGACCCGCTGACCGTCAACGGCGTCAACCTCTACCTGGTCAGCCACGGCTATGCCCCGGTCATCACGGTCCGCGACAAGACCGGGACGCCGGTCTGGAGCGGGCCGGTGAAGTTCTTCGAAGCCGGAGCGATGTTCAAGTCCTCCGGCATGCTGCGGGTCGCCGACGGCATCAAGGACAAGGACGGTAAGCCGACCCAGCTGGGCGTCCAGGGCTGGTTCCTGCCGACCTTCGCCGGCATGAGCATGACCCAGGGGCCGATCTCGGCGTTCCCGGCGCCTGTGAATCCCGAGCTGATCCTGAACGTCTACACCGGCGACCTCGGTTCCTCGACGTCGGTCTACCGGTTCGACACGACCAAGGCCATCCAGCAGGTGCTGGACCCGGCCAACGGCCGCAAGGCGGTCGGGCTGGACCTGGACAAGGGCAAGACAGTGCAGCTGCCGGACGGGATGGGCTCCATCTCGTTCGACGGCGTCAAGCAGTACGCGCAGTTCGACATCAACCACGACCCCTCGAAGACCCTGGTCTTCGTCTCGGCCGTGGGCATTGTCGGCGGACTGATCCTGTCGCTGGGCATCCGGCGGCGCCGGGTGTTCGTGCGGGTGAAGCCCGCGGCGCAGGGTGCGGCGCAGGACGCGATCCGCGTCGAGGTGGCGGGCCTGGCCCGGGCCGAGGACGGGCGGTTGCGGGACGAGGTGAGGGGCGTGGGCAGGGGCTTGCGTCCGGCGAAGGTGGGAGCACAGAAGTGATCAACGAATCGCTGGCGCGGTTTTCGAACTACGCCATCTACGGCGCGATGTTCGTGTACCTCATCGCGTTCTTCGCTTATACGGCGGAGTGGGTGTTCGGCCGGAAGTCGTCGTTCGTCGTGGCGGCGGCCGAGCAGAGCGCCGAGCAGCGCGCCAAGGTTACGGCGCAAGCCGAGGCGCTGGTCAGCGCTCGCAGTGCGGGCAACGCGGGCCAGGGAGCGACCTCCGTCGTCCCGGACGACCTGCGCGACCTGGACGACCTGGGCGCCTTCGACGAGCTGGGTGACCTGGACGACCTGGACGATCTGCCGACCCTCGAGGAGTCGATCCCGGCGATCGACGGCGGCAACCTGCGCGCCATCACCGCCGGCGGCATCGCGGTCAGCACCACGGTGCTGGCGTTCGCGCTGCACGTGGTCGGCGTCGTGTGCCGCGGCGTGGCCGCGCACCGGGTGCCGTGGGGCAACCTCTACGAGTTCACCATCGCCGGTTCCGCGGTGGCCATGGCGATCTACGTCGGCCTGCTGTTCCGCAGAGGTGCCCGCTGGCTCGGGGTGTTCGCCACCGGCACGGTCGTCGCGATCCTGGGGCTGGCCGTCGAGGTGCTGTACAAGGACGCCGAGCAGCTGGTCCCGGCCCTGCACTCGCCCTGGCTCGTGGTCCACGTCGCGGCCGCGGTCCTGTGCTCCGGCGCGTTCACCGTCGCGACGCTGGCGACCGTCCTGTACCTGTTCAAGTCCCGCTACGAGACCCGGGCCAAGCTCGGCACCGCGAGCCCGGCGTCGATGTGGAAGCGCGTGCCGTCGGCGATGAAGCTGGACCTGGTCGCCTACCGGATCCTGGCGTTCTCCTTCCCGATCTGGACGTTCACCGTGATCGCCGGCTCGATCTGGGCCGAGCGCGCGTGGGGCCGCTACTGGGGCTGGGACCCGACGGAGACCTGGGCGTTCATCACCTGGGTCGTCTACGCCGCCTACCTGCACGCGCGCGCCACGCGCGGCTGGAAGGGCCGCAACGCCTCGATCGTGGCGCTGATCGGCTACGGCTGCTTCATCTTCAACTACTTCGTCGTGTCGATCTTCGTGAACGGGCTGCACTCCTACGCCGGCGTGAAGTAGTAGCGCGACAAAACAGCGGCCGCCGCGTGCTCCACGCGGCGGCCGTTGCGTATTTCGGGGAACTTATTTGTAGTTCACCGTGATCGTCCCGGTGAACCCGAGCGAGTGCAGCAGGCCCTCCAGCATCTGCGTGGTGTCCTTCTGGGCGATCGACACCAGCTGGCTCTTCGCCGCCGCCCCGTCGATCTGCTTCGTGGCCTCCTCCAGCAGCGGCTGCACCGCGTTCGGGTCGGAGTTGAAGAGCCGGTCGAACAGGCCCTGCTGGGCGCCGATGATGTAGCTCTTGTGGACGTCCAGCGCGGTCGGGTCCAGCACCGGCTTGGGCAGCGTGATGGTCGCCGAGAGCCGGTCGGAGGAGACCTGCACCTTGTCCGGCCCCAGATTGCTGAAGTCCACGTAGGCGCCCACGGTGCCGTCGCCGAGGAAGAAGGTGTCGCTGCCGGCCAGGAACGACGGCAGGATCGAGCTGCTCTGCTTCTCGACGACGACCTGGAACTCGCCGCTGGCCGCCTCGAAGCGCTTGAGGTCGGTGATCGACTTCAGCAGCACCGGGCCGCTGCGCAGCGTCGTGGTCTCGCCGAACGGGTTGCGCCAGTGGATCAGGTTCGTGACCGCGCCGAGCAGCGTGATCACCACCACCAGCGCCACCGCGCCGAGTCCCAGACGGACCAGCGTTCCCCGCAGACCCCGGCGGCTGTCGGTCCGCACGACGATCTGCGTCTGCCCATCACGGGTACTCCCGGAGGCGGGCTTGCCTTCACCTGTCACAGTGACCCCCTAACGCAGTTATCTTATGACCTATGGCGGCATTCGGCGGACGGTCGAGAAGGCGTTACGACGGCGATGACCGGGGCAGACGCCGCTCCGGCGGATCGGGGTGTCTGTGGTATGCGTTGATCTTCATCCTGGTGATGTTGATCTTGTCGCTGATGTTCGGCGGCTTCCATAAGGGCCATCTCCATCCGAATGGGGCGCCTTCCGTGTCGGGTATTGCACCTATGCCGGTATCGGCGATCTGAGAACATGAGACGGTGAGACCGAAGCCGCGCCGTCAGCCCCACCACTCCTCCCGTCCGGGTACCCCGAACCGGCGTTCGCATCCGCCGTCGCCCGCGCGGCACCCGGAGCTGCCGCCGGAGTTCGAGCAGCTCTTCGACGCCCTCGACGAGGTCTACGGCGATCCGCGCACCGTGCGCACGCCGCTGGACGCCGAGCTGTGGGCGTCGGCCTTCCTCGGCGGCCTGTGGACCGCGGCCCTGCAGCAGGACGACGAGCCCGAGGGCGCCGAGCTGGGCCTGGTCGAGGTACTGGAGCTAGTCGGCTCGCCGCGGACCCAGGCGGTGCTGTGCGCGGTGGCCTCGGTCGCGGCCCCGGCCGTCGCCCAGCGTGCCGCCGAGGCCTCGGAGCGGCTGTACCGCAAGGGCGTCCGGCGGCCGGACTGGTACGGCGCCGCCCTGCAGCCGGTGGAGTTCCTGGAGGGCTGGTCGGTCTCCGACGTGTTCGCCGACGGCGAACTGCTGATCGCGGCCTTCAAGCGCGGCAAGGACAAGTACGCGTTCACCGCGACGGTGGCCAACAACGCCCAGGGCAGCGTCGTGGAGGTGCTGCTGGTCGACCCGGCGGACCTGCCGGACATCCTGGCCGAGATCCGTGCCGAGTTCTCGGAGGGGCCGGACGGCGTGTTCTCGCTGGACCAGATCGACGGCGGGGAGCTGCGGCGGCGCTTGGAGCCGGCGGTGCTGGAGACCGTGGTCGACGACGAGGACTATGCCGAGGACGACGACGAGGACGACGACGAGGACGACGAGTTCGAGGACGGCGCAGCCGATGAGCACGGCGCGGACCGCGAGGCCGACGGCCGGCCGCAGACCGCGGACGGCTTCGAAGGCTTCGCGGACCTGGACGGCATCGACTCACTCGGTGCGGTGAGCGGGCGCGGCGACCTCGCCGACATCGCCGATTTCGGCGACCTCGCCGATCTGGACGACCTCAGCGGCCTGGACGAGCTCTCCGGCCTGGACGAGCTCGACGAGTTCGACGAGGACGACGACGAGGGCGACGACTTCGCCGCCCTGCGCGCCCTGATGCTCTCCCGCCTCGCGGTGCTCCCCGAGCCCGCCGAGCTCCCCGGCGGTGCCGACTTCGGCTACGACCTGGAGGACCTGCCGGCCCTGCTGGACGAGTTCACGGCCAGCGAGGGCGCCCGCGAGCTGCCGCACCCGGCGATCGTCCGGGAGTGGGGCGAGGTGTTCGCCCGGCTCGGCCTGTCCGAGTTCGCCGGCGACCCGCCGCTCTACGGCCCGGAGAAGTTCGACACCCTGATCAACGTCCTGATCCCGGCCCGGGTGAATGCCGACGACGCCCAGCTGGAACTGCTGGAGCCGGTCGCCCTGGCCTGGGCCCACTGGTCGACCCGGCGGATGGGACTGTCCGAACCGGTGTCGGGCTATCTCGCGGAGGCCGTGAAGGAGAGCTTCGAGGACTTCCCGGAGGCCTACAGCGATCCGGTGTTCGCCATGGACCGGCACATGTTCGGGTTCACGATGCAGTCTTCGTGAGCGCGTGAGCCGGGCCCTGCCTCAGCGCTCCGGGTCTCAGCGCTCCGGCTCTCAGCTCTCGGGGCGGTCCTTCTTCAGTTGTTCCCCCAACCGCCGCAGGAACTCCGGGTCGTCGTCCGGCGGCACCGCCCAGCCGCTGGGCGCGCCCGCGCCGCGCAGGTCCCGGCCCCGGCCGGGACCCCCGGCGCGCAGGTCCCCGACCC
>JABFWL010000325.1 GCA_013362315.1 Catenulispora sp. | reverse complement strand
CGGGATCGTCGAGCGGGCCCGGGTGACCCCGGTGAGCCGGGTGGCGCTGCTGCTCGGGCGGTCCCTGCGGGACGTGGTGGTGCTGGTGATCCAGGCCGTCATCATCGTGGTGCTGTCGCTGATCTTCGGGCTGACGGTGGCGATCCCGAACCTGCTGATCGGCTACGGCATCCTGGCCCTGATCTCGCTGACCAGCTCCTCGTTCTCCTACGGCGTGGCGCTGACGATCAAGAACCCGGCGGTGCTGGGGCAGCTGATCAACAACGTCGCGCAGCCGCTGATGCTGCTGTCCGGGACGCTGCTGCCGATCGCGCTGGCGCCGCTGTGGCTGCGCGACGCCGCCAACGGCAACCCCTTCAACTGGGCGGTCACCGGCATGCGCGCGCTGTTCACCGGCCACGCCGAGGACGCCTCGGTGTGGAAGGCCGCGCTGATGCTGGCGGGCCTGGCGCTGGTCACCGTCGCCTGGTCCGGCCGCAAGTTCGCCCGCTCGGTCCGCTAGGAAGGGGGAGGAAGAGCCATGACCATCATCCAGACCAGAGGTCTGAAGAAGACCTACGAGACCCGCGCCAAGCGCAAGACCACCAAGGTCGAGGCGGTGCGGGGCGTCGACCTGGACGTCGCCGAGGGCGAGATCTTCGGGTTCCTCGGCCCCAACGGAGCCGGGAAGACCAGCACCCTGCGGATGCTCTCGACACTGATCCCGCCGGACGCCGGCGACGCCACGATCGCCGGCGCGGACCTGCGCACCCAGCAGGCGGCGGTGCGCAAGGCCATCGGCTACATCGCACAGGGCGGCAGCACCTACGACGACGCCACGGCGCGCGAGGAACTGATCCTGCAGGCGCGGATGCACGGCATCAGCAAGGCCGAGGCGACCCGGCGCACCGTGACCGCGCTGGAGGCGTTCCAGCTCACCGAGTTCGCCGACCGGCCGTGCAAGACCTACTCCGGCGGGCAGCGGCGGCGGGTGGACATCGCGCTGGGCATCATCCACGAGCCCAAGGTGGTGTTCCTGGACGAGCCGACCGCCGGCCTGGACCCGCAGAGCCGCGCGCACATGTGGGACGAGGTCCGGCGGCTGCGCAGCGAGGGCATGACGGTCTTCCTCACCACGCACTACCTGGAAGAGGCCGACGCGCTGTGCGACCGCATCGCCATCATCGACGGCGGCGAGATCGTGGCCGAGGGCACGCCGGACGCGCTGAAGCGGGAGATCTCCGGCGACGTGGTCACGGTCGGCGTCGGTGAGGAGTTCGCGGAGAAGGCGACCGAGATCCTGACCGGCCAGGCGTATCTGGCCGGCCCGGTGGAGACGCGCGACGGCGGCCTGGTGCGGCTGGGCGTGGCGGCCGGGGAGACGGCGGTGCCGCTGGTGATGCGGACGCTGGAGGAGGCCGGGATCGCCACGTCCACCGTCGAGGTGCACCGGCCGACGCTGGACGACGTGTTCCTGACCAAGACCGGCCGGTCGCTGCGCGAATCGTGAGGGCGGGGCCCGGCCGGACCGGGGCCGGCCGGGCGCCTGGCGGCGACGTCCTGATCAGAACGCTCCAAGCGCCCGGTGTGTCGGCGGCGGATCCATGCGGCGTCGGCTCACTGGATTCTGTGACACACCAGACCACTGCGACAGACCAGACCACCACGACCTGGCGGGCGGTAGCGCGATGCGGCAACACACGATCATGGTTCCCTTCTCCGGCGAGGGCTCCGGCACCGAAGACCTCACGTGGGCCCAGTGGGGCGTGTGGCGGGCGATGCAGGGCTTCAACTCCCCGTTCATGGTCGGCGGCACGATGAAGCTGGATGCCGGCACCACGCTGGAGAACGTGCGGCAGGTGCTGGCCTTCGTCGTCGGGCGCCACGAGTCGCTGCGCACCCGGATCCGCACCGACTCGGAGGGGCGGCCGATGCAGGTGCTCGCCGAGTCCGGCGAAGTCGGCCTGGAGGTCTACGACCTCGACGACGGCGAGGATGCCGCCGAGCAGGCCGAGGCGATCCGCGCCCGGTACGAGTTCGAGCCCTTCGACATCGCGCAGGACTGGCCGGTGCGGATGGCGGTGCTCCGGCGCGACGGCGTCCCGGACCACTTCGTGGCCATGTATCCGCACATGGTGATCGACGCCTTCGGCTTCGACGCGCTGGTCGGCGACCTGGTGCACCTGGACCAGGAGACCGGGGCCGTGCTGGGTCCGCGGGAGGGGTTACAGCCCAGGGAGATTGCGCGCAAGCAGTGCACGCCGGCGGGGGCGCGCGCCGGCGACGCCTCGCTGCGGTTCTGGGAGCACTGGCTGCGGCGGATCCCGATCCGCCGGTTCAACGGCCCGCATCCGGAGCAGGATCCGCGCTGGTGGGACGCCACCTACGACTCCCGCGCGGCGTTCATCGCGGTAAGCGCGGTCAGCGACCGCACGGGGCTGGGCAGCGGACCGGTGCTGCTGGCCGCGTACGCGGTGGCGATGGCACGGGTCACCGGCGTGAACCCGAGCGTGATCCGGATGGTGGTGAGCAACCGCTTCCGGCCGGGCTTCAGCCGCTCGGTGAGCGTGGTGGCGCAGCCGGGGCTGTGCGTGATCGACGTCGGTGACTGCTCCTTCGACGAGGCGGTGCTGCGCGCTTGGCAGGCTCAGCTCGCCACGGGCAAGAACTCGTACTACGACCCGCGTCGTCTGGCTGAGCTGCGCGAGCAGGTGGAGAAGGAGCGCGGTGCGGCGCTGGATCTGACGTGCTACTTCAACGATCGGCGCAAAGCGCTGTCCGGCTCGCCCTCTGCTCGGGCCGAGCGGGCCGAGCAGGCGGAGCAGG
>JABFWL010000584.1 GCA_013362315.1 Catenulispora sp. | reverse complement strand
GCAGGGTCAGCGTGTCCGCGCGCTCGGCGCTGCGGGCGGTCAGCAGGAGCAGCCCGAGGCGCTCGGCGGCGATCTCGGCGTCCGCGATGCGGCGCTGCACCAGCCGCGCCGTGGCCTCGTCGGCGGTCCCCTCCTCCAGCCGGCCCTGGATCATCATGGCCGTCTCGTGCAGGCGCGCCGTGCCGTCCCGTACGTCCTGGAGCGCCTTGTCGATCTCCTCCGGCCCCGCGTCGAGCAGGGCGAGCTGCGCGGTCACCAGCTGCGCCAGCCGCGCGCGGAAGGCCTCGCGCAGCCGCTCCAGGATGCCCGCGGGGGTCTCGTGAACCAGCGCGAACCGCACCACGGCACTGGAGGCGAAGGCCGCGGCGACCACGCCCCACAGCGTCGGCAGCGCCGAGACGCTGGCGCCGACGAACAGGGCCATGAAGTAGACCTGGAAGCCGATCAGCCCGAGCGCGGTGCCGCGGTCGCCGAAGCGGCGGACGTAGACGGCGCAGAAGATGAGCGCGACGAAGAACAGGTCGCCGCCCACCACCCGGGAGTGCAGGACCGCGGCCAGCGAGACGGAGGCCAGCGCCACCGGAAGCCCCAGCGCCAGCGTGACCGCCTGCTGCGGGCGCTGCTTCTCGCGGATGGCGAAGGTGGAGACCATGGCCGCGATGGCTCCCGCCACCAGCAGCCGTACGCCGGCGTCGAACAGGGAGAGCACGAGCAGCGTGAGGGCGATGGAGCTCACGGTCCGCAGGCCCGCGGCCAGTCGCAACAACCCGGGATCGGACGCCGCGACGAGATCGCTCAGCCGTGCCCGGACCGACCCACCCGCTGCCCTCACGCTGCCGTACTCACTCCCGCTTCACGTCATGATCAGGCTCTCAGGATCGCATGACGCGACCGGAGCGTGTGCACCGGCTCAGAGTTCCTTGCGGTCCGGACCCTCCACGTGCGCCCGCACCTGTTCCGGTGTCATGTAGGCGTCCGTGAACTCGAAGTCCTTCAGCCGGGCGGGCTTGCGGGCCTGGAATCCGGTGCGCACGAAGTCGTCGCCGGCGATCGCGTTGAGCGTCCAGTTCGTGGCGACGCGGACCTTGGCGACGTTGGTGCGCAGCGCCCACCAGTGGTAGCCGCGGGCCGCGAACTGGGCGGGCAGACCGTGCAGTTCGATACCCAGCGGCTTGGAGACGGCGTCCGTGCCGCCGAGGTCGACCACGAGACCGAGGTCCTTGTGCTCGTACGGCGTCATCGGATGGTTCCGCAACGTCGCCACCACGTTGTCGGCGATGTGCCTGCCCTGCCGCATCGCGTGCTGCGCCGTGGGCGGGCAGATGGCGCCCTCCTGGCCCTTGGCCTCGTCGGGCACGGCCGCGGCGTCGCCGAGCGCGAAGACGCCGTCGTGGCCCGGCAGGCACATCTCGGTGGTCACCGCGAGCCGGCCGCGCACGGTCTCCGCGCCGAGCGTGGCGATGAGCGGGCTGGCGACGACGCCGGCGGTCCAGATCAGGGTGCGGGTGGGCACCACGCGGCCGTCGGTGAAGGTGACCTCCTCCGGGCCCGCCTTGGCGATGGAGACGCCGAGGGAGACCTCGATGCCGCGCCGGCGCAGGATCTCCTGCGCGCTGCGGCCGAGCTTGTCGCCCAGCTCCGGCATCAGCTTCGGGGCGATGTCGATGAGGTGCCACTTGATCAGGCCCGGGTCGATGCGCGGGTAGCGCTTGACCGCGCCGTACGTCAGCCTCTGCAGGCACGCGGCGGTCTCGGTGCCGGCGTACCCGCCGCCGACCACCACGAACTGCAGGCGCGAGGCGCGCTCCGCCGGGTCGTCGCTGGCGTCGGCCAGGTCGAGCTGGGAGATGACGTGGTCGCGGATGTAGGCCGCCTCGGCCAGCGTCTTCATGCCGTACGCGTGCTCGGTCAGTCCGGGGATGTCGAAGGTGCGGGTGATGCTGCCGGGGGCCAGCACGATGTAGTCGTAGTGCTCGTTGACGATCTGGTCGGTGATCGTGCGGATCACGCAGACCTTGGCCTTCAGATCGACGCCGATCGCCCCGCCCGGAATGATCCGGGTGCGGTACCTCTTGCTGCGTCGCAGGGAGACGGCGACCGACTGGGGCGTCAGCACGCCGGAGGCGACCTGTGGCAGCAGAGGCAGATAGAGCTGGTAGGAGAACGGCGTCACCAAGGTGACGTCCGCCTCGTCGGGCGCGAGTTTCCGCTCCAGCCGGCGTACGCACTCCACGCCGGCGAAGCCTGCGCCTACCACCAGGATCCTGGGTCGTGTCACGGTGTCCATCCCTCTCTGCGGCTCCAGGCGGTGTGCATCCAACGCCTCTCGCATGCCCTGGATCGCTGTGTGCACCACATCGATCCCACCGTGCCTCCAGCCGTTCCGCCAGCTGGGTGCGGCAGGCAGACGAACGCGTTGAGCACCACCATGCCCGCCCGGGTACCCAAACGCACCGGGAGAAGGGAAAGAATTCGATCGAGGTTCCGGAACTACGCGCGGTCCGCCGCGATGTGGCACAGCAGCAGGCAGACGTCGTCGTCGCGTTCGGAGTCGCTGAGCATCGGGTCGAGGATCCGGTCCGCCGAACCGTCCAGATCCGTCTCCAGCCGCTCCGGACCGAGCGAGCCGAGGGCCTGCCCGAGGCGCTCGATGCCCGGGTCTATGCCGAGGGCGCGCCGCTCGACCAGACCGTCCGTGTAGAGCGCCAGCGTCGAGCCGGGCGGCATCTCCATGGTGTGGTCGTGGATCTGCTGGCTGAGCGGGATGCCGAGCATGGCGCTGGGCTTCGCGTCCAGCGTGTGCACCTG
>JABFWL010000488.1 GCA_013362315.1 Catenulispora sp. | reverse complement strand
GACGGCCGGCGACGCGACGGCCGGCGGCGCGACGGCCGGCGGCGCGGCGGGGCTCAGACGGTAGGCGCCCGCTGTTCCGCGGATCGCGGCCGCGATGTGGCGGCCCGTTGCGGCTACCGCCTCCAGACGGCCTGCCTGATCCCGGGGATCGGCCCCCAGCGTGGCGGCGAGCTCGGCCTCAAGCGTCCGGAGTCCGTCGCCCACACATCTTCGGAGTTCGGCGTCGGCCCGGAGCCGTTCCTCCCGCGCCTTGAGGCGGGTCAGCTCGCCGCGGGTCGTGTGCAGGCGAGTCGTCATCGCCGCCATGGCGTGGGTGCCGAAGACCGCGAGTCCGATGGACGCGGGCACGCAGACGATCCACACCAGGTCCAACAACCGGTCATCGCCCCGGGGAAACGGAGCATCGAGGAGCATCATGGCCGTGGCGGCCCCGCCGATCACCAGAACGAACAGCGACCAGGCCGTCCGCCCTCGGAAGACGCACAGCGCGGCGATGGCCAGCGGCCACGGCGACCAGTCCCAGTCCGGGCCGAACAGCGCGAACGGTGAGACCCAGGCGAGCAGCAGAGCCGCCAGCCCGAGTATCCGTGCTCGGCGCGTCGGATCGGCCAGCAGGACCACGAGGGGCAGGACCGGCAGCGTCTCGACGGCCATGGCCGGCCACCCCACATGCTTGGCCCGATCAGACGAGGCCCACATCAGCATCGCGCTCGCCAGCGTGAGCCACATCATGGCCCGCACCGCCCCGAGCCGGAGATCGCCGGTGTCGTCGCGTTCCGGCTCAGCCATGAACCACCCTTTCTTGCGGTCGATGCCCGCAAGCAAGGTACCTGGCAGGGGCGGCTCTGTGACGGCGCGTGGCTGTCCGTCCGATCAGGTCAGGAGCCGTTTGGGCGCTGCAGCTATGGCCGGACTGAGCGCGGGTGGGACCGTGCCCGGACAGGGCGGCAGATCATGACGCCCGCACAGCGGCGAAGGCGCGGCCACCGCGCCGCCTAGTCGGTCGTTTCGACGACCTTGACATCCGACGGATCGGGAATCGCCATCCGCACCGGCTTGCCCCAGTCTGTGAAGCGGATGTCGCCCTCCGAACGCGCCCGATCCGAGACCATGGAGCCGCTCATCATCATCGTCAGATCCGCCCGCACCGTGGTGGAGAAGTCGATGCCACCGCTCAGCTTCCTGGCGCCCCCGGCATCGGCGGTGTCGCCCTCGATGTGGACGGTCTTCGCCTTTGCCGCCGGACCGTCGGCGGCGCTTAACGCCGCCACAGGATCGCCCTTCCAGACGCCGCCGGCGCCGCCCTTGGACGAACCGCCTCCGCAAGCGGTGGCAGCCATCCCCGCGGCGGCCGCCAGGGCGATCCGTGCCGTCCAGCTTCGCGCGCCCGATCGCGTGATCATCGACTCCCCGCTTCCGTGAGATGGCTCGGGCCAGTCCGAGCCATCCCCGAGCCAGAGAGCTCCCGAGTCTGACAGGCCGATCAGATGGTCCAGTCGATCGGGTAGTTGATGATGGGCCGAACGAAGGTGGCGCCGGCCTTTTCGGCCGCTTGCCGGGCGTCGACGACCATCGCCGTGAGCGTGTCCAGTTGCTTCGCGTGTTCTTCGGAGTCCCAAATGCTGACGTTGACCACCGAGCCTTCGGGCGACACCCCTGCGTAGAAGCTGATCAGTCCGGGCAACGCCTTGACAGCCGGGATCAGGAACTCGCTGGTCCTCAGGCTCATCTCCCGGACGTCCGGGAACCGGGACTGGTCGAAGACAGCCTGCGATATGCGGATGACCGCGGTTGCGGGGAGCTGGTCGGTGGCCACAGGAAATTCTCCTCGGTCGTGGAGTGATGCCAAGGCTCGTCCGTTCGTCTTTCACGGCGGCGAGCCATGCCCAGCTTGCTGTCGATCACGACGAGATCGAAGTGTCCTGGGAACGCTTTCAGCTATGCATTCTGCATGCCTGAATCGTTCACAAGACACTTCGATCTCGCCCTCTCAGCAATGAGGCTGGGAGCACGATCGCCAGCAGCGATCATGCGGTCATGATTTCTGCCGCCACCGCCTACGCAGCACAGGAGACCGAAGAACATGTCCTACTCTCAGCTGGCCGGCCGTACCGCTGTCGTGACGGGTGCCGCGAGCGGCATGGGCGCTGCCACCGCACGGCTGCTGGCGGCCTCCGGCGCACGCGTCGCTCTGCTGGCCCGGCGGGCCGACCGCATCGAATCCCTCGCCGAAGCCATCGCATCGACCGGCGGACAGGCTGTGGCAGTGCGTGCGGACGTCACCGATCAGGCGTCGGTCACCACCGCCGCCGACCGGGTCCACGCCGCGTTCGGCCGTGCCGACCTGATCGTCAACGCGGCCGGCGTCATGCTGCCCAATCCGATCGAGGAAGCCCGGATCGACGAGTGGCAGCGCATGATCGACACCAACGTCAGTGGTGCGCTGCGGGTCATCGCCGCCTTCACCGCGGATCTGATCGCGGCGGCGGCCGACGGCGGTACGTCCGACCTGGTGAACATCTCCTCGATCGGCGCGCACGTGGCGTTCCCGAACTATGCCGTCTACGGCGCCACCAAGGCCGCACTGACTCACCTGTCCGCCTCGCTGCGCACCGAGTTCGGCCCGCGCGACGTCCGCATCACCAACATCGAGCCCGGACTCACCGACACCGAACTCGGCGATCACATCGACAACCCCGCCCTGGGCCACGACGGACAACTCGGTGATTTCTTCAAGGCCATCGGACCGCTGAGCGCGGACGAGATCGCCGACGTCGTCGCGTATGCCGCCAGCCGCCCGCAGCACGTCAACCTCCGGCAGATCATCGTCCAGCCCACGCGCCAGGCCTGACGGCAGCGGCGGCGAGGGTCGTCACCTGAACTGGTGCACCGCGGTTGCGGTTTGCGATCGGTGGGACGTTGATGGAAATGGACCTTGCACGCGTGTTCGACGGGGACGAGGAGGCCTGGACACGTGCGGGTGAAGGCGAATCGGCTCCGGTGAGCGCGGCGCGGCGCGGCGCGCCCGGGGACACATCCGGAAAGGAAGCCTCACATGTCACACCCTCTGCTGAACGCGTTCTGGATGATGCTCTGGTTCTTCCTGTGGATCATGTGGTTCATGCTGCTGTTCCGCGTGATTTCCGACGTCTTCGGAGACGAGGCGCTCAGCGGCTGGGGCAAGGCCGGCTGGACGATCTTCGTGTGCGTTCTGCCGTTCCTGGGCGTCTTCATCTACCTCATCGTCCGCGGGAAGCAGATGACCCAGCGGTCGATGGCACGGGCCCAGGCCAGGCAGGACGAATTCGACAACCGCGTGCGCGAGGCCGCTGCGACGTCGGGCCCGGGGGGTGGCCCGGGGGGCACCGGGGGCGCCGACGAACTGGCCAAGCTCGCCGACCTGAAGACCAGCGGTGTCCTCAGCGAAGACGAGTTCCAACAAGCCAAGCAGAAGATCCTCGCCTGACGCCGTTGTCCGGCTGTGCGGGGAACGATCTACGGAGTCGACATGAGTGACACTCTCGAAATGGGGCCCATCGACTATCTCATCGTCGAGTTCCCCCGCGAGGACATGCGGGGGGAGGGCCTGCCCCTGCTGGTCGACCTGGTGGAGCGGGGCATCATCCGGATTCTGGACCTCACCTTCGTGACCAAGGACCTCGACGGGACGGTGACGGTCCTCGACGTCGCCGACGAGGACGCCGACGGAAGGCTTGACCTGGCCGTCTTCCGAGGCGCCTCGTCGGGGCTGATCGGCGAGGACGAGATCACCGAGGCCGCTGCGGTGCTGACGCCCGGGACCTCCGCCGGGATCCTGGTGTACGAGAACACCTGGGCCGCGCCGTTCGTCACCGCGTTGCGGCACAACGGGGCCCAGGTCGTCGCCAGCGGACGCATTCCCGTCACCGACCTGCTCGAAGTCCTCGAAACGGCCGGTTCCAGCAGCTGAAAGGTGGGCCGATCATGGGTTTGCTCAGAGGAGTCGCGCGGACCGCGGTGGTCGCGGGGACGGCGACAGCAGTATCCAACAGAGTCTCCCGGCGCCAGGCCGGCCGCTGGGCCGAGCAGGAAGCACCGGCGCAGGCAGCGCAGGCGCCTCCGGCGGCCGCCCCGGCCGAGGCGTCGTCGATGGACGACAAGCTCTCCCAGCTGAAGGATCTCGGCGCCCTGAAGGAGGCCGGCGTCCTGTCCGAGGCTGAGTTCGAGGTGCAGAAGCAGAAGATCCTGAGCGGCTGAGGCCAAGGTGACCGGTGGTCCAGTCGTCGCCACTGTGCCGCAGTGCCCGCCGTGCGGGACACCGGTATCGCTCCTACTATCGAACCGCCGCCAGTCGCCGATACGGGTACGCCTTTTCGTGCGGCCTATGTCGGCTCGACCCCTCAAAGGGAAGGAAGCCCATCATGGCCGCAGCATCGGAGACCCCCGTATTGGACACGCTCGCCGCGATGACGATCGACTCGTTGGAACGCTGCGGCATGGATCCCAGGACGCTTGTGCTCACGCGCCTGGCCGCGCTGTGCGCCATGGACGCTCCGCCGATCTCCTACCTCGCCCATGTCGGACCGGCGCAGGAGGCCAATGTGACCCTCGATCAGGTCCAGGACCTGCTCGTCGCCATCGCGCCCGTCGTCGGCACGGCCCGCGTCATGTCGGCCGCGGGCCACATCACCGAGGCACTCGGTTTCGCGATAGCGGTAGCCGATCCGGGGGACGGCGACCGCGGGTAGTGTTCGCCGGCACGAATCCGGGTGCGCCGCCTGCACGCCGGGCGGCGCACCCGTGGCTGCAGCGGCTTCGCCGACGAAGGAGGCGAGGAGTCGGAGCGCATGTCCGGCGCCGGCACCATGAGGCCGCGTCGTGAAGGATTTCCCCTGTTTCACACGAATGGTCTCGTCTCATCGCCCGGCGCCGACAGCGAATCGAGAATAAGGAGTCGTACCCCATCGGGTGTGGTACGAACCGGCAGACGCGCACCCGGTTTGTGCGCGAGTGGAGTTGACAGCGATGAGCCAGGCCACGGTTCCACGCACCACCCCTTCCCGAGTCCCCCACCACTCGGTCTTCGCCGGCGTGCTGCTGATGATCTCGGGTGTCATGAACATCTTCCAGGGGATCACCGCCATCGCGAACGACGACCTGTATGTACGCGTCGGCAACTACGCTTTCAAGTTCTCCACCACCTCCTGGGGCTGGATCCACCTGGTCCTCGGCGTGCTGGTGGCGATCGTCGGCTGGGGGGCCTATGCCGGGGCCACCTGGGCCAGGGTGATCGGCGTGGTCATCGTCTCCCTGGCGATGATCGCCAACTTCATGTGGCTGCCCTACCAGACGTGGTGGGCGCTGGTCCTGCTGGCTATCGACGGCTTCGCCCTGTGGTCCCTGATCGGCAATGCCGGCGAGCCGGACACAGTCCGATAACCCACCGAGCAGGGACTCCCCGGCCCAGGCCGAATCACGGGGCTCCGAGCGGCGAGCACACCTGCTGGCCCGCACCGCCCTCGCGTTCGGCCTGGCCGCCGTAGGACTGCTCGTCGCGGCGACGAGTCTGGGCGGTGTGGTCACGGCCGCGGCGATCGCGATCGCGGCGCTGGCGGTGGCCGCTGGCGGGTCCTGGTGGGCGTTGACCCACCGAGGCGTCGCACGGGCCCCGGGCGTCCTGGTCGCGGTCGGTGCGCTGGTCGCGATGGTCATGCTCTACACGGACTCGACCGCCCGGTGGCTCATCGCCCTCGGGGCCGCCCTGGCCTGGGCCGCGGCCCTGGCCTGCGCCCATGCCGCGCTGCGGGCGGACAGCGCCGGGCGCCGGGCGCCGGAGTGGGAATCGCCGCCGCCACGCCATCCGGTGATGATCATGAATCCGGCCTCCGGCGGCGGCAAGGTCGAGCGGTTCGGCCTGGTGCGCGAGGCGGAGCGCCTGGGCTGCCGGGTCGTGCTGCTGGACCCCGCCCACCACCAGGACGTCGCCACGATCGCCCGGCAGGCGCTCGCCGACGGCGCGGACCTGCTCGGCGTCGCCGGCGGAGACGGCACGCAGGCCCTGGTCGCCGGGGTCGCCGCCGAGCACGGCGTGCCCTTCCTGGTGATCTCGGCCGGAACCCGCAATCATTTCGCCATGGACCTCGGCCTGGACCGCGACGACCCGAGCCGGTGCCTGCGGGCCCTCACCGACGGCGTCGAGCTGCGCGTCGACCTCGGCGAGGTGGCGGGCCGGACATTCGTGAACAACGCCTCCTTCGGCGTCTACGCCGAGATCGTGCAGCGGCCCGAATACCGCGACGCGAAGGCCGCCACCGCGCTCGAGGAACTCCCGGACCTGCTGACCGGCTACTCCGGGGCCCGGCTGACGGCGCACATCGACGGCAGGGTGCTGACAGCGCCGCAGGCGCTGCTGGTGAGCTGCGGTCCGTACGACACGGGCTGGTACGGATCGGGCCGCCGGCCGCGGCTGGACACCGGGATGCTCGGGGTCATAGGGCTCACCGTGCGCAACGCGGCGCAGGCGGCGGATCTGGCTCTGCGCGGCGAGCAGTCCGCCGCGCTCACCGAGACGACCACGCGCGAGATCGTCGTCACGGCCGACGCCGAGACGGTCCCGGCCGGGGTGGACGGCGAAGCAGTCACACTCACCGTCCCGGTCCGCTGCCGCGTGCTCCCCGGAGCCCTGCGGGTCCGGGTACCGCGCGACCGCCCCGGGGCTCGGCCGGCCCGGCACAAGGTCGACTGGCGCCGGCTCGGCGTGCTGGTGCTGGCCCTGCCGGACAAGGAGGGGTGAGGCGGATGATCCACCGGATCCGCGCCGTGCTCGGCTCCGCCCGCAGCGCGGCTGCCAACGCGGACGCCGCCCTGTACAAGGGCGTCGCGAGCACCCCCCGCACCAGGGTGCTGGACGAGGGGCTTTCCCGGCTTTCAGAGGCGGCGGACTACTCCAAGATCTCTGTGGCGATCGCGGCGCTGCTCGCGGTGCGCCCCGGAGCACCGCGGCGCGCCGCCCTCAGGGGCGTGGCGGCGATCGGCGTCACCTCGGCGAGCGCGAACTTGCTCGCCAAGAGGCTGTTCGGGCGGCGCCGGCCGGACTGGGACGCGAACGGGGTCCCGCTGCGGCGCCGGGTCCTGATGCCCTCCTCGACGGCTTTCCCCTCCGGGCACTCGGCGTCCGCGGCGGCGTTCGCCGTGGCGGTGGCGTCCGAGGTCCGCCCGGCGGCACTGCCGCTGGGGGCTCTGGCCGCCGCCGTCGGCTACTCGCGGGTGCACACCGGCGTGCACTATCCGAGCGACGTCGTGGCCGGCTTCGCACTCGGGGCCGCGTGCGCCGCGGCCGTGATCGCCATCGACCGGCGCCGGACGGCCTCGTCCGGCCAGTGCTGTACCCAAGCGGGTCACTAGTGCAGGTGAAGCAGCACCACGTTCTTGAGCAGCACCATGACGATCCCGAGAGTCACGGCGGTCGCCGCCGCCGCGGCCAGCCGCCAGCCGGTCAGCCGTGCCGCGCGGGCCGCCGACCAGCTGTGCACACCGAGCAGGAGCACGACGACGGCGAGTCCGACATTCGCCGCGGTCAGCGCCGTGGCCCCGGCCAGGCGCACGACGACCGCGGCCGCCAGCGGCAGGAACGACGCCGTGACCATGGGCCAGGTGTCGGCGAGCGCACGCCCGACGCGGGCCGGGGAGGGCAGACGTCCATCCTCGATCTGTTCGCCCAGCAGTTCGGCGTACTCCTCCGCCAGCCAGTAGACCATCAGGGTCACGACGACTGCGACCACGAGGGCCGCGGTCGTCAGCCCGGAGGTCGCGGCGAGGATCGCCGCGGTGAGGATGGCCCCGTAGATGCCGGCGGCCCGGCGCCGGCCGATGCTGTGTGCCAGGCCGCCGACGTCCTCGGGCTCGCGGTGCTCCGCCTCAGCGCCGCCGCGTTCCACGTCAGCCACCGCCGCCGGGAGTCCGGTCGTCCGACGTGGGAGCCCGGAAGGCGTGCTCGGCGGCGTGGACGCTTGAGAAGCAGCGGTCCGCGAGGACGGCCCTGAAGTCACACTGCTCCATCTTCTGCCGTACCGGCTCCCGCAGCGCGGCGAACATCAACGCGATCCGGTGCGACTGGAGTGCCGGACAGGATCGGCCAGCACATGCCGGACACAGCATGACCGCGCAAAGTGGAGTCATGACGAATTCCCAGACGACGGGGCCTGCCTTTCCGACCGGCATGGTCAGGGCAGGTGCCGCGCTCATCGGCGGCGGGCTGATGATCGCCGCCTCCGGCATGGCGCTGACGGCTGTGGCCGTGACGCGCGCAGTGGCGGCCTGGGCCAGGCAGCGGGAGGTGTCTCCCACGGCGCTGGCGGCCGACAAGTTCGACCAGGTCCGACACGCGACGCTCGCCGGCGCGCACGCGTGGCGAGAGCACGCTGCCTCGGCGAGCGATCACCGCGCGCACGCCCGATAGGCCAGGCGCCCTGGACCTCGGCCGGCGGGTTCACCCGCTCGGCCGCTTCGGCGCGCGCCGAGGTGTCTGCGATCTGTCCGCCGCATCAGCAAGGTGGTCGCCTGCCGAATACTCCGTTCAGGGAGTCTGGAGACGTCTTGGCGACCCCGGCCCGCCTAAGCGCATGTTTACGCCGAACGGCGGTTCGCCCACATCCTGTTCCGGCACGCCGGGTAGCGACCGGAAGTGACGGATCGCGGGCCCAGACCATCGCCGCCGCCCGAGCGCGGCCGACTCGGCCGGTTGCGCCTCCGGTCGACGCGCCTGGCCGACCGGGTGCGGGCGATCCCGTTCGTGGGGCAGCTCACCGTGCAGCTGGTCCACGTCAACGTCCTCGACACCGCCACCCGCCTGGCCGCCCAGACCTTCCTGACCGGGGTCCCGGTCCTGTTCGTCCTGGCGGCCTTCGCGCCGGCCACGGTGCGCGACAATCTCGTGGCTTCGCTGCGGTCCATCCTCGGGCTGGGCTCCAGGCCCCTCGACGAGGTCACGGGCGTCCTGCGGGCCGGACGCCAAAGCAGCGGACAGACCATCGGCGGGATCGGCTTCGTCGTCACCCTCCTGTCGGCGACCGCGTGCTCCCGCGTCCTGCAGCGGCTGTGCGAGCGGTCCTGGCATCTGCCGCCGGCCGCGGCGCGGCTGGCGGCGTGGCGGTGGGTGGCCTGGCTGGTGGTGTGGCTGGCCGTGCTCGTGTTCCAGGGCAGGGTTCGCCAGGGTTTCGGTGTGGGGCAGGGCCTGGGGCTGCCTCTGGCGCTGGTCATGGCCTGCCTGATGTGGTGGTGGACGCAGTACCTGCTGCTGGCCGGTCGGATGCCATGGCTTCCGCTGCTGCCCGGTGCCGTTCTCACCGGGAGCGCGCTGACCGCCCTGGCCGGCGCGGCGAAGATCTATGTCCCGAACTCGCTGGACCGCAGCATCAACCAGTTCGGCCCGCTGGGCTTGGTGTTCACCTTGTTCTCGTGGTTGATCGTGCTCTTCACCGTGGTCACCGTGTGCGTGGCCGCCGGATACGTGATCGCCCACGAGCCGGCCGCGGCCCGGCTGCTGAGGACCCCGCCCGCACCGGAGCCGGCGGACCGCCCGCGGTAGCTGCAGGGCGAGTCTGGAAGTTGCGCGTGATCAGGCGGGCCTCGGGCCGGCCGGGTCGACCGCGGCCTCCTCCCGATGGACCAATCCGGGACCCGGGGCGAAGAACTCGCGGATGGCGAACGCGATGACGATGACGAAGGCGAACCAGAACACCACCAAGCCGGTCGGGTGGTCCCAGATGATGAAGATCACCGAGGCGATCAGCAGGATCGCGATGCCGATCCACCGCTTGTGGCGGGCCGTGAACCGGTCGACAGGGCCGGCCCGGAAGCCTGCCGAGTCGGCGACCGTCCGGATCGCGCCGATCCCGCTGCTGCACGCCGCGCGGATCCACACCGCAGGCGAAGTCGGTCCGTTCAGGAATGCCCCGAGTGCGACGAGCACCGCCAAGGCTCCGACCATCCGGGTGGTGATTCTCAGGAACTTTACGAGAGCGTCGTAGGTGGCGGCCGCAGCACCGGCGTTGACGTCCGGCGGGAGCTGGTCGATGAAGAAGGACCGGAAGACCGCCAGCGCGACGCCCAGCACCAGCATCGCCACCGCGAACCCGATGGCGGTGCCGATCAGCGCCCGGCGGCGTTTGTGGGCCAGGTAGACCCCGGCGGCCGCGACCAGGATGGTGATGACCGGCATCCAGTTGCCGATGATCTGCAGGAGCCGGAAGTAGTTCTTGAGCTTGTTCAGGCTCGACGACTTGTAGACGGTGAAGCTCGTGTTCACCGTTGGGATCTTGCTCGCCGCCGGGAAACCCTGGGCCACCAGTTGGTCCTTCACCTGAGCCACGGCCGGTCCCACATCGATCTGCACCTCGTCGTTGGTCAGCTTCACCGCCCCTCCGCCCTTGCCGGTCAGGGCTTTGACGAACGCGGCGTGGGCCTTTCGCAGCGCGTTGTTCCAGACGGTGGCGAACTGATCGCTGGACACGACCTTGTCGACGACCGTGCCGACCACGCTCTTCAGGCCGCTCTCGATGGGCCCGTTCAGCTTCGACAGCAGGGCGGCCGTCTGCGGCGGCAGGTTGCTGCTGCTGGCGGCCTGCTGGAGCTGCTTCACCACCGAGTCGATGTCGATCTGGTCCAGCGCGAGGTTGGTGATCCGGTTGGACACCCCGTCCTGCACCTCCGGGTTCTTCGCCAGCGGACTCAAGGTCGCGACGAACCGGTCGGTGTCGGTGATGGTGTCGGCCGCCCAGACCGACACCACCGACAGCAGGGCCAGCACGGAGGCCAGGACGACCAACAGCGTCGCGAAGAAGGTGCGGACGCGGTGGTGCTCCCGGTGGCCCCGGCCCGTGGCCTCGGGCTCTCGGTGCCCTCGGGCCGCGGCCTCGGCCTCCAGTTCGGCGACACGACGGCGCAGTCCCGCCAGCTCCTCGTCGCGCGGTTCGGGCTCGGCCGGATCGGAACCCGTCGCGGACATACTGCGCTCCCATCCTGGGCGGAACACCTTCGACACCCGATGGGCTGGCGATGGCGCCGGGCCCTGACACCAGGGAAGACCACCAGGTCGGCATCGTGCGAGCGGGGCTAGCCCGCCGGGGTGACACCCGGCGTGGCGGCCGCTCAGGGAACCGTCTGCTCAGGGAGCCGTCTGCTCAGGCTTCTGGCTCTTCTCGCTCTTCCCGCCGGAACCGGCAACGTGCCCCTCCGGTTGCCGCTTCGGGATCCGCCCGGTGAAGAAGAGCGCCACCAGCGCCACGAGCGCCAGGATCGCGAGTGCCGCCCGCACGGCGACCAGCCGGGCCGAGGCGTTGGCCTGCATGGCCGCTTCGGCCTGCTGGGGAGGGACGCCGGCCTCGGTGAGGGCGGCGGAGAGCTGGGCGTCGGACAGGAAGGGCGCGCCGGCGGCGAGCTTCGTGGAGGCCTGGGCGCTCACGCTCGCCGGAACCGCGGGATTCTTCTCGATGGTGGTCAGGAACGAGCTCGTCAGGGTGCCGATCAGGATGGAGCCGGCCAGGGCGGTGCCGATGGAGGAGCCGAGATTGGTGACCGTGTTCTGGACGCCGCCGACCTCGGCGCTGCGGCTGTCGGGGAGCGCGGAGACCGTGACCGCGCCGAGCTGCGAGGCCAGGGCTCCCATACCCAGACCGATCAGCAGCAGGGGGATGGTGACGACGGCCGCGCTGGAGTCGGCGTTGATCGCGGCGGTCAGGGCCAACGCGCCGGCGAACAGGCCCAGGACGCCCAGGCGCACGACCAACCGGGGTGAAGCCTGCGGGTACAGTTTCGGGATCAAGACCGCGGCGGCCAGCAGGCTCAGCGACAGCGGCAGGATGTGCACGCCGGTCTTGATCGCGGACAGGCCCAAGGCCACGGACAGGTAGAGCGGTACGACGAAGAACACGCCCATCTGGACCAGGAACTGCAGGAAGAACATGGTCAGGCCGCCGGACAGCTGCCGGTTGGCGAACAGGCCCGGATCGACCAGCGGGTCCCGGCCGCGGTGCAGCAGGTGGGTCTGCCACTGCAGGAACAGCCACACCACCAGCACTCCGGCCAGCATCACCCAGACCGACGCCGAGATCCCCAGCCAGGACGGCCCGCCGGGCTTCGGGACGAACCAGCCCCACTCGGAGGTGCGCAGCACGCCGTAGACGAAGATTCCCAAGCCCCCCGCGGACAAGAACGCACCGAGCAGGTCGAAGTGCGGTCGGCCGCCGGACGGCCGGTCGATGACGTGCCGGGCCAGCGCCAGGATCCCGAGCACCACGGCGACCTCGCCGGCGAAGACCCAGCGCCAGGAGAAGTACGTCGTGGCGAACCCGCCGATCAGCGGGCCCAGGCCGATCGCGACGGCCGCGGAAGCCGCGATGAGCCCGTAGGCGGCCGGGCGGCGTTCGGTGGGGAAGTTGAGGGCCACCAGAGCCACGACCGCCGGCAGGATCAGGGCCGCGCCCAGCCCCTCCAGCAGGGACCAGCCGAACAGCAGGACCGGCAGGCTCGGGGCGATCGCCGTGGTCAGGGACCCGCAGCCGTAGACCACACAGCCGATCATGAACGCCCGCTTGCGGCCGATCATCGCCCCGATCTTGCCGCCGGGGATCATGAAGGCGGCCATGACCAGCGTGTAGGCGGTGATCGCGCCCTGGATGCCGCTCACCGTGGTGCCGACGTCGGAGGCGACCGTGGCGATCGAGACGTTCATGACCGAGGAGTCCAGCGCCATCAGGAACTGGGCGGCCGCCAGCGTGGCCAGGACGACCTTCCCAGTCCCGGCCCCAGTCCCGGCCCCGGCCGCAGACTCGGCGGGCGAGGCGGCTGCGTCGGTGCTCATCGGTGCCCCTAGAGTCCGGACTCGACGGGGATCCGGCCTGACCGCCGGGCCTGCTCCAACGCGGCGTGGTCCCGCTCGTTCTGATCGGCGTACCGGGCTGCGAAGTCGGCGACGGCCTCGCCGAACACCTCGTCCCGGCCGAGATAGGCGGCCAGGGCGATCCGGTCGCCGGTGCGCGCGTGGGCGCGGGCCAGGGTCCGGCCGCACAGCCGCCCGTACAAGGCCATCTCCGGGGCCGACAGGCCCTCGATCACGACCGAGCCCTTCCAGTCGGCGAGTTGGCGCACGTAGAAGTCCCGGATGCGCCCGTCGATCCCCTCGACGGTCTGCCAGCCCAGGAAGATGTCGCTCACCGCCTGCATGAGCCGCTGGCCGCGGACCACACGCTCACCCTCCCCGGCCCCCTCCTGCTGGCTGGGCCGGCCGCCGTAGTCGGCGATGACCGACCGCTGGGCCTCCTTGACCTGCAAGAACAACGGATCATCGGTGTCCCGGCCGCGCATCAGCACGACCCAGCACCGGGTGCCCACGCTGCCCACCCCCACGACTTTGCGCGCCATGTCCACGAACTCGAATCTGTCCAGCAGATGCTGCCGATCGCTTTGCAGCGTGCGGCGGTAGCCGGACAGCAACCCCCGCAGCCGCTCCCGGAGCTCGGCACCCTGGACGTCCGGCATCAGGTCGCGGACCGGCATGATCAAGGGCGGATCGGCGAGGATGCGGCGTTCGCCGTCCACCACGCCGGTGAGCTTTTCGAAGGCCCGCGCGCTGCCCCGGCGGCGGGCCTTGGCCAAGGCCTTTTCGAAGGTCTTACGCCGGGCCTTCTTCAATCCCGCCTTCAGCGTGTCCCGCAGTTCTTCGACGTCGGCCCGGGCATACCAGACATCGAGCTCGCTCATCCCGGCGAACTCGGCCATCGCCTGCTGATACCCGCGCGCGGCGGCCACCACGGCTCTGCGCCGTTTGCCGGAGCCGAACCCGTTGTCCCGGCCGGCGATCTCCAAGCTGGCGGCAAGGCGCTTGACGTCCCATTCCCACGGCCCCGGGTGGGTCTCGTCGAAGTCGTTGACGTCGAACACCAGGCTGCGCTCCGGCGAGGCGAACATGCCGAAGTTCGACAGGTGCGCGTCCCCGCACAGCTGCACGGTCAGCCCGGAGTCGGGCGTGCCCGCCAGATCGGCGGCCATGCCCGCGGCCGCGCCGCGGAAGAACGTGAACGGCGAGACCAGCATGCGGCCGTAACGCACCGCAACCAGCTCCGGGACCCGTGTCCTGGCCTGTTCCTGCAGGACCGCGACCGGATCGGCACGGTGGGCGGCGGGCTCGAACCGCGCGTTGTGCTCCACGGGGACGGCCTCGCGCGCGGTCCTGCCGGCCTCGGCGCGCTCGGCCGGGGTAAGGGCCCTGCGACGTTCGCTGTTCACGGGCATGCCGATCTCCGAGGCCGCCGGCTTCGGCCGCCGGCGGTATTGATCTTGAGAGGATCTTCACGGAACCCGTCGACGATGATGGGGAACAGCGGCGTGAACCACATGATCCACAGGAAGAACCAGAGCATCGTCCAGAACGCGTTGAGCAGAGGATGAGACATCTCCGGACCTCCGATACCGCCGCCGACCTCTGATTTCAAACTAGGCCTCCGGCCGGATGGGGAACGTCGGGCAGTGGCCCGTTCAGGGGACGAGCCCGCAGCCGTCGCCGCCGCATCCACCGGGACTCGGCGCCGAATGGCCGGGCGGGCTTACGCCGGCAGCTTGGGCTTGAAGGGACGCAACTCGTCATCGCCCTTGTGGACGACACCGCACGAGGCCTCGGGCATCTCCAACCATGCGCCGGGCAGCGCCCCGATCGGTTCGGAGACCACCAGCCGCGCGTCGTCCGACACCGTCTGCAGGACGGACACGTCCGGATATTCCGCCCGCAGAGCCGGGACCTGGCGCGTGAAGAAGAGCGTCCGTGACTTGCCATCACTCGAGTAACGGAAGGCCCACATGGCATCGCCGTCGCTGGTCACGATCGTGCCCTGGAAGGGGTGCGCGACGCCGGCCCGTCGGCCGCGGTCCTCGACGAACCCGATCGCCTTCGCCACGGCCTCCGGCGGATCGTCTTCGAGCCCGAACGTGAGCGCCAGGAAGAACACCAGTTCGCTGTCGGTCGTCCCGGCGATGGCCGGGTAGAGCGAGGGGTCCACGGCGAAGGCCAGCTCACGCTTGTACATCGCGAAGCCGTCGAGGAAGCCGTTGTGCATCCACAGCCGGGTCCCGTGGCGGAACGGATGACAGTTCGTCCGCTGGACGGACGACCCGATGGCGGCGCGGATGTGAGCGAAGAACAGGGGTGACGTGACGTGCTTGCTCACCTCACGCAGGTTCGAGTCGTTCCATGCCGGTTCGATGCTGCGGAAGACTCCTGGCGTCTCGCGGTCGTCGTACCAGCCGACCCCGAAGCCGTCGCCGTTGGTCGTCTCTGCTCCGAGCTTGGAGTGCAGGCTCTGGTCGATGAACGATTGGATCGGGGTGTACAGCACCTCGCTGAGCGGTACGGGTGAGCCCGAGTAGGCGAGCCAGCGGCACATGACACTCCTCCTCATGTCGGCCTTGTCCCGATTATCGACCGGTTCCCTCCCGGCCGCAGCCGCGAGCACCGTCCGCGACCACCCGTACCGTAACGGTTCGCCCGGTTTATCATCGAATAGCCGTAATGGTCGATTAAGGGGGCGTCATGGCCTCGCCCGCAGGACGCATTCGAGAAGTGTTGACCTTCGGCGTTGAGGAGGAGTTCGTCCTTGTCGACAGTCGCAGACCGGTAACGGTGCCCCGGGCCGCAGCCCTCCTGGCCCGGATCGGTGACCGACGTCAGGAGCGAGTCCAGCCGGAGTTCTTCCAGACCCAGATCGAGACGAGCACGGTGCCCTGCAAGACGACGGACGAACTACGCGCGGACCTCGTCGAGGTGCGGCGGCAGGCCGTCGACGCCGCGGCCGGCGTCGGCGCCCGGCTGGTGGCCTCGGCTGCCGGAGTGCTCACTCGACAACCGATGCGCGTCACAGCGTCCGCGCGTTACCTGAGGATGGCCCGCCGCTTCCAGGACGTTGTGGCCGGGATCCAGAGCGAGAGCAGCGGCTGCCACGTGCACCTGGGGACGCTGACCCGCGACGAGGCCGTGATGCTGGGCACCCGGATCCGGACCTGGCTGCCGCTGCTGCAAGCCCTCGCGGCCAACTCGCCGTTCGCCGCCGGCCGGGACCGCGGCTGCGCCAGCTGGCGGTTCTTCGAGTTCCAGCGCTGGCCGACCGCCGGACCGGCGCCGGCGCTGGACAGCGTGGGATACGAGCAGGCCACACGCCACCTCATCGAGTCCGGGACGATCCTGGACCGGAGCATGATCTATTGGTTCAGCCGGCCCTCGGAGCGCTGGCCCACCCTGGAGATCCGGGTGGCGGACGTGAACCCCGATCCGCAGGTTCCGCTGCTGATCGCCGTACTGCTGCGGGGGCTGGCCACGATGTTGCTGGCCGAACTGCGGGCCGGCCGGCCGGTCCCCGGCTCCGACGACCATCGGCTGGCCAAGGACCATCGCCTGGCGGCCCGCCTCGGTCCGGCCGCCGAGGGCCTGGACCCGCTCAGCGGCTCGGTCGAGCCGGTCGGCGAGCGGCTGGCCAGCCTGCTGGAGTTCAGCCGGCCCGGCCTGGAGACCGGAGGCGACCTGGAGACGGCCCAGGAGCTATGCGCCGCGGTCCTGGCCACGCCAGGTGGTGCCGGTCAGCAGCGGGCGGACTTCCGAGTACGGAAATCTCTGGCCGACGTGGTGGACGGGCTGGCGGAACGAACCGCGCTGTGAGGCGCGAGAGTGGGGCGACCGGGTTGGGCTGGGCATCTGCGCCGTGCGGTCGCCCCTTTGCCGGATCCGAGCGGACGACCGGCTCTGACCGGCTCTGACCAGCAGGACGCGTGCGCGGGAGCTGTCGGGTGCTCCATTCAGGGGCGGTGACGATCCCGAGGGAGTGTGCTCGGGCACCAATCATTAGACAATATGTTCATGGCCGCACATACGGCCGGACTGCGGATCGAGCGCAGAAGGGTCGAGCACATTCGCCAGCTGATGGGCGAGATAGCCGATCGGCAGCACATCGCGGCGCACCTGCTGGTCACCACAGCGCGGGCCGGCTACTACTTCTTGGCTCTCGCCTGTATCACCGCGGGCTTGGTCGGACTCGCCGACGGCAGGGACTACCTCGTCCGCACCTGGGGCGCCGCCGGCGTCGGCATGGTCCTGCTGTGGATCGGGCTCAAGGTCTCCGAACGAGTCATGGGCCGGGTGGTCCGTGAGCTCCGCCGAGAACTGGCGAGGACCCAGCCCGGTACGGCCGCCGATGCGGCGTCCAGCGCGGAACCGGTCGCGGAGGGCACCGCGAGCCCGGTGGCGGCCGTGCCGGCACCGGCCGATCGTCGAAGCCGGCTCCCGTCCTGATCTCTGATCGCTGCCGCCGGCGTGATCACGCGGGAATCGGGCTTGACCGCCGCGGCAGCCTCGCCGGGCTGGTCAGGCCAGAATCTTCTGCTTGGCCTGCTGGAACTCCTGTTCGCTGAGCGTCCCATCAGCCCTCAGGCTGGCCAGTTTGGCCAGTTCATCGGTGGTGGCGCCGGACGTCGTCGTGGTCTTCCTGACGTAGTCGTCGAACTGCTGCTGTTGGTCCTGCGCACGGTCCATCGAGCGCACGGCCATGCCGGAACCGCGGGCGATGAGGTAGACGAACACGCCGAGGAAGGGCAGCACGCACACGAAGATCGTCCAACCGGCCTTGGCCCAGCCGCTCAGGTCCTTGTCGCGGAACAAGTCGACGATCACGTGGAACAGCAGCATGAACCACATGATCCACAGGAAGAACCAGAGCATCATCCAGAACGCGTTGAGCAGAGGATGAGACATGACCCGACCTCCGATGCCACAGTGTTCCCCCTGTCCTCAACGTAGGTACTGGGACACTGTGGCGACGTCGCGAGGGGCCCAGTCGGGGGACAGCAGCCAGGCAGCCGCTCGACCGTGCTGCTTCCGGCCGGGTCACCCATGATTGGGCCTCACTCAGCAGCTCGCAGCACGATGTATCCCCCGGTCCTATCTTCCTTCGGAACGTGCCGCTGACGGAGCTCCGCCGCAGCAACGGCGCGCTTACGTCAATGTCTACGAGGGGGATCAGGTGAGTCGTAGTGCCCAAGTACGTCGTCGGATCGCGGGTGGGGTGTGGGCCGCCATGTTGGCGGGCACCGTGGTGTGCACATCGGCGGTGCAGGCGGCGCCCGCGGTGGGGAACGCGACGCCGGCAGCCACCGGGTCGGCGTCTGTCCCGCGCCTGGCGCTTCCAGCTGGTGCCGCGCATCAGATGGGGTGGCAGGCCGGTACCAGCCCGAGCATCGCGGTGGCTGCGGACGGCACGTCCCGGATTGCCTTTCAGGCCAGCGACGGGAGCTTGTGGACCCGTTCGTCCTCGGGTGCCGCGGGGGAGGTCGACGGGGCCAATGGCGGACACCAGGTGATGCCCGGGACGAGCCCTGCCATCGCGGCCCTGCCCAACGGTACATACGAGACCGTCTACCACTCCACCGACGGTCTGCTGGACCAAGTGTCGCCCTCGGGCGCGGTCTCCTCGCTGGGGCTGCTCATGGCGCCGGGTTCGAGTCCGAGCCTCGCGGTCGCCGCGGACGGTTCCTGGGAAGTCGCTTTCCCGGCCAGCGACGGCAAACTGTGGACCACGACGTCGGCGGGTGCCGCGGGGGAGGTCGACGCGGCCAATGGCGGACATCCGCTGATGCCTGGCGCCAGTGCTGCCATCGGGGCGCTGCCCCGTGGGGGATATCAGATCGTCTACCCGTCCAGTGACGGCCTGATGGACCAGGTGGCCCCCTCCGGCGCGGTCTCGACACTGGCGCTGGGCATGTGGGCCGGTACGAGCCCGGGCATCGCGGTGGCGTCCGACGGTTCCTGGGAGGTCGCCTTCCAGGCCAGTGACGGCAAGCTGTGGACCACGACGTCGGGGGGTGCCGCGGGCGAGGTCGACGGGGCCAATGGCGGGCACCTGGTGATGCCGGGCACCAGCCCGGCTGTCGCGGCACTGCACAGCGGCGGATACGAGGTCGTCTACACCAGCACCGACGGTCTGCTGGACGGGGTGTCGCCCACCGGTGCGGTGGCCAGCCTGGGTTTGGGCATGTGGTCCGACAGCAGTCCGGCGATCGCTGCGAGCGGGGCCGGTTTCCAGGAGGCCGTCGAAGCCAATACGTCGAAGCTGTGGACGCAGGAATCGGGTGGAGCCGCGGCTGACACCGGCCTGACCATGCGGCTGAGCTTCTCCATCACCACTGCCAGCACGCCGGTCGGCTTCGTGCAGGCGGTCACCGGCCATCCGGGCGCGATCGTGCACGTGGCGGGTGACGTCAACCTGGACCTGAGCGGCCTGTCCGGCCTCGGCGTGGCGTCCGGCGTGCAGTTGCTCGGCGACCGCAGGTTCTTCCCGGCGGGCCCCCGGATCTTCACGACGAGCTTCCCGAGAGATCTGTTCACCGTGGGCAGCTCCTCGACGTCAGCCGACAACGTCCGTATCAGCGGGTTGCGACTGGACGGCGGAGAGAGCACCGACCCGTTCTCCGCGGTCGACCAGCCTGACGCCGACGGCATCCAGGTCCACAGCAGTCGGAACGTCGAGATCGACCACGACGAGATCTACGGCTGGCGCGGCGCCGCCGTCGCGGTCGACGACGAGCTGAACCGGATCGACCTGACCAACGCGGACACCGTGCGCATCCACGACAACTACATCCACCACAACCAGCACCCCACGGGCGAAATCCTCGGCGGCGGCCATGGCGCCGGCTACGGCGTCGGTACCTTCAACGGCGCCTACGCCCTCATCGAACGCAACGTGTTCGACTTCAACCGCCACGACGTGACCAGCGACGGCCGCGACGGCTCGGGCTATCTCTTCTATCGCAACCTCCTGCTGCCGCACGGCGGCGACAACACCGGGGACACCAACACCCAGGCCATCGACGTCCACGGCCAGGGCACCTGCACCACCCTCGGCATCCCCTTCGGCGGCGACCACAACTGCGGCCCGGCCGGCGAGTACTACGACGCCGAGTACAACACGATCGAATACACCGCGGGTCCGGCCGTTCACCTGCGGGGCATCCCCTCGATCACCATGGACGTGGCGAACAACGTCTTCGCGAACTCCAGCGCCGACGACGCCCTGGAGTCGAACTTCCCCGGCACGATGACCAACGTCGGGATCGGCAACGTCTTCGGCCACAACGCGTTCGACACCACTCCCACGACGAATGCGGACTTCGACGGCGACGGGAAGCCCGACCGCTTCCTCGCCACCGGCGCCGGCCTGTGGTACCAGGCCAGTTCGATGCCGGTCGCCCACGGCAACGACGGCAACTGCTACTCGATCGACCCGCTCCATCCCTGCGACCCCGACGGCGGTCCCGCGGTCGGCCGCTGGGTGTTCCTCGGCCAGTCCACCGCTTCGGCGAGCGGCGTCCAACTGCGCGATGTCAACGGCGACGGCCGCCCCGACGTCGTGCTCACCAGTGGCCTGATCCCGCTGCTTACCGAGCCGGTCGAGGACAACACCAGCCAGCCCCTGAACGCCGGCCCCCAACTGCCCGATGTCCGCGGCTACACGTCCGCGGACGCCGTCGGCAAGCTCCGAGCCGCCGGCTACCCCGTCAGCCAGACCTGTCTCAACGGCAACTGCACCCACCCGAACAGCGACTTCGTCCTCAGCCAGGACCAGCCTCCCGGCATAGCCGTCGCCACGCGGGGAGCGAACCTCCACCCGCCGGTCCTGCTCGGCATCGAACGCATCACCAACGACTGAACAGGCGCTCGCGAGCTGGTGGCTCAGGTCGAGTGCTCGCCGATCCAGTTGCCGGCGAGCAGGATCGCCGGCAGGTACTCCGACTCCAATCCGCTCGGCACGCCTACGTCGCGTGCCAGGCAGGCGATGGCCAGCGGCCCGAGCGCGATGTACCCGTACGGGCTGTTGGCCTGGTCGTCGGTGGACCAGTACCGCCGGTGCAGCTCGAGTGCGTTGTGGAGGGAGTCGTTGAACTTGGCGTCGTCCCCCTGGGTGAGGTGGTAGAACATCTCGATCGGCGGGTAGTTAGCGCTGGAGGGCGTCGTCAGGGCGGAGCTGCCGCAGCCCGGCCGGATCGGTGCCGGCCATGGCGGACAGGACCTGGTCGACGAGTCCTTCGCCGCGTGTCCAGTACGTCTGCAGCGCCCCCACCCACGAGTACACGAACTCGTCGTACTCGATCCTGGACGCCCGGAGCAGCTTCTGCGGGATCGCCGCGAGCAGGTCGATATGGGGAGCTTCTTGAGCCCCGGTTGCAGGATCTCGAGGTGTTCCTCGGCGGCGGCCTCGTCGACCGGGTGGCGGCTCACGCTACGCACGTTGCCGGTCTTCCTCAGCTGTTGCGGGCCCTCGTCGTGACCAGCAGATCGAAATGCTTCAGGTCGCAGCCACCGTACCGGTCAGGAGTGCTCAACGGCAGGCCGGTCGCAGGCTCCGAGCAGTTGCCACACCAGGTTGTCGGCGAGCCAGGTTTCGAAGCGGTCCGCGCTCCAGCCCCGCTCGTGCACGAAGCTGCCGTAGATCTCCGGCATCACCATGGTGATGTAGATGTCGAGGGCGTCGTCGACGGTGACCCCCGGGGCCAGGTGGTCGGCGATCGCCTCGATGTGGCGGCGGAAGGCCCGCTCGCGGCTGGCCATGATCTCTTTGAGCCGCGCCGCGATCTCAGGGTCGATGCGGATGGCTTCGTAGGTGACTGTCATGACGTCGTACATGGCTTCGAACTGCTCGCGCTGCAGGGTCGCCAGGCGGCGCAGGCCACGGACCGGGTCCGGGTCGGCCATGGCCAGTTCGTGCTGGCGGTTGACGTCGAGCGGCACGACGGCGCGCCGGATGATGTCGTTCAGGATCGCGGCTTTGCTGCCGAAGGCCGAGTAGATCGTCGGAACGGGGATGTCCGCCGCTTCGCTGATCGCCGTGATGGTGGTCGCGACGTAGCCGCGTTCGGCGAACAGCCTGCGGCCGGCCTCGGCGATCTGTTGCTTGGTGGCGAGCGCCTGGCGTTCCCGGTGCGTCGGTCCTTCTCTCTTGACAGCCACGTCGTCACGGTATCACTCTATGAATCATAGTGGCACTATGATGAATGGAGTGAAGCTATGGAGTCCACGCCGGTGCTCACCGTGCAGGGCGCTGAGCACATCGGACGGGCCGCGCCGACCGCCGCGGAACTGACGGTCATCGGACGTGCCGCCACCGGGCGGGACGATCTGACGCTGCGATCCGTGGCGTACACGGCGGTGGACTATCCCGCGCAGACCGTCGCCACCGAAGCGCTCGTTCGGGCCCGCCTGGAGTTGAGCGCCCCCGACGGGACCGGCGTCGAGGCGCGCCTGTTCGTCAAGGAACTGCGATCCGCGGAACACTGGCCGCAGCTCGCTCTCGTGCCGCCGCACCTGCACGCCGACTTCCTGGACGGCTTCCCGTGGCGCCTGGAGATCGCGGCCTACAGCGGCCCGCTCCGCGAACAGCTGCCGGCCGGGCTGCGGCTGCCGGCTATGTACGCCGTGCACGAGCTCGGGCCGGGCCGGGCCGCGATGTGGCTGGAGGACGTGGCCCAGCCGGATGACCTGCACTGGGGCACGGCCAGGTTCGCCCGAGCCGCGCACCTGCTGGGCCGGATGTCCGCACGACGGCGATTCGGCCGGGTGGCTCCGATCCTCGGCACGGCCGCGAGGTTCACGGGACCCAACACCGTCCTGCGCTACCTGATCGAGGGACGGATCAGGAACCTGTTCCTCCCGGCCATCGCCGGCGACGAGCTGTGGACGCACCCGATCGTCGCGGCCGCGTCGGACCTCGTCCGGGACCCTGACCTGGTCGCCGACCTGCGCGCGTGGACGATCCGGATCGACAAGCTGCTGGCCTACGCCGACACCCTCCCGATGACCTACGCCCACGGCGACGCCAGTCCGCAGAACCTGCTGGTGCCCGCCGACGATCCGGACAGCTTCGTCGCCATCGACTTCGGCTTGGACAGCCCGCTGCCGGTCGGCCACGATCTGGGCCAACTCCTGGTCGGGCGCTGCCACGCGGGCATGCTGCCGGCCGACCGACTGGCGGAGATCTCCGCACACATCCTCACCGCGCACGCCGAAGGCCTGGCCGCCGAAGGGCACACCGCGACGATCGACGAGATCCGCGGCGGCTACCTGTCCGGTCTGGTCCTGCGCTCGGGATTCAGCGCGATCCCGCTGGAAACGCTGGCCGGACCGCCCACCGACGAGCTGATCGACCTCTGGGCCGACCGGCTGCGTATGACCCGTGCAATCCTCAACCTCGCAGATGGAGCAGACCTGCCGTGAACACGCCGAACAAGCGACACAGAGCTCGTATACACCGGAACGCCAGGACGCGGACGTTCGCCGCCACCGCCTGCGTCACTCTCGCGGCGACGACGGCGTCGGTAGGCATCGCGACCCCCGCCCACGCCACCTTCCAAGGCGACAACGGAACGATCGCCTTCACCACGGTCGTCAACGGCGTGGAGCGCATCACCGTCGCCAAGCCGGACGGCAGCGGCCAACACCTGCTCGATCCGATCGGTCCGGGCATGTCGGTGCCGCCGTCCCTGCACCAGGCGGTCTACTCGCCGGACGGCAGCCGCATCGCCTTCGTCGAGAACAACAGCCCGTTCGGCTTGTGGACCGGTAACGCGGACGGGACCCACCTCGTGCGCCTCACCACACCTGCGTCGCTGACGGCCGACGGCGACCCGGCGTGGTCACCGGACGGCACCAAGGTCTTCTTCACGCGATTCGGCCGCAACCCAGCCACGGCGCAGATCTTCTCGACGTTCGCCGACGGAAGCGGCGGCACGTCACCACTGGCTCCCACCCCGACGGGGTTCATCGACAGCGCACCGGATGTCGCGCCGAACGGCGACGTCGCGTTCATGCGCACCGACGGTCCGGCTCCGGGCGTCTACGTCCGCAGGGCGAACGGCGCTGTCGCCCTGTTCGCCGCCAACGGCAGGAACCCCTCCTACAATCCGCTCGGCACGCTGCTCGCCTACGGCTGCCAAGTGATCATCGCGGGCAAGGGCATCTGCGACAAGCCCACGGCCGGCGGCCCCGAGACCTTCATCCCGGGGACCGGCTTCGGCGAGGACCCCGTGTGGTCCCCCAACGGATTCAAACTCCTCTACCAGGTCTCGCCGCCGAACGTCGCCACTCACCTGCAGACTGTCGACGTCAACTCGGGGACGATCACGGACCTGCCCGGTGCGGCGGGTGATGAGCCATCCTGGCAACCGCTCCGCCGCATCACGATCGACCGCGTCGGCGGCGACGACCGCATCGACACGGCGGTCGCCACCTCGCAACTCGGCTACGACAACGTCGGCGCCGGCGCACGCCAGGCTGGCGGCGCGGTCCTGACCCGCGCCGACTCCTTCGCCGACGCGCTGGCCGGCAGCGCCCTGGCCGCGCACACGAACGCGCCGCTGCTCCTCACCGCGACCGGCGGCCTCGACCCGCGCGTCGAGGCCGAACTCAAGCGCGTCCTGAAGCCCGGTTCCCAGGTCACACTCCTCGGCGGACCGGACGTGATGTCCCCGGCCGTCGAAGCCCGCGTCGCAGCCCTCGGATTCACCACGCGCCGCCTCGCCGGCCCCGACCGCTACGCGACCGCCGTCGCCATCGCGGCGGCGATCACGCCGAGCCCGGACCGGATCCTCGTCGCCACCGGGAACAACTTCCCCGACGCCCTCGCCGCGGGCGCGGCGGCGGGAACCGGCAAGAACTCCGTCGTCCTGCTGTCCGACGACCGGACCCTGCCATCGTCGACCGCCGCCTACCTGGCGTCCCGCACCGCGGCGACGACCGGCCTGTTCGGCGTCGGCGACCAAGGTGTGGCGGCGCTGCGGACGGCGTTCCCGGCCGACCGCGTCACCACCGTCGCCGGACCGGACCGCTTCGCCACGGCCGCGGCGGTGGCCGGAACGTTCTTCACCGGCCCGACCGCACCACACACCGTCGGCCTGGCCATCGGAACGAACTGGCCCGACGCCCTCGCCGGGGGCGCGGTGCTCGGAGCCCACGGCGCTCCGCTGCTGCTCGCCGACGGATCGCACCTGCCAGCCGTCGAAGGCGACTACGCGGCGGCACACGCCGGGAGTCTCGACGAAGTCCTGGCGTTCGGCGGAACCGACGTGGTGCCGGACGGCGCGGCGTTCGCCATCGGCGACGCTGCGGGTGTTCCCGGGCTGCGGTCCTCCTTTGTGAATCGCAAGGCGCCTTTCCTTCCCTAGACAGAGGCAGCTGACGATGAGGGCCCGCCATCGGAGAAGGTGGCGGGCCGACCGTGTCGGGCGGCCCACTTCTGGAGGAACGCGAGGAATCCGGGTGTAGCTCCGATGTCAGGGGTGGACCAGGGTCCGCAGGAATGCCTGAGTCTCGAGATCGGTCGACTAGAGGTTGGTTCCGACCATCCCTGTGGTTAGCAGGACTTTCGTGCTGGTCACGCATCGAACAAAGTCGGGTCGGGTTCGGCGGACGGCGGGGTGGTGCCGGTGGGAAGGCGGGGTGGCAGGTATGGGTCAGGACGGGGTGTGCTGGCGCGGTTGAGTCCGTTCCAGCGCCAGGGGGTGACGAGGATGGCGTCGACGCCTTCGTGGCGGGTGAGTTGCGCGATGGCGATGGCGGGGACGGTGGGGTAGCAGGCCCATTCGCGTTCGGAGGTCATGATGACGTCCAGGTCGAAGGCTGCCAGGAGGCCGAGGCACTTGGCGCGGGAGTCGTCGTCGACGCCGGCGAAGGCCTCGTCGAGGGCGATCAGGCGGGGGGCGTGCGGGTGGCCGGAGGAGTAGTGCGCGGATGCTGCGGCGAACAGGGGTACTGAGGCGGCCAGGACGCGTTCGCCGCCGGAGGCGGGGCCGGTGGCGGAGGTCCAGGCGCCGTCGGTGCGGCGCTCGATGGTGAAGGTGTGCCAGGCGCGGTAGTCGAGGGCGCGGGCCAGTTGGTCGTGCCAGGTGTCGGCCGGGTTGGCGGCGCGGTCGTCGGCGATGCGGCGCTGGAGGAAGTCGCCTACTGCGGCGCGGTCGGCCGGGCTCCAGGCATCCACCGCCTTGCGGAGCAGGCGGGCCCGGACTGCTTGCAGCCCCTCGGGTGCGCTCTTGGAAGTGCGCCAGACCAGGCGTAGCGCCATGCCGGTGGACGTGGGACGGGACTCCAGGTCCCGGTTCATGGCGGCCACGGTGCTCTCAGCCTCGGTGAGCAACTCCTGCAGGGCCCCGGCGACCTCGCCGACCAGGTGGTTCTCGAGCAGTTCCCGCTCCTTGGCCGACAGCAGACGGCCGCGCTGAGCCACCTCCGTGTCCAAGGCGGCGGCCAACGACGGCACGTCCTGCACGCGCCCGGCGAACAGGACCTCCACCACCATCAAGCCGTCCTGCGAAAGGACCATGGCGGCCTGGTGGCCGTGGCGGGCCAGGGCTCCGGACAGTTCCTGTTGCTCGCGGGAGACGTGCTGCTGGACGCGTTCCCAGGCGCTGTCGCTGTCGTCGAGGGCTGACAATGCGGCATCGGCGGAGCGGGCGAGGGCCACGGCCGGGGCCGGGACCCAAGGCTCAGCCGGGTCGGGATGCTCCAGCTCCGGCAGGGCGACGGTGAGCAGCCCGGCGGCGGTGAGCCGGCGCAGCGCGGCGATGGCCTCTTCGCGGACGGCGATCGCCTCGGCGATGGTGTCTTGCAGCTGCTGAAGACGGCCCTCGGCGCGTTCGCGCTCCTTGAGCGCCTGCTCGCGCCGTGAACCGGCGGACGACGCGGCGGCCTCCACCGCTGTGAGCGCGGTGCGCGCCTCGAAGAGACGGTGGTAGAGCTCTTCCACCGCCGCGCCGGACATCGCGCGCACAGTGCGGTGCTCCTCGGCGGCCGCTTCGGCGGCGTGCCGGGCTGCGACTTCCGCCGCCTCGGCCTCGGTCAGACGCGCGGTGGCCAGCCGGTGTTCGTTCTCGGCCCCGGCGGCACGCGCGGTGGAACGCCGCGCCGCCGTCAGTGCGGGCCACAGCTCGCAAAGGGCGTTCCGGTAGTCGTTCAGGGCCTCGACGACGGCGTCCAGCGCTGCCGCCTCATGCGGGAGGCGGGTGTCCTCGGCGAAGGCGAGGAGGGATGCGGCAGCCTCGTCGGCGACCCGGCTGGCGACTTCGGCGGCTGCCGTAGCTTCCGCACATCGAGTGGCGGCGGTCCGAGCCGCCTCAAGGTGCTCCGCTGAGCGGACATGGGAGTCGCGGAGCATGGCGTCGGACGGCTGAGCGAGGAGTTCGTTGGCGACGGTGCCCAGCCGCCGAGAGATCGTGTTCGACTCGCCGGCCAGCACACTGATATCCGCGTCAAGCCGCGCGGCCCGGTCTTCGAGCTCGACCAGGCGTGCCCGCCGCGCGGCCTCGCGGGCACCCGCCCCGATGTGGCGAGCCGATCCCTTGTGCCAGGCGCCGCGCAGCGCACCGAGACGGAAGCGCCCGTCGGCGCCGACCCAGGTGTGACCGCTCGGCTCGGCGGTTCTGCTCGCGACAACGCCGATCCCCGCCAAAACCGAGGCGACAACCGCCTCGGACAGTGCGGCGGCCTGTGGATCGCCCGCGTCGATCGCGGGGCGCAGGGCGGCGCCCAGGCCTACGTCCGGCGCGGCTCCCATCGGCGCCACAACGGTGTCGCCGACGGCGTCGAGCAGCCGGCCGTCCGGGGCGATCCAGGCGTCCAAGAGCCCTGCCGCTTCGAGCGCAGCTTCAATCCCGGCTCGGTCGGCACTGGAGACCTGCTCATGGAAGTCCACTACCTTCCACAACGGCGCACCGGGCCGATTACCGCGGATCTGCGGGTCGCGGGGGTGGGGAATCGGTGGAGCGTCGTGATGTCCTCGTTCCAGCCGAATGATCTCCTCGCTGAGTGCCGCCCGCTGCGCCTCGACCCGCTTTCGGCGGCTGTCGATGTCCGCGACGCGGCGATTCAGCTGCGCCTCATGCCGCCTGGCGGCCATCTCGGCTCGGCGCGCCATCGGATTCGGTCCTTCGACGGTCGTGATCCACAGCTCGAGTTCGGACAGCGCCGCATCCCGGACGGGCACGACGATCTCGGCGCACCCGGCGCTCCATGACTCCCACGCGACCACCAGGGACTGGCCGTCGTGCACCACGGCGTCGGCTGCGGCCGATGCGCGTTCGGCGGCAGCGGTCGCCTCGCCCGCAGCCACCTCGGCAGCCGCCCGCGCGGCTCCGAGCGCGCGCGCAGTGGCCTCGGCGGTGTTGTGCAGGTCGCGAAGGCCACTGATCGCCTGCCGCCGATTGCGGATCAGCGAGTCTGCGGCCGTCCGGGCCGGTGCCGCGACCTCTTCCGCGGCAGTCTCGGCTGCCGCGAGCGCGGCACGGACTGCGGTGTGATCGATACCGGCAGCCTCGGCCGCGCTGCCCGCCACCTGGTACAGATCCTCGACAGCGGCAATGTCGGCGTCGGCGTCGGCGCGTTCCTGCTCGGCGCGCGCCGACCACTTCTGGGTGTCCTGCAAGGCTCGATGCCGGTCTTTCTGACGACTGTCAGCCACGCCGGCCAGCGCCTTGGCGGATTGCGCCAGCCGCTCGACCTCGCGGGCGGCGTCCATCGCGGGATCGCGGTTCAGAGCATCCTTCTGCGCGCTGAGCAGAGCCTTCTGCTCGTCGAGTCGGGCCAGTTCCTCCTCGGCGGCGGTGACGGTGGTATGCGCCCGGTCCCGTAATGCGGTCGCTGCCCCGACGTCGCGGCCCAACTGCTCGTACCTGCTCTGTGCCTGTCGCACCCCGGCAGCCGTGCGCTTGGTCGCGACCCGGCTGTAGCGGCGGTAATGGGCCAAAAACGCCGAAGCGGTACGCTGAGCCTCGGTCAGTGCGGCCAAGGCGTCGCGTTCGTCCTGCAAGCCGCGGAAAGCCTCGGCGATCTCGCCGATGAGACCGTCCGCCAGCGGTGGCAGCGCCTCCGTGAGTGCGTTCGACAGCAGTCTCTCGTCCGGTTTCCTCGACAACTGCGGCTGCCGCAGCTGGATCAGCAAGGCGACCAGAGCCTCATAACGACCGGTCCCGAGGCCGAACAGCGCTTCGTCGACCGCGCGCCGGTAGGCCTTCGCGGTGGTGAAAACTGCGTGCGTGCCGATCTTCTCCTCGAGCATCTTGCGGGAGTACGAGACGCGGTGTTCGTTGCGTAACGGCAGATCCGGTCCGACGCGCCGGTCAGTGACGAAGAACCAGTGGTCGGCGATGCCCCGGCCCCGGACCGCCTTCAGGCCGCAGCCGACCGTGCGGTAGTGCGCGATGCCGTCATCTCCGACACGGCCGAATTCCAGCCAGGTGTAACCCAGACGTTCGTCGTGCGGATGCTTGTCGCCGAGCAGGAGATTCCACTCCATGCGCTTGGCGCGGTCCCCGTCGGGTTCGACTCGGGACGGGATGAGTTCGCCATCCAGCAGGAACGGCAGCGTGAGCGCCAGGACCTTGGACTTGCCGGTGCCGTTGTTGCCGCGCAGCAGCAGCCGGCCGTCGTGGAACCGGAACTCCTCGGCGTCGTAGTAGAACACGTCGATCAGGCCCGCACGCAGTGGCTGCCAACGGTCACGGCCGGGCACTGGGAGCTCAGGCGCCGCAAGCGTCGTCGGGACGGTCACGGACATGCTCAGGCCTTCTTGATGGTGGGTTCGGCCACAGCGAAACGCATTAGCGCCGACCGCGGGTGGATCCGGGTCTGGCCGTGGTCGTCCGGGATGCGGACAACGAGCTTCAGTGCCTCAAGCGTGGTGACGGCCTGCTCGGCGAGGTCTGCGGCGGCGCCTGGAGCGGTCGCGGTCTTCCGCCAGTGCGAGGCGTGCACCTTGGCCTGTGTTTGGACGAAGCGGGTGAGATCCCGCACGGTAGGCGCGATGCCGTCGGTGGCGATCATGGTCGCGATCAGCAGCGTGACGTGGCCGTCGGTACCCGGCTCGGGCAGGTGGACGTCGGTGAGCGTGTCATCGGGGTCGGCCATGGCGATGCCCTCGGCGCGCAGCTCCGGGACCAGGCCGGTGAACTCGGCGATGCGGCGGGTGATGCCGACCCGCTGGCTCACCAGGTAGGCGCGTTCGGCTTCGGTCAGCTCGGCGTAGTAGACGACCGGGTCGTCCAGCAGACGGCGAGTCATCGCGTGTCGCAGGGAACGCAGGCGCAGGTCCTCCGTCTCCGGTAGCGGTTCGGCGGCCAGCACGGCCAGGCGTTCGGTGAAGGAGGTCGCGGTCACCGTGGACGCGCCGCGGGAGGTGGCGAGCAAGCCGCCGCTGACCCGGCGGTCGAGGTCGTAGAGCACGTCGTTGCCGCCGTCGGCGACGAAGGCGTCTTCGTCGCCCTGCACTCGGGTCAGCACGTCCCAGGACAGCAGAAGTCTGACTACGGCCACCAGGTCCGCGCGCTCCTCACGGCGGGCCATGCCGAACGTGATTCCGGCCTGCGCCAGTGCCGGATCGGTCGCGCCGGTCAGCACGCCTTCGGCAAGCCGGCCGAGCGTGATCTGCGAATCCGAACGCTCCAACACGGCCAGGGCGAGGCACAGTAGAACGTAGCGACGGCGGGTGAACGGGACCTTGGTCTTCGGGGCGCGGGCCGGCCGAGTCGCATCGTCCAGTGCGGCCGGCTTCTTGAGCAGCCGTGCCGTCCCGGCGTCCACGGTCAGCCGCCAGCCGGCCTGGTCGGCGAACCAGCCCGCCAACTCGGCGACGTGCCTGCGGACCAGGCGGAAGTCGTCGTCGCGCGCGGTGAGCAAGGGCCGGGCCAGTAGGGCGCGGGCCGCGCGGCGGCGTTCGAGGTCGTGGTCGGGTGTTGGTGGGGGTGTGGGCGCCAGTCTTGGTGCCGGTCTGGGTGCCGTTGCCGTGGCCGGTGCCAGCGCTGGTGCTGGTGCTGGTGCTGGTGGCGGTGGCGGTGGCGGTGGCGGCGCGAGTGTCGTCGTGGTCATCGTGCCGCCGCTCCGTGCTCGCGTGCGGTGAGATCCACGATGTCTACGACATGTTCTGGGCCGGACAGGACGCCGTTCGTGGTGGGCACGGTGATGATCCGGTCACCGGCGACGAGCCCGAGGCGGATCTCCATCGAGCCATCGCCGCTGGTGACGGTCGTGACAGTGGTCGGGGCGGTGCCGGGGCGACGTGCGGCCAGCGCGTCGCCGAGAACTGACAACAAGAGCCGGAACCTTCCGGGGTCGAGGCCGTCCGGCCCGGCCAACTCCGACAACAGCACGGGTCCGTCGGTGGCCAGCCCGCGGCGAACCCCGGCGAGCTCAGCAGCCTCCCGCTCCGCTCTGGTCGACAGCAGCCTGCGGCCGACGCCCCGGTCGATCGCCTGATTCGGGCCGCCGCGGCGCTCGTAGGAGCCGGTCTCGCGCAGCCGGGGGCTGATCAGCAGCGGCTCGGCATCCGCCCAGGGGGTACCCGGCGGATACTCGGCCGCCGCCCACCTGTCCTCGGTTCGAGCGTCGACGGTCAAGTGGCGGGCCGGGGTCAGCGCGAAAGCCGTCCGCCACAGGCGATGCGCGGCGGCATCGTCCGGAGCCTGGGCGAAGAAGCGGGCCAGGGCGCGCAGGTCGGCTGACCGGTCAGACCGCCCGCCGCGGCGTTCGTTGAGCGCGGCCACGGTGTTCACCAGGTTCGTGATGCCGCTGACCGCGGCGTTGCGCAGCAGACGGGACTGCGACGGACGCCGGCTGCCGGTGCTGACGAACCACTCGCGCAGCCCGCGCCAGCGGTTCTCCCAGTCCCGGCTCGCGGCGTGGACGGCCGCGGCGTAGCGGTCGGGGGCGCCGGTATCCGCATCACGGTCGGGAACCGCGTCCACCGCGTCCCGGCGTGCCACGGCAGCCAGGATCCGTCCCATACCCGTCGTCTCGATCCGCTCGATCAGACCGGCGATCTGCGCACCTCGATTGGCGAGGTCGGCGATGAACTTGTCGATGTACTCGATCAACCGGTCCTTGTAGGCCAGGAACGCCTCCTCGTCGCCGTCGTGGAAGTCCACGGCGCGGCGCAGCGAGGACATGAACGCTTCAGCGTTGTCGGCGAGGCCGGTGAACCGCTCGGTGAGCGCGAACAGCAGCAGGCCGACAGCGGCATGGTCCATCGGCGCCGCCGCGGGTGGCGCCGCGACGGGTGGCGCTCCGGCAAACGGCGGTGGCGGCAGACGTCGGGTCGGCGCCGAGGCTTCGGCGTGGACCAGGAGCGCGGTCAGCTGCTCGGCGATGTCGGCCAGGGCCACCGTCTGCAGGCGGCCACGCCGGCCGAGGGCTTGCTCATAGTGATCGATCGCGGTCAGGGCGGCCTGGCCATGCCGGGTCAGCCGGTAGATCTTCCGGGCGCGGTGGAAATCCTCGACCGTGGTCACCCGCCCGGTGTCGGCGTCCGAGCGCAGGTTGCCCCACTCGACGAGCTTGTCGAGCGCCTGGACGAGCGCCTCCGCGTCGGGAAGGAGCGCGGCGTGGGGGAGCTGGCCGGGTGGGCTAGTGCGGTCGGCTTGATCGGCTTCACGCGGCCAGTCGGCCAGGACGTCCTCGGGCCGCACATGGACGGTGAAGCGCTGCTTAGCCAGCGCGAACACGCTGAGGATCGCCGCGTACAGCTCGGCGTTCGGCGTGCCGAGGTAGGCGAACGGCTGTGGCGGCGGCACGTCGGCCTCGCGCGCCGAGTGGCGTGCGGCGCCGTCCACGGCGGTGAGTGCACCAAGCTGAGCGTGTTTCATGGATCAACTGTCCGAGCCGGGCCCGGCTGGCAGCAAGAACGATTCGGGAGGCTGTGGATAACTCAGGCTGTATGGCGATATGCGTCACCCGATCAGCGCAGCGGCTGAGCGTGGTTCCCATCTTTTTCGAGCGTGCGCGAAGGTGGAGCAGAGCTCCAGCATGCCGGTGCGGTGTCCTGAGATGCCTTGAAGCGCAGTCTCATCGCGGGGTTCGCAGGGGCTTGCTGCGGCTGACTGGGCCGCGCGCCTGACCGCGAGGCGGCCGGCGATCGACCTTTTCGGGACTTTCCTGACTCTTGATGTCAAGGCGTGTCCGGTCGGAATACTCCACTGGTGGTACGGCTGCTGAAGACGAAGTCGTCGACCGAAAAAACGGACCACTTGGGCCGCCTGAGTTTAATCAGGGTGCTTATGGACCGTCGGAATCCGTTGTGGCGTAAGGGAATCCGGTTGCGTCCTCCGATGGCGTCGCGGGCGCGTCGGGTTTTTCGGGCGGCTGGATTCGGTCGGCGGCTGTTTTGGGAACGGGATCGGGGCGCCGATTTGATGCGCGGAGGCCGGAGGAATGTGACCGTGAATTGACGGATCACGTTCGGTAAACAAGCCGGCTCCGTCAGCTAGGAGGCCGAGATGCCTACGAAATTTGTCCTTCGTAAACGCGGAGGGAAGTACAGCTTCGAGATGATCGCCGGGAACGGTGCGGCGATCGCCAAGTCCATCGGGTACGCCAGCAAGCGCACGGCGATGAACGCGATCAGGTCGGTCCAGACCGCGGTGCGGTCGATCGAGGATGCGACCGAGCAGGCCGGGATGCGCCGTGCCGCGGCGAAGCGGACGCCTGCCAAGCGCCGGGCTACGGTCACGGCGGCGGCGCGAAAACCCGCGGCCAAGCGGCGCACCACTGTGACGGCGGCGGCCAAGAAGCCCGCGGCCAAGCGGGTGTCGGCGACGACGGCCAGGCGCACGTCGGCGGCGAGTGCCGTCAAGCGCACGCCGGCCAAGAGCACCGTCAAGCGCACACCGGCCAAGCGCACGGCGAAGAGCACGGCCAAGCGTGTGCCGCTCAAGAAGCTGGTCAAGAAGCCGACCCGGAAGGTGGCTGCGCCGAAGCGGACCGTGCAGTCGCGGACCACCCAGTCGCGGACCATGCAGTCGCGGACCATGCAGTCGCGGACCACGCAGGCCGCGTCGCGGTCCCGCGTGGCGGCCCGGCCGGCTCGCTCGGCTGCTGCCGCGCGGCCGGCGCGTGCGACCAC
>JABFWL010000731.1 GCA_013362315.1 Catenulispora sp. | reverse complement strand
CCCCCACCCAACCCGAACGTGCCTTCTGCGCCTCCTGATACACCTGTGCCCCAAGTGACCAACATCGAGTATTGATTCACCTCCCGCCGGGGAAGGGTGCCCTTGTACCCCTTACCACCGGTTAGAGAGGATCAGCCATGGCGAAAAAGCGCACCTCCACTGCCGCCGTCGCGGCGCTGGCCTGTACCGCCCTGCTTGCGGCAGCGGCGGGGTGCAGCTCCGGTGGGGGCGGCGGTGGGGACACGAAGACCGGGGCGATCAAGATCTGGTACTCGAACAACGCGCAGGAGGTCACGTGGGGGAAGGCCACGGTGGCGGCCTGGAACAAGGCGCATCCGGACCAGCAGGTCACCGGGGAGGAGATCCCGGCCGGGCCGAGTTCGGAGGAGGTCGTCACCGCGGCGATCGCGGCGGGCAACGCGCCGTGCCTGATCTTCAACGGCTCCCCGTCGGCCATCTCGGGGTGGGTGAAGCAGGGCGGGCTGGTGCCGCTGAACAACTTCTCGGACGGAGTGTCCTACATCGAGGGGCGCAGCGGCGCTTCGGTGGCCGCGGAGTACAAGAGCTCTGACGGCAAGTACTACCAGCTGCCGTGGAAGAGCAACCCGGTCATGATCTTCTACAACAAGGACATGGCCAAGGCGGCCGGGCTGGACCCCGATCACCCGAGCCTGTCCACCTACTCGGACTTCCTCGCCGCCGCGCAGAAGCTCACCAGCGCCGGCGGTGCCCAGTACGCGATCGCACCAGCGCCGACCAACGAGTTCTTCCAGAACTGGTTCGACTTCTACCCCCTCTACATCGCCGAGAGCGGCGGCAAGGCGCTGGTGGAGAACAACAAGGCCACCTTCGACGACGCGGCGGGCAAGGCTGTGGCCGACTTCTGGACCCAGGTCTACGCCAAGGGCCTGGCGCCGAAGGAGAAGTACAACGGGGACGCGTTCGCCGACAAGAAGGCCGCGATGGCGATCGTGGGGCCGTGGGCGATCGCGGTCTACGGGTCCAAGGTGAACTGGGGCGCGGTGCCGGTGCCGACCTCGACCGGGATGAGCGCCGACCAGGTCCACACCTTCGCGGACTCCAAGACGGTCTCGCTCTTCAGCGCGTGCAAGAACCGGAAGACCGCGTGGGAGTACCTGAAGTTCGCGACCAACCAGGAGAACGACGGCGCGCTGCTGACCGCCACCGGCCAGATGCCGCTGCGCACCGACCTGGCGACAGTCTACGCCGCCTACTTCAGTGCGCACCCGGAGTACACACTGTTCGCGCAGCAGGCCGCCCGCACCGTCGAGGTGCCGAACGTCCCCAACGGCGTGGCCATGTGGCAGGACTTCCGCAACGGGTACCTGAAGTCGGTGGTCTTCGGCCAGCAGCCGACCGCCCAGTGGCTGCATGACGCGGCCTCGACGGTCGCCTCGGACATCGCCAAGTAAGGGCACGCCGATGGCCCGCACCAAGCGCCGAGGGCGCCGCTCCACCACCATCGTCGGCCTATATCTGGTCGCCCCCTACGCGGTGTATCTGGCGATCGTCTATGCGGTCCCGATCATCCAGGGCGTCCGGATCTCGCTGCTGGACTACGTCTACGCGGCCCCCGGAGCCAGCGTCTCGCAGCCCTTCATCGGCCTGAAGAACTACCGCGAGGCCCTGTCGGACCCGCTGCTGCGGCGGTCCTTCCTGAACATCCTGGAGTTCCTGGCCATCAACGTGCCGCTGACGGTCGCGCTCGGCCTGACGCTCGCCGCCGTGCTGGCCAGGCTGACCCGGATGAAGACGTTCTTCCGCTCGGCGTTCTTCGTCCCCTACGTCACCGCGAGCATCGCCGTCATCGGCGTGTGGTACTTCCTGTTCAGCCAGAGCGGCCTGATCAACCACATCTGGACGCCGAACCCGTCGTGGCTGGTCAACTCCAAACTGGCGATGGTCGTCATCGCGTTGGAGGTGACCTGGAAGCAGCTCGGCTTCTACGTGCTGCTGTATCTCGCCGGCGTGTTGCTGATCCCTGACTCCCTCTACGAGGCGGCGAGCATCGACGGCGCCGGCGTGGTGCGGCAGTTCCGGGCGATCACGGTCCCGGCGGTCCGCAACGTCACCGTGCTGGTCACCACGCTGGCGCTGATCGTCGGCGCCAACGTGTTCACCGAGCCCTTGCTGCTCACCAACGGCGGCGGCCCGAACGGGGCCTCGATGTCGCCGGCGTTGTTGATCTACCAGAAGGGTGTGGAGCAGGGACAGCCGGGGGTCGGCGCGGCCATGGGCATCCTGCTGACGTTGTTCGTGCTCCTGGTGGCCGGCGCCGGGCGCGCCGTGCAGTGGGCCGTCCAGCGCAGCGAGGACCGGGCGGGGGAGCGGGCCGGGGAACGGGCCGCCGAACGCGGAGGCGGAACAGTGGAGGAGGTACCGGCATGAGCAGGATCCTGAAACGCCTGACCACCTACGGGTTCGTCATGCTCGGCGCGCTGGCGAGCATCTTCCCGCTCTACTACATGGTCGTCGGCTCCTTCCAGCTCAGGACCGACAGCGCCTTCAGTGGCCTGATTCCCCACCCCGGCAACCTGGGCCTGGCCAACTACCGCGACATCAACAAGGCGATCCCACTGCTCCGAGCGCTCAGCAACTCGGCGGTCTTCACCCTGGGCACCGTGGTGCTGACCATCGTCATCGGCCTGCCCGCCGGCTACGCGCTGGCGCGCCTGCGCTTCCCCGGCAAGGCCACGGTGTCCGCCGGGCTGATCCTGGTGCTGGTGCTGCCGTTCCAGGTGATGATGATCCCGCTCTACATCCTGGTCGTCCGCGACTACGGGCTGGCCGACAGCTACCTCGGCATGATCCTGCCGTTCGCGGTCAACGCCACCGCCGTCCTGATCTTCCGGCAGTTCTTCGTGTCCCTGCCCGACGAGCTGTTCGACGCCGCCCACATCGACGGCGCCAGCGAGCTGCGCACCCTGATCCTGGTCGCGGCGCCGCTGACCAAGCCGGCGATCATCACCGCCTCGGTGATCACCTTCATCGGCCCCTGGAACGAGTTCCTTTGGCCGTTCCTGATCACCAAGAAGCACGACATGCAGCCGCTGGCGGTGGCCCTCGGCGAGTACGTGTCGAACAACGCCGCCAAGGCCGCCAACCCCTACGGCGTGATCCTGGCCGGCAGCTGCGTCCTCGCCGTGCCGGTGATCGCGCTGTTTCTGATAGCGCAGCGGCACTTCACGTCCGCGGCGCCGGGGAGCGGGGTGAAGGAGTGAGCGCTTAGAGACAGTGTTTAGAGACAGTGTTTAGAGACAGCGGTTAGAGACAGGGACAGGCTGCTACTTCAGCGCGAACGCCACCACCGCCGCACCCTTGCGCGGCGTCGCCGGCACCAGCACGAACCGGTCGCCGACGAGGTAGCCGGCGGCCGCGCCGGCCCAGTCCGGTCCGAGGGGATCCTTGATCGGCGGGTCGGCCGCGGCCCCGTTCGCCGTGGTGAAGTCCAGGAGCCGGGCGCCCGGGCCGTCGGCGGTGCCGCCGTCGAGCACCAGGGTCCGGTCGTCGTTCAGGGCCACGACGGCGGCCGGCGCGCCCGCCAGCGGCGGCGCCTGCCACAGCTGCTTGCCGGTGGTCACGTCGAAGGCGACGAGGCCGGCGGCCGGGGCGTTGCCGGTGGCCGGGTCCTTCGCGGCGGTGGGTTCGATCCAGGTGTTGCCCGTCAGATGGGAGAGCTGGTGTGCCTTCGGCCCGACCCGCGGCTCCAGCTTGCCGAACGGACCGGTGCCTTCGATGGTCGCCTGGAGCTGGCCCTTGTCGTCGACGAAGTAGTAGTGGTCGATCGCCGGAGCGCCGTCGGGCGTGGCATCGATGTGCACGATCGTCGGAGCCGCCGCCTGGAGGAAGGCGTGGTGCGCGTTCGGGGCGCCGTCCGGCGGCAGCGGGGTCTGCCAGTGGTCTGCTCCGGTATGGGCGTCCTTCATCAGGACGGTCGGCCCCTTGCCGCAGTCGGCCAAAAGCGCGGCGGAGGTGGCCTGTACCGCCGACTGGATCAGGCGGCACGGCGGATTCGCCTTACCGAGGTCGTCATCCCACAGCTTCTTACCGTCGCCGATGTTCCACACGGTGACGACGTTGCCGGCCGACCCGGCCACCATGTCGTCGCCGACGGTGATCGTGGGATTCCCGGTGCCGCCGGGGATCGGAGCGGTCCACAGCACATGGCCGTTCTCGGCGTCGATGGCCGCGACGGTGGTGCAGTTGTCCTTGACGCCGTACCGGATCACGCCGATCTTGCCCTGCGGCGACGCGCTGGCGTCGCAGATCGCCGAACCGGCGTCCGGCACCGTGTAGAGCCACAGCCCGCGGCCGGTCTCGGTGTCGTAGGCCTGCAGACCGGTGGCGTCGGCACGGACCACGGCGTGGTCGTTGACCAGCCAGCTGCCGATGACCGTCTTCGCCGCCGGATCCGGGTTGCTGGGCTTCACCGACCAGACCGGCGTGGCACCGGTCTTCGGCGGCGCCGAGGTATGCGAGTCGGACGCCAGCTGGCCGCCGGTCGTAGCGGGCTTCGGGGAGTCGCTGCCCGACATCACGATGATGCCTCCGGCCACCGCCGCGGCCACCACCGTCACCGCACTGGAAAGCGCGATGATCAGGCGCTTGCGGCTCCGCTTCGGCGGCGCCGGCGGCGCGACCGGCTGCTGCTGGTCCGGGTTGTACGAGAACTGCGGCGGCAGGAAGAAGGTCTCGTTGCGGCGGCCCCACTCCTGCCCGGTGGGCGCGGTCGGCGGGATCGTCATACCCGTGCCACCGGTACCGGTGTTGGCAGGCGCCACGAACGGCGGCGGGGTGCCGCCCTGCCCCCACGAGTGCTCCTCCTGCGGATGCGGGAAACGCAGCGGCTGACGCTGCGCCGAGTCACCGCTGTTGCTCTCGGTGCTCGCGAGCGGCGCACCGTAGGGCGACGACATCGGCGGCGGTGTCGGATGCGCGGAGGGACGCGGCCCAGGAGGGTTCTCGCCGCCCGGCCATCCCGAGCGGGACGGATCCGGCTGGCGGTCTTCCGATGGTGTGCTCATGGTGTCGAGTCCCCTACCGAAGCGGTCCAGATGGTGCCAGTGATCTCGCAGGGCACTTTCCGAGCCTGGCCGCCGTCGTCCCGCGACACCTCGCTGACGCTGTCGGACCCGTCAGACCCCCGGTGAGATGCACCCCCGGGAAATTCTAACGATCGATGGGCCGGAACGGAAAGCGGGCAGCGCTCTGATCTGGTGTCTACTTGAACCCGCTCGTCTACTTCAACCTCTGGTCTACTTCAAGCCGCCGCGCAGAGCGTTGACCCGCCCCAGCGCCGCGTCGAAGCCGGGGCGGCCGAGCTTCCCGCTGTTCACCCCATCCACGAGCGCCTGCGCGGCGGCATCACCCTGCGCCGGGTCGCCCGAGGAGCAGAGCAGCAGGTCCATACCGGCCGCGGCGGCCGAGAACGCGCGGTTCGCCGCACCGCCGAAGGACTGCAACGCCCCGGCCTCCAGCGCATCGGTGATCGTCACCCCGTTGAAGCCAACCCGCCCCCGCAGCTCCTGCTGCACAACGGTCGACGACATCCCCGCTGGACGGTTGGCGTCCAAGTTCGTATAGACCGCCCAGGAGAGCATCACCAGCTTCACCCCGCTGCTGATCGCGGCCCCATATGGCAGCTCGTCAACACTGCGAAGGTTGTTCAGCGACACCGTCAACGTCACCGGCCGCTCGTCGGTGTTCGACCCCGCCGGAGCCGACCCGAGCCCGGGGAAGTGCTTCGCGGTGGCGGCCACCCCGGTGTTCTGCTGGGCACTGATGAACGCGGCACCAAGCTTCGCCACCTGACCGGCATTCTCCCCGAAGGACCGCTGGGTGGCGTCGATGAAGTCGCCGGGGGTGCGGGAGACGTCGAGCACCGGGGCCAGGTTCAGGTTCATGCCGACCCCGGCCAGGTTCTGGCCCGCGGCAGTACCGGCACTCCCAGCAGCCCCCACCGGGTCGGCACTCTGCCCGATCTGCTTCGCCGACATGTCCGGCGGCCCCGGCAGCCGCCGCACAATCCCACCCTCCTGGTCAGTCATCAGCAGCAGCGGCAGGTGCACCGGACTCTGCTGCTGCGCCTGCCGCAGCTGCGTGATCACGCCGGTGATCTGGGCACGACTGGCGATGTTGCCGCTGAAGAAGATGACGCCGGCCGCGCGACCCTGACGGATCAGGTCAAGGAGGTGCTGCGGCGGGTTCAGGCCCTGGTAGGAGTAGATGATCCGCTGCCCCGCCTGCTGTTGCAGCGTGAGATTCGACGGAGCGCCAGTAGTGGTCGGCGGCGGCACGGGAGCCTTGGAGGTGTTGGGAGTGGTCGGCGTGGTAGCCGGGCTCGACGTGGTCGGCGAGGGCGTGGGGGTGGTGGGCGACGGCGAGGGGGTGGTAGGGCTCGGCGTCGTCATGGCGGGGCTGGTCGTCGCAGGGGTCGTACTGGTCTTCGAAGAGGCGGACTTCGAGCCGCCGCTGGAGCACGCGGTCGGGAGCAGGGTGGCTGCTGCCAGCAGGGTGAGGGCTGTCAGCAGCCGGGGCCGGGGCCGTCGTCCGTCTCGCATGCCAGGGTCCGCCATGGCTTCCACCTTGGCTGGTCGGGTGCCGGAGCGCCAGCCGGTTGGTCCGTCTGATGCTGGTTTTGACAAGTTCGGGAGTGGGCGGGCCGCCGCTCCACCCGCCGACGAAGCGGCCTACGAGGCCTGCAACGCCGGCGCCGCCACCAATTCCACCGCCCGGATCCGCTCCTCCCGCACCGGCGAAGCCGGCGCCAGCATCACCTCATCCGCCCCGGTCCGCGCCCCCAGCCGCTCGAGGTAACCCGCCACCTTCTCGGGCGTCCCCGCAGCCGTCACCCGCATCATGTTCTTCACGTGGTCTCCCGCGGGCGTCGCCAGCAGCTCGTCCAGCTCCTCAGCGCTGAGCTCCGGGCCGTTGCGAACCAGGAACCGCTGTGCCCGCCAGCGCTGCGCCGCCAGGTACTGGGCGCGTGCCTCCTCCTCCGTCTCCGCCGCGATCAGGTTCGCCGCCACGATCAGGTACGGCTGCGGATTCGCCTCGCTCGGCCGGTACTCCTCGCGGTAGATCTCGGTCGCCGCCTCCAGCGCGTCGGGGGCGAAGTGCGACGCGAACGCGTACGGCAGTCCCAGCGCGGCCGCCAGCTGTGCGCCGAACAAGGAGGAGCCCAGGATGTACAGCGGCACGTTGGAGCCGTCGCCGGGGGTGGCGCGCACCCCGGGGATCCGCGTCTGGCCGCTGAGGTAGCCCTGCAGCTCCAGCACGTCCTGCGGGAAGGTGTCCGCCGAGTCCGGGGTGCGGCGCAGCGCGCGCAGCGTCGCCTGGTCGGTGCCGGGGGCGCGGCCCAGGCCCAGGTCGATGCGGCCCGGGTGCAGCGCCGCCAGCGTGCCGAACTGCTCGGCGATCACCAGCGGCGCGTGGTTCGGCAGCATCACGCCGCCGGCGCCCAGGCGGATGCCCTCGGTGTGCGCCGCCACGTGCGCGATCACCACGCTGGTCGCCGCGGAGGCGATGGCGGACATGTTGTGGTGCTCGGCGTACCAGACCCGCTCGTAGCCGGAGCGCGCCGCGGCCCGGGCCAGCGGCACCGCGCCGTGCAGCGCGTCGGCCGGATGCTCATGGGGCGCCACGGCCGCGACGTCGAGCAGCGAGTACTTCATCGATCCCTCGTCTCCCGGGCCGGCGCGGCGGTCCGTGCATGGTCCGTACAGTCCGTGCGTGGCGTGCGTGGCGTTCCGGCCGGCCGGCGTACCGGGGCCATGTCGGTTCATGCCAGGCTCGTGCCAGGTTCGTTCCGGGGTTCACGTCGCGGTGCGGCGATCATCCCCCGAAGCGCAACACCGGCCGGGGCGCGGCCCATTCCCCCGCTTCTCCCAGCGTCTGCATTGCCATCGCGCTGCTCCTGCGCAGCTCCGATCTGATCGGCGCCCCAACCCCGGCGGTTTGTCCGCGGGGCAGCTGACCGATCTGCCGGCCGGGCTGGCGCCGGGCGCGGTGGGCGCGCATGTCGGGGTGTTCGATCCGGACCTCGATCCGGACGGGCGTTATGCCAGGATGCTGACATACGTCGTGGTGAACGGACTCGCGGATCTGGGCCGGGACAGCTGAATCAGGGGGCTGGAACGAGTGAGCGCGCCGCTCACTCCGCCAGCAGCTCCGCATGGAACCGCCGCGTCACCTCGGGATGCGCCCGCACATACCCCTTCAACTCATTCCGCCCGAACTCCGCATACAGCGGATTCGACGGATCGTCCGTAGCGCCCGGCGCATGGTGCGAATGCGGGAACTCCAACGGCTCGATGTGCGCATCGAGCCGCGGGTTGTAGAAAAACGGCACCGAGTACCGCTCGCTCGCTCCCGGCGGGCTGACCACGCGATGGCTCGTCGCCTTCAGATACCCGTCCGTCGCCACCTCCAGCAGCTCGCCGAGGTTCACCACGAACGCCCCGGGCATCGGCGGCACATCCAGGAACGTCCCGTCCGGGCGCTGCACCTGCAACCCGCCGACCGTGTCCTGCAGCAGCAGCGTGATGAACCCGTAGTCCTTATGCGTCCCCACGCCCTGCCCGGCACCATCCGGCGCCGTTCCCGGATACCGCACGAGCTTCAAGTGCAGATGCGGATGCCCGGCGAAGGCGTCGTCGTAGAAGTCAGGAGGTGCGCCGATCGCGGCAAGCAACTCGTGCAGCAGCCGAGCCGACACCTCCGCCAGAGCATCGATCCACTCCAGCGCCGCCGTCCGCAGCTCCGGCAGTGCCGGCGGCCACAGGTTCGGCCCTTGCAGCCACCAGTACGCCGGCTCACCCGGACCCGGTACATGCGGCGGCAGCTCAGTGCCGATATCCAACTGGTCGCGCCAGTCGCGGGCACCCGCAGTCTGTTCGTCACCGGTTCGCGTGTACCCGCGGAAATGCGGCGAGTTGAGATTGCTGATCGCCATCCGGTCGGCCTCCGACAGCGCGAAGAACGCCCGCATCGCGCCGGTCAGCGCCGCCGTCTGCGCCTCGGTCACGCCGTGGCCGATCAGCTGGAAGAAGCCGACCTCGGTGGCGGCCGCCCGCAGGTCCGCGTGCATCCGGCCACGTTCCTCGGGCGACCCGTAGGTCCGGGCCAGGTCGATCACCGGCAACGCCTCGGAAGCGGCTGACCTGCTCATTCCCTCACGGTAACCCGCGCCGGCGCCACGCCCCGCCGTCGGCCTCCGCTGGTCAGGTGACGGCCGGCGGCAGCACCGCCCCCAACTCCCCACGCCCGCTGATCCCCAACTTCGCGTAAGCCCGGTTCAGATGGTTCTCCACCGTCCGCGGCGACAGCACCAGCGCCTCCGCCGCGTGCCGCAGCGCCGTGGCCGGGCATCCGGCGCGCAGCTCGGCCCGCGCCCACGCCGGCCCGGCGAACGCCTGCCCGGGCCGGGCACGATGCCCGACGGAGGCCCGGTAGGCCGTCTCCGCCCGCTCCCGGGCCGCAGCCAGGTCCGGCACGTCGCACAGCTGCCACGCCTGCCAGCCCAGCAGCCCGTCGTGGTTGGTGCTCACCGGCAGACCGCTGTCCGCCAGCACCGCGACGCCCAGCTCCAGCCGCTCGACCGCGCGGTCCAGATGGCCGGTGAGGTTGTCGGCCAGCGCCGCGCCCAGCAGCGCGTTGCCGCGGGTCACCGGATGCGGGTCGGCCAGGTGCCGCTCGGTGAGCTCCACCGCCCGCTCGGTGCCGTTGACGTAGCACAGCATGTGCCCGTGTACGGCCTCCAGCTGCGCCCGCCAGCGCGGCTCCGTGCGCGAGCAGGCCCACCTCCCGCGCCGAGGCGATCAGCTCCCTGAGGATCAGGGCGTTGCCCTGCACGGCGGCGGTGATCCGGCCCAGCGCGATCCCGTCGATCCGGGCCGGGCAGTGCCACGGCGACCAGGTCGGCGACCGCCTCGCCGGACAGCGCGCCCAGGTCGATGCGCGCCGCCCCGAGGTCCTTCCACAGCGCGGTGATCGCGTCCGGCACCGGCTCCCCGGAGCGCACCGCCGCCAGCGCCGTCTCGACCGGCGTCCGATCGCCCTGCGGCGGCGTGCTCGGCAGCAGTCGGCTCATCGCGCCGAGCGGGATCCGCGACGCCGACGCCGAGCCGACCACTACCACCGGCGCCCGGTGGGCGGGTTGCGTGCGGGCGAACTCCTGCGCCAGCCGCGTCTTGCCCACCCCGGCCGCACCGACGATCACCGCGCCGCCGCGCGTGGCGGCCCGCAGCCGCTCCCACTCCGCCGCCCGCGCGATGAGCGGCCACGGCACGTCGTCCATGGGCACCATGGGCACCGGACCAGCACCTCCCCGCGAGGCCTTCAGAGGATGGCGGCGATCCGCCGCCGGACGTGCCGCGTCAGCAGGTCCACCTCGGTGATGCGCAACGCCTTGGCGAACATCACGTACACCCCGATCAGGACGCCGCCGCCGGCCGCCGCCGCGAGCAGCGAGCCGAGCAGCGCGTCCCCGGCGAGCCGGTGCACGTCCTGCGCCGCGCAGTACGCGAGCAGCGCCGCCGCCGCACCGGCGGCGCCCATCCGCAGATACACCCGCGCC
>JABFWL010000274.1 GCA_013362315.1 Catenulispora sp. | reverse complement strand
ACGGCCGCCCCGCACCACAGAGCAGGAGCTGGAACGCCGCCGCTGGCTGGCGGTCGTGCTGGCGCTGACCACCATGACCGCCGCCGTCAGCGGCGCCACCTGGCTCGTGCTCGGCCCGAAGTGGCTGGGCGCGGCCCTCGGCGGCTGCGTCGCGGCGATCGCCGTCGGCGCCTATTACACCGTGGCCGGCCGCACCATCGGGATGGACAACGACGTGCGCGAGCGCGTGCTGGAGCGGCACTACATCGGCGTGGCCTGGTACGCCTCCATGCTGCGCACCGCTCGCGAGCCCGGCGGCTACGAGCGCGGACTGCGCCGCGAGCTGACCCGGCTGGCCGCCGCGCGGCTGGCCGAGCAGCACGGCGTGAACCTGTACCGGGACCCGACGACAGCGGCCGCCCTGATCGGCGCCGACCTGTGGCCGCTGGTGGACCCGGCGCTGATCACCACCGAGCAGGCGAAGCCGGACTGGCGGCGGCCGCCGGTGGTGTCGGTGCGGGCCGTGACCGAGCTGATCGAACGGCTGGAGCGGCTGTGAGCGGCGGGATCGTTGACGAAGCCGGAAACGCCGAAACGCCGGAAACGCAAGAAGCGCTGGAAACGCAGGGCATACCAAGGAGACGCCGATGACCGACGAGCTGACCCCCGAGCAGACCTGCCGCCAGGCGCTCGCCGTGCTGGACGAGGTGGAGAAGGCCGTCGTCGGCAAGCGCGCCGCCCTGGAACTGGTGCTGCTCGGCGTGCTGGCCGGCGGCCACGTGCTGATCGAGGACCTGCCCGGCCTCGGCAAGACCCTGATGGCACGGTCCTTCGCCACCGCGCTCGGCCTGGACTTCACCCGGATCCAGTTCACCCCGGACCTGCTGCCCTCGGACGTCACCGGCGCCCCGTTCTACGACCAGCGCGACGGCGACATGGTGTTCCGGCCCGGCCCGGTGTTCACCCAGCTGCTCCTGGCCGACGAGATCAACCGCACGCCGCCGAAGACGCAGGCCGCGCTGCTGGAGGCGATGGCCGAGGGCCAGGTCTCGATCGACGGCAAGTCGCACCGGCTGGATCCGGCCTTCGTGGTCCTGGCCACCGACAACCCGATCGAGTACGAGGGCACCTACTCGCTGCCGGAGGCCCAGCTCGACCGGTTCCTGCTGCGGGTGCGCATGGGCTACCTGCCGCCGGCCGACGAGGCCGCGATGCTGCTGCGCCGCCTGGACCGCAAGGCCGAGCGGGTCGAGCTGGAGCGGATCGTCGACGCCGAAGGGCTGCTGGCGATGCGCGCCTCGCTGGAGTCCGTGGAGGTCTCCGGCGACGTGGTCGAGTACGTGGTCGCCCTGGTCAACGCCACCCGCGCGAACTCGCAGATCCAGGTCGGCGCCAGCCCGCGCGGCGGCCTGGCGCTGGTGCAGCTGGCGCGGGCGCGCGCCGTGCTGTCCGGCCGCGACTACGTGGTGCCGGAGGACGTGAAGGCGGTGGCCGTGCCGGCGCTGGCGCACCGGATCACGCTGCGGCCGGAGCTGTGGGTGCGTCGGGTGTCGGCGGACGAGGTGGTGGCGTCCCTGGTGGCGGCGACGCCGACGCCGCGGACGCTGCCGCGGCAGCAGCAGGAGGATGCGGGCGCGGCGTCCGGCGGGACGCCGGGCGGGGGCCAGGACCAGAGTCGGGGCCAGAACACGAACCAGGCCACGGCCCGCCGATGAGCGGACCGTCCCCGGCCCGCTCCATGCCGGGAGCCTCGGGCGTCCCGGCGAAGTCCCGGACCCCGGCCCGGGCCCCGATCAGCTGGCGCCCGTCGCAGCGGGCCATGCGCCTGCTGACGGCCGCGGTCTGCGCGCTGGTCCCGGCGATCGTGTTCGGGGCCTGGTGGTGCGTGCCGCTGGCGGCGGCACCACTGTTGATGCTGGCCGCGCACGGCGGCGCGCACCCGACCCGGATCCGGGCCGAGGTCGACGTGCCCGAGCGGCGCTGCTTCGAAGGCGAGGTGCTGACCGCCACCATCCGGCTGGCCGCCGACGCCGCGGCCGGCTGGACCCGGCAGGAGTACCTGCCGCCGCGCACCCGCGAGGACCACGGGTTCGGCTCCGCCCCGGCGCCGTCCGGGGTGCGGCTGGAAGCGCTGGAGCTGACCGGCGCGGTGATCACCGTGCGGCTGCTGATCCCGCGCTGGGGCCGGTGGTCGCTGGGCGCGGTCGCGATCGACGTCTACGACACCGCGGGCCTGCGGGTCGCGGCGCTGCACGCCGACCTCGGCGAGGTCGAGGCGTTCCCGGTGCCGGCGCCGGACGACACCGTGCTGGTCCCGCAGCGCTTCCCGGACCGGTTCGGCGAGCACTCGGCGCGCGTCCCGGGCGAGGGCGTGGAGTTCATCGCGGTGCGGCCCTACGTCTTCGGCGACCGGCAGCGGCGCATCAACTGGTCCGCCACCACCCGCCGCCGCGAGCTGCAGGTGAACACCTTCGAGGCCGAGCGCGCGGCGGAGGCCGTGGTGGTCGTCGACGCGCTGTCGGACCTGCCGCAGCCGCCGGCCCCGTCCGATCCGCGGCCGCGCTCCACGCTGGACCTGGCCGTACGCGGCGCGGCCGGGCTGGCGCAGGCGTATCTGAAGGCGCACGACCGGATCGGCGTGGTCACGCTTTCGGGACGCGTGCAGTGGCTGACCCCCGGCTCGGGCAACACACATCTCTATCGAATCGCGCAGACCGTTATGGACCTGCGCAAGGACTTCACCTATGAGACCGGCGGCCTGAACCGGCTGCCGACCAGGGTCCTGCCGCGCGGCGCGCTCATCTACATCTTCAGCCCGCTGCTGGACCCGGCGGT
>JABFWL010000296.1 GCA_013362315.1 Catenulispora sp. | reverse complement strand
TCGCAGATCGATGATATGAGCCCCACACGGCTCAACCCAGACCACCGCCGTAGTCGTTTCCACGTAGTCCACCCGCCCCGCACCACCGCCGCCGCGCCTCCGCCCGCCCGACCGCCGCCCGAACGACGAAGCCTCGCCGCGCCCCGCTCCAACCGCCAGCCGAACGACGAAGCCTCCACCTCCGCCCCCGCAAGCCCACACCGAACCGCAGGCGCAGAGACTGACCCAGGCACCCTAGGGAATCGCGCCAGTTCCCCGAGGGAATCGAGGCCCGCCGGAGGCACCGGCCCTTCACAGGCCTTTGACTTGCTCTTAAAAGCCCACCCGAAAAAGGGCCGCGCGGGATGGCACACCGCGCGGCCAGCTCCTACGGGTGATGGGTGGTGGGTGCCCCCACAAACCGCGCCGCCGCCTGGCGAAAAACTCGGCGACGAGGTCCCCTCGGACGCATCGTCTCTATCTCTCAGCGTCTCTCAGCGTCTCCATCTCTCAGCGACTCTCAGCCCCCTCCACTCACCCCCTTCCCTCCCTTCCTCCCTCCCTCCATCACCCCTTGACAGCCCCAGTCAGACCGCCAACAATCCGCCGCTCAGCGACCGCCAAAAAAACCACAGCCGGCACTATAGACAGCGCGGTGAAAGCCATAATCTTCGCAGTATCCTGCGAATACTGCGACTGATAAGTAGCCACCCCCAACGGCAGCGTAAAATGCCGCGGCTCATCAAAAACCAGCAGCGGCAACAAATAACTGTTCCAGCTAGTCACAAACGCCAGCACCGACACCGTAGCCAGCGCCGGCCCCGACAACGGCAGCACGATCCGCCAGAAGAACCCCAGCCGGCTCGTCCCGTCGATCACCGCCGCGTCCTGCAACTCCGCCGGCACCGCCGCCAGGAACGGCCGCAAAATCACAATCGTCACCGGCAGCGAGAACGCCGCCTCAGCCACCCCCAGCCCGTACACATTCTCCAGCAGCCCCAGATTCTTCATCCACAACCGCAGCGGCAGCGCAGCCACAGCCGGCGGCAGCAGCAGCCCCAGGACGTAGAACCCATACAAGGCCTCCCGCCCCGCGAACGAGTACCGCGCCAACGCGAACGCCGCCAGCGCCCCGCACATCACCGCCAGCGCGGTCGCCGTCACCGCGACCTGCGCGCTGTTCGCCAGGAACCGCCAGAACTCCGAACCGCCGAGGATGTCGCCATATGTGCTCCAGCGCCACGGATGCGGCCATCCGACCGCGTCAGCATTGATCTGCGCCGTAGTACGGAACCCGTCCACCACCACGAACAGCAGCGGCAGCACGATCAGCCCCGCGACCACGATCGCCGCCACATACGCCGCGACAGTCGTCCCCCGACGGCGCCGCGAACGCCCGCTGTCCTGCACGGCGCGCGACTCCAGCGCCTGCATCATCGTCGCCATCTCAGCCCGCCGCCCTGGTCAGCGCACCATCAGTGTCCCGCCGCAGCACATAACGCTGATAAGCCAGCGCGAACGCGAAGCAGATCACGAACACCACCACCGACACCGCGCTGCCGTACCCGTACTCGTTCCCGCGGTACCCGTGGTCGATCATGTACGTGACCATCGTCGTCGAGGCGTGTGCCGGGCCGCCCAGCGTCATGATCCACACCAGGTCGAACAGCTGGAGCGAGCCGATCACCGAAAGAAAGATCCAGATCCGGATGGTCGGCCCGAGCAGCGGCAGCACCACCATCCGGGTGGCCTGCCAGGAGCTGGCGCCGTCGATCGCCGCCGCCTCGCGCAGCTCGGCCGGCACCGCCTGCAGTCCGGCCAGCAGCAGGATCACGCCGAACCCGAGGTACTTCCACGTGATCACGACGAACAGCACATAGAACACGATGCCGGGATCGCCGAGCCAGCCGTGGATCAGCGACCCGAGCCCGATCGAGCGCAGCATCTTGTCGACGAAGCCGTCCGGGGACAGCATCAGGGTCCAGACGATCGCGGCGGTGGCCTCGGAGAGCAGGTACGGCGCGAACACCACCAGCCGGAACACCGAGCGGCCGCGCATCCGCCGGTTCAGCAGCAGCGCCAGCGCCACGATGAGCGGGAGCTGAAGCAGCAGGGAGAACGCGACCAGCTCCACGTTGTGCTGGACCGCGGTGTGGAAGACGGTGCCGGACAGCGCGTCGGAGTAGTTCTTCAGGCCGATGAAGTCGGTCAGCGGCCCATAGCCGTTCCACGAGTAGAAGCTGTAGTAGACCGCGATGCCGATCGGCGCGATCACGAATCCGAGGAACAGCACCGTGGCCGGGCTCAACAGCACGAAGAGCTCGGCCCGGCGGCGCAGTTTCGGACGCGGCCGCCGGACCCAGAGCAAGACGCTGTGCAAGGACTGGCGCATCGTCACTTGTTGTTTCCCGAAGCCGTCTGGCTCACCGAGTCGACGATGGTCTGCGGACTGCCCTTGCCGGCGAAGAAGTCGGCGACCGCGGAGTCCAGGGCCTGCCCGACGTTCGTCGGCATCGCGATGTCGAAGTAGGTCTGGATGTACGAGGCGGAGTGGCTGTACTGGAAGGCGGTCTGCAGCGTGGGGTCGGTCAGGGCCGAGGCCGCCGCCGGATTCACCGGCAGGCCGATGCTCTTGGCGGCGATCTGCGTCTGCACCTCAGGACTGTCGATGTACTTGAGGAAGTCGGCACAGGCCGGCGGGGCGCCGGTGGTGCACGAGAAGCCGTCGCCGCCGCCGAGCGCGACCTTCGGATCGCCCTGGCCGCCGGAGATCGCCGGGAACGGGAACCAGCCGAGTTCGGAGTTCAGGTTCTTGTCCGTGGTCAGCGGCGTCATCGTGCCGAGCTCCCAGTCGCCCTGCAGCTCCATCGCGGCCTGGCCGTTGGCCACCATGCCCGCCGAGCTGCCGGCGCCCTGCTGGGCCGGCGTGCCGAGGAAGGAGTTCTGGAATGGCTTGGTCGCCAGGAACGCCGTCAGGTCCTCGCCGGCCTTCTTGAAGCAGCCGTCGGACAGCTTCAGCGCCGGTATCTGGGTTTTGAGCGTGTCCAGCGAGCACTCGCGGACGGCGAACGACTCCCACCAGAACGCGTCGGGCCAGCGGTCCTTGCTGCCGATCGCGATCGGCGTGACGCCGGCCGTCTTCAGCTTGGCGACGTCCGCGTTCAGCTCGTCCAGGGTGGTCGGCGGCGCGGTGATCCCGGCCTTGGTGAACAGGTCCTTGCGGTACCAGAACCCGACGACGTGCAGGTCGTAGGGGATGCCGTACTGCTTGCCCTTGACCTGCCAGCCGGCCGCGGCCGGACCCAGGTCGCCGATCCAGCTCGACGCCGCCGCGGTGAGGTCCATGACCTTGCCGGAGCTGAGCTGGCTCGCCTCCCCGCCGCCGCCCCACTGCTGGTAGAGGGTGGGCGGGTTGGAACCCTGCAGCGCCAGCGGCACCTTGGTCTGGAACTGCTCGTTCTGGATCGGGTCGATCTTGATCGTGACGTTGGGATGCGCGGCGTGGTAGGCGTCGGCAGTCTTCTGCCACAGGCCCAGCACCGGGTCGGAGGTGCCGTTGTGCCACCACGTCATGGTGGCCGGGGCGGTGCTGTCAGAGCTCGAGGACGCTGAGTTCGAAGCGTTCGAAGAGGTCGAGCTCGACCCCGCGCTCTTGGGACTGGACGATCCGCTGCCGCACGCGGCAGCGGTCAGGGCGGCGGCCGCGACTACGGCGATCGCGGGAATCCGGGTGTTCCGCATGCTCATCGTGATCCACTCCTGGACAACAGTTGTTGATCAGCGGGATGGCCGGTGGTGCGCGTGGCTCGGACGGGTCAGAGTCTGCGCCCGCCGAAACGTCGTGTCAATCGTTATCGATACCGTTTTCGGCATTCGCTATCCTTAGCACCGTGCAGACGGATCCCTCAGGGGGCCGCGTCACCATACGGGACGTCGCCCGGCAGGCCGGCGTTTCGGTGGCGACGGTCTCGAAAGTTTTGAACGAGCGCTACGGCGTGTCCGCGGACACCACCGCGCATGTCAAGGCCGTGATCGAAGAACTCGGATACGAGGCGAGCCTGGTGGCGCAGAGCCTGCGCAACCACCGGACCAACGTCCTGGGCATCCTGGTGGCCGACCTTGAACCTTTCAGCGCCGAGCTGCTGAAGGGGGCCGGCGACGCGGTCCGCGGCTCGGGCTTCGAACTCGTGGTGTACTCCGCCGGCGGCCGCGCCCAGGACCAGGTCGGCTGGGAGCGGCGCTACCTGTCGCGGCTGTCCGGCACGCTGGTCGACGGCGCGGTCCTGGTCACCCCGACCGTGGTCGACCTGCAGTACGGCGCGCCGGTGGTCGCGGTCGATCCGCACACCGGCCCCGAGGGCCGGCCGACCGTCGAGGCGGACAATCTGGCCGGCGCCCGCGCGGCCACCGAGCACCTGCTGCGGCTGGGCCACCGCCGGGTCGCGATGCTCACCGGCCGCCCCGATCTGCTCTCGGCCCAGCTGCGCGAGCAGGGCTTCCGCCAGGCGATGGCCGCCGCCGGAGTGCCGGTGGACGAGGGCCTGGTGCGTCTCGGCTCCTACGACCCGGCGCTGGCCGCCGAACAGGCCGAACGCCTGCTGTCCACCCCGGACCGGCCGACCGCGGTGTTCGCCGCCAATGATCTGTCGGCGATCGCCACCATGGACGTGGCGCGCCGGATGGGCCTGCGGGTGCCCCGGGACGTGTCAGTGGTCGGATTCGACGACATCCCCGAGGCCTCCCGCTGCTCGCCGATGCTCACCACCGTCGAGCAGCCGATCCGGGAGATGGGCCGGCGCGCGGTGCAGCTGCTGATCGAACTGGTGCAGGGTGCCGAGGATCCGGAGCGGACCCACATCATGCTGCCGACGCGGCTGGTGATCCGGAATTCCACGTGCGAGGCCGCCATTCGGCGCTGACCGGGGGCGTCTAAGGGGTTTGATCACCCCGCGCAACGCTGTTGCCGCGCGAAACGCTGGAGTCCCTGATCACCAGCTGCGGGCTGATCTGCACCCGGTGCACCGGCCGCCCCGGCCCGTCCTGCATCCGCTCGGCCAGCAGCCGCACGGCGGTGCGGCCGAGCTCGGGCTTGGCCGGCCGCACCGCGGTCAGCGCCGGATCGGCCAGGCTCGCGACCTCGTCGTCGTAGGCGACCACGGCGAGGTCGCCGGGCACCCGGATCCCGCGCTCCTGGCAGCGGGCCACCAGCGAAATCGCCTCGCGGTCGGAGTGCACCAGCACCGCGCCGGTGCCGCCGGCCCGCACCGCGTCCAGGAAGGCGTCCAGCTCCTCGCTCCAGCCGGGCGCCTGGTAGTCGGGGGTGATCGCCTCCGGGGCGGCTTCGACGTCGAGGCCGAGCTCGGCGGCCGTGGCCAGCCAGCCGCCGCGGACCGCCGCGGTGTGCGGGCTCGTCGCGGAGGCGAGGAACCCGATCCGGCGGTGGCCCTCGGCGGCCAGGTGCCGGACCGCCAGGGCGGCGCCGAAGGCGTGGTCGGTGGCGACCGACTCCACGTGCTCGCCGAACGGCCCGACAGTGGCCCGGCGCTCCACGAACGCCACCGGCACCGGCAGCGCCGTCAGCCAGGCGATCAGCTCCTCGGCCGCCGGCCCCTGGGTCGGCGGCGCGATCAGCAGGCCCTTGATGCCGACGGTGTCGATCAGCCACGCGGTCTGCCGGCGCACGTCGTCGACGTCGTCGTAGGACGAGCCGCGCAGCACGATGCGGACCCCGGCGGCCGGCGCGGCGTCGCGCGCGCCGCGGATGATCTGCGGCCAGTAGTAGTCCAGTGAGGGCACGACCATGCCCACCGCCGGGCGTTCGGTCTCCTCGCCGGAGCCGGCCGGATCGGCGTCCTCGACGGCGGCCACCGGCGGCTGCCCGGCCCGTTCCCGGGGCAGCCGGATGCCGCCGTGGACGCGCTCGATCGCGCCGTCGGCGGCCAGCTGCGCCACGTCCCGCCGGACCGTCACCGCGCTGACGCCGAGCGAGCGCGCGATGTCCGCGACCCGCAGCGTGCCGCGGGCGCGCAGCTCGGCCAGGACGCTCTCGCGGCGCTGGGCCGGCAGCAAGGGCGACTCGGTCTCGGTCACTGTGGCGCCTCCAAGGTCTTTTTCGCCGGAACGCATTCGATTCTCCTGCTCGCGCACCCCGCCCCGCAGCCGGATCCGATCGCCGCACACGATCATCCGATCACATTCGTTCATCATCGATCTAGCCGTCTTGCGTTACAACAAGGTAACGACGTCTTGTAAGGCGGCTCTTCCTGCGATTGACTCCCGTCCACCGATCGATCGAACAGAAGCGAACATATTTGCTCGGCCGAGGGCGGTGCCAAGCCTCGGTCATCGAAGACTGATCTTTCTCTTGCCGCTGGTTCTTCCGGGGAGGCTCACCGCATGCACCACCGTCGTCCGCAGGCGCTGCTCGTGATGCGGGCCGACAGCTACCGGCTGCAGTTCGGGCCGGACCAGCTGCGGCGGCTGAGCGAGCTCGCCGAGCTCGGCGATCCGGTCTGGGCCGACGGCCTCGACGACCCCGCCGTGCGGACCCGGCTCGCCGAGGCCGAGGTGCTGCTGACCTCCTGGGGCTGCCCGGAGCTCACCGCCGAACGCCTGGACGCCGCCCCGAAGCTGCGCGCGGTGCTGCACTGCGCCGGCAGCGTCCGGCCGCTGGTCACCGACGCGGTGTGGCGCAGGGGCCTGCTGGTCACCAGCGCCGCCGAGGCGAACGCCACCCCGGTCGCGGAGTTCACGCTCGCGGCGATCATCTTCGCCGGCAAGAAGGCGCACGTGCTCGCCGCCGAATCCCGCGTCGCGCCGGCCGACTGGTACGCCGTCGGGCACCGCGACGACCTGTCCAACTACGGCCGCACCATCGGCGTCGTCGGGTTCTCCCGCATCGGCCGCCGGGTGGTGGAACGGCTGCGGACCCTGGACACCGCCGAGGTGTTGGTCACCGACCCCTACGCCGACCCGGTCGCCGTGGCCGCCGCCGGCGCGCGGCTGGTGCCGCTGGAGGAGCTGCTGCGGCGCTCGGAGATCCTCACCCTGCACCTGCCCGGCCTGCCGGAGACCCGGCACGCGATCGGCGCGCGCGAACTGGCCCTGCTGCCGGACGGCGCCACCGTCGTCAACACCGCGCGCGGCGAGGTGATCGACACCGCCGCGCTGGAGCGGGAGTGCGGGACCGGACGGCTCAACGCGATCCTCGACGTCACCGACCCCGAGCCGCTGCCGCCCGACTCGCCGCTCACCCGGCTGCCGAACGTGATGATCACCCCGCACATCGCCGGATCGCTGGGCACCGAGACCCGCCGCATGAGCTCCCAGGCGCTCGACGAACTCGACCGCTACGTCCGGGGCGTGGAACCGCTGGACGCCGTCACCCGCGAGGCATTGGCGGTCAGCGCATGACCGGCATATCCCCTTACACCGGCCCGTCTTCCCACCCAGGCCTTTCTTCCTACACCGGCTGGACGCGCGCGGACTTCACCGCCCTGGCGGACCGCATGCTCCTCGGCGCGCGCCGCCACGCCTCCCCGTCCGCATCCCTGATCACGCCGCCCGGCGCGCCCGGCGGCTACGGCACCGCGGTCGACGGCCTCGAAGGCTTCGCCCGCACCTTCCTGCTCGCCGGCTTCCGCGTCGCGGGGGAGCAGGGCTCTGATCCGCTCAACCTGCTGGAGCAGTACGCCCGCGGTCTCGCCGCCGGTGCCGATCCCGCCTCCCGGGAACGCTGGGTCACCCCGCGGGAGCATCCGCAGGCCAAGGTCGAGACTGCTTCGATCGCGCTGATCCTCGACCTCACCCGGCCCTATCTGTGGGACCGCCTGGACGATCGCGTTCGTGAACAGCTCATCACCTACTTCGCGCAGGTGGTCGGCGATCCGACCTATCCGAACACGAACTGGGTGTGGTTCCGGATCGTGGTCGAGCAGTTCCTCGCCTCCGTCGGCGGACCGTGGTCGCGCGAGGACCTGGAATCCGACCTCGCGGCGCACGACGCGTTCGTCCGCGCCGACGGCTGGTACTGCGACGGCGAGGAACGCAACTACGACCACTACTGCGGCTGGGCGCTGCACCTGTACCCGATCCTGTGGAGCCGGATGGCCGGCGCCGCCGAGTACGCGGCCTGGCGCCTGCCCTCCTACAAAGCCCACCTGGACCGCTTCCTGCTCGACGCGCTGCGGCTCGTCGGCGCCGACGGCTCGCCGCTGATCCAGGGCCGCAGCCTCACGTACCGCTTCGCGGCGGCCGCCCCGTTCTGGGTGGGCGCCATGGCGGACAGCACCGCGGCCGACCCCGGGCTGCTGCGCCGGGCCGCGGCCGGGATCGTCAAGCACTTCGCCGAGCACGGCGCGCCGGACGCCGACGACCTGCTCACCATCGGCTGGCACCACCCGTGGCGCCGCCTCGCGCAGCGCTACTCCGGTCCGGGCTCTCCGTACTGGGCCGCCAAGGGGCTGCTCGGCCTGGCGCTGCCCGCCGACCACCCGGTGTGGACGAGCCCTGAGAAGCCGCTGCCGGTGGAGGAAGCCGACCAGCTCGCCGTGATCGCCGCCCCCGGCTGGGCGCTGAGCGCCACCCGCGCCGACGGCATAGTCCGGGTCTACAACCACGGCACGGACCATGCCCTGCCGGGCGACACGATCGGCGACTCGCCGCTCTACGCCCGGTTCGGCTACTCGACCGCGACGGCTCCGCTGCTCTCCGAAGAAGGCTGGGACGCACCGCTGGACCAGTCGGTCGTCCTCATCGACGCGCAGGGGCGGGCCACACACCGCACCGGATTCCGGACGCTGCGGGTAGCACAGGTCGGCGACGCCGCGATGCTCGCCTCCCGCGCGCGCTGCCACTGGGTCGATCCCGACCGGACGGTCCCCGACCACGGCTCCGGCCGCCCCGGCCCGAGCCGTGACGCGGCCACCGTCACCACCGTGTCGCTGGTGCGCGGGGCCTGGGAGGTGCGCTGCGTGCACCTGGCCCCCGACGGCGCTCCCGGCTGGGACGACGCCGTCGCGCTGCGGGTCGGCGGCTGGCCGGTCGCCGACGGCGGCCACAGCTCGACCCTCGTGAACCTCCAGGGCTTCGCCGAATCCGGCAGATACGAAGCCGACGACGCCACCCCGCTGAGCGCGCGGACGACCACCCCGTGGCTGCGCGCCGAACCTCGAGCCGGCGCCTGGTATGCCGCGGCGCTCGCGCTCAACGGCGGACCGCACCCCCCGCGGGCCGAGATCTTCGGTCCGCCGGACGCGCCGGCCGTCACCGTCACCTGGCCCGACGGCGCGTCCACGACCACTGCCTTACCCGCACCGCCAGCTGTCTCGACCGAGCACTGATCCCCGAGGAAGGAACATCCGTGGAAAGAAGGAAGTTTCTCACGCTCGCCGCCGCCGCGGTGGCCGCGGCGCCGCTGGCCGCCTGCAGCTCCGGCAAGAGCTCCGGCTCGGCCAAGGCCGGTGACGACAACGCGCCGGTCGAGCTGACGGTGAGCGTCTGGAGCCTGGCCTCCACGCCGGAGTTCCAGGCCCTGTTCGACGCCTTCCACCAGGCCAACCCGAACATCACCATCAAGCCGGTGGACATCCTGGCCGCGGACTACGAGACCAAGATCACGACGATGCTCGCGGCCGGCGACACCACCGACGTCATCACCGTGAAGAACGTCATCGACTACGCCGGCTACGCCACACGCGGCCAGCTCAGGGACCTGACGTCCTACGCCACCTCCGCAGACGGCGCCAAGCTGTCCGGTCTGGACTCCTACAAGGAGAAGGACGGCAAGTACTTCGCGCTGCCGTACCGCCAGGACTTCTGGGTGCTGTACTACAACAAGAAGATGTTCGACGCGGCGGGCAAGCAGTACCCGTCGAACCTCACCTGGGACCAGTACGCCGAGCTGGCCAAGGCGCTGACCACCGGCTCCGGCCAGAGCAAGGTCTACGGCACCTACCACCACACCTGGCGCTCGGTGGTGCAGGCGATCTCGGCCGCGCAGACCGGCGGCGACCTGCTCGGCGGCGACTACTCCTTCTTCGCCGACCAGTACGCCACCGCGCTGGCGGTCCAGGACGCCGGCGCCACCATCGACTTCAGCACCGCCACCACGCAGAAGACCGGCTACGCCTCGGTGTTCGAGGACAAGCAGGCCGCGATGCTGCCGATGGGCACCTGGTTCATCGCCAAGCTGCTCGCCGACAAGAAGGCCGGCAAGACCGACGTCGACTGGGCGATCGCGCCGATGCCGCAGCGCCCCGGCGGCAGCGGCGTCACCACCTTCGGCTCGCCGACCGCCTTCGCCGTGAACAAGAAGGCCAAGCACGCCGCCGCCGCGGAGAAGTTCGTGCAGTTCGCCTCCGGGCCCGAGGGCGCCAAGGTCTGCGCCGCCATCGGCGTGGTGCCGGCGCTGCTCACCGACGAGACCCGGCAGACCTACTTCGGCCTGGCCGGGATGCCGGGCGACGACGGCTCGAAGAAGGCGTTCAAGCCGGACAAGGTGACGCTGGAAATGCCGGTCAGCGACAAGACCTCGAAGATCGACAAGATCCTCACCGAGGAGCACCAGCTGGTGATGACCAAGCAGAAGTCGGTCGACGGCGGGATCAAGGAGATGGGCTCGCGCGTCAAGAACGAGACCGGCTGACCGGCGCA
>JABFWL010000238.1 GCA_013362315.1 Catenulispora sp. | reverse complement strand
AGGGCGATGGAGGCCATGGCGCCGTCGTCGGTGATGTGGGCCAGCAGGCGGCTGCGGACCGCCACGATGCGTGCGGCGTCTTGCAGAGTCAGGGCTCCGGCGATGTGGGCGGCGGCGATCTCGCCTTGGGAGTGCCCGATAACTGCGTCGGGGCGGATGCCGATCGATTCCCACAGCCGGGCCAGGGAGACCATCATCGCGAACAGCACCGGTTGGACCACGTCGTCGCGGTCCAGTCCTGGTTCGCCGCCGCGCAGTACTTCGAGTAGGTCCCAGTCCACGTGCGGCGCCAGTGCCGCTGCGCACTGCTGGATGCTTTCGGCGAACACCGGTGAGGTGTCCAGCAGGTCGACGGCCATGCCAGCCCATTGCGAGCCCTGACCAGGGAACACGAACACTGTCTTGCCGGGCTCGCGGGCCACGCCGGTGACCACGTTTGCCGCGGGTTCGCCAGCGGCGAGCGCCGCCAGACCGGAGGCGAACTCGGCCCGGTCCGAACCGAGCACCACGGCACGGTGGTCGAGCAGACTGCGGTGCGTGGTCAGGGTGTAGGAGATGTCCAGCGGAGAGGCCGCCGGATCCTCGGCAAGGAACGCCTCGAGCCGGATCGCCTGCTCGCGCAGCGCTTCGGCGGACTTGGCAGATACCGGCCACGGCAGGACCGCTTCGCTCGGCTGGTCGCTCGACGAACCAGAATCCTGCGTTTGCTCGGCCACAATGGCGTCGGCCGGCTCAGGGGCCTGCTCGATGATCAAGTGGGCGTTGGTGCCGGAGATCCCGAAGGCCGAGATCCCGGCCCGGCGCGGCTGCCCCTTCCGCGGCCACGGCGTCGCCTCGGTGAGCAGCGCCACCGACCCGGCAGACCAGTCCACGTGCGGGCTCGGCTGCTGCGCGTGCAGCGTCGGAGGCAGCACCTCGTGCCGCAGCGCCATCACCATCTTGATGACGCCCGCGATGCCCGCCGCGGCCTGCGTGTGCCCGATGTTCGACTTCACCGAGCCCAGCCACAACGGCCGCTCCGGCTCCCGCCGCCCGTAGGCGTTGATCAGCGCCAGAGCCTCGATCGGGTCGCCCAGGCTGGTGCCGGTGCCGTGGGCTTCGACCGCGTCGACGTGGGACGCCTGCAGGCCGGCGTCGGCCAGCGCGGCGGCGATGACCCGCTGCTGGGACGGGCCGTTCGGGGCGGTCAGTCCGTTGCTGGCGCCGTCCTGGTTCACCGCGCTGCCGCGGATCACGGCCAGTACCGGATGCCCGTTGGCCTGCGCGTCGGACAGCCGCTCCAGCAGCACCAGCCCGGCGCCCTCGCCCCAGCCGGTGCCGTCGGCGTCGGCGGAGAAGGACTTGCAGCGGCCGTCGGCGGCCAGCCCGCGCTGCCGGCTGAAGGCGACGAAGATGCCCGGGGTCGCCATCACCGTCACGCCGCCGGCCAGGGCCAGATCGCACTCGCCGCGCCGCAGCGACTGCGTGGCCAGGTGCAGCGCCACCAGCGACGAGGAGCACGCGGTGTCGACGCTGACCGCCGGGCCCTCCAACCCCAGAACGTACGCCACCCGGCCGGAGGCGACGCTGCTCGGGCTCGACGTCGCGAAGTAGCCCTCCCAGCCGGCCGTGGGCTCGTCGAGCAGCCGGTTCCCGTACTCGTCGTACATGACCCCGGCGAACACGCCGGTGCGGCTGCCGCGCAGCGCGGCCGGGTCGATCCCGGCCCGCTCCAGCGTCTCCCACGCGGTCTCCAGCAGCAGCCGCTGCTGCGGGTCCACGCTCGCCGCTTCGCGCGGGCTCATGCCGAAGAACGCGGCGTCGAACCGGTCGGCGTCGTGCAGGAACCCGCCGTGCCGGGTGGAGATGGTGCCGGGCCGGTCGGGGTCCGGGTGGTAGAGCCGGTCCAGGTCCCAGCCCCGGTTGGCCGGGAAGCCGCCGATCGCGTCCGTGCCCGACGCCACCAGCCGCCACAGCGCCTCGGGGGTGTCGGCCCCGCCGGGATACCGGCACGCCATGCCGACGATGGCGATCGGGTCGTCACCGGCGTCGGCCCGGAGCCCGGTCCCGAAGCCAGCCGACCGGGCCGTGGACGCCGTGCCGAGGGACACCGTCACCCCGGTTCCCGTCCCGGTGCTCGAAGCCAGCAGCACGTCCCGGACGTGGCCGCTCAGCGCGGCCGGAGTCGGATAGTCGAACACGACGGTGGCCGCCAACCGCAGCCCGGTCGCCGCCTCCATCCGGTTGCGCAGCTCGACAGCGGTCAGGGAGTCGAAGCCGACCTTGCTGAACGGCCGGTCGGCGGCGCCGTCGTAGGCGGTGTCGCGGCCCAGCACCGTTCCCATCTCGGCGCGCACCAGGTCCAGCAGCATCCGGTCCCGGTCGGCCGGGTCCGCCGCCGTCAGGCGCCGACGCCAGTCCAGCTCGCCGTCGGCGGCCGGGCCGGATGCGCGCCGCGCGGGCGTGCGCACCAGAGCGCGCAGCATCGGCGGGATTCCGGCGGTGCGAGCCTGGCGGCGCAGTCCGGCCAGGTCGAGCAGCGCGGGCACAGTGATGGCCGGGCTCGAAGCGCCCGCCGCGTCTGCCGCACCCGACACGCACGCCGCGTCGAACAGTGCGATGCCCTGCTCCGCGCTGATGGGCAGCAGGCCGCCCCGGGCCAGCCGGGCATGGTCGGCCTGGTCCAGGTCGCCGGTCAGAGCGCTGGCAGGGGCCCACAGTCCCCACGCCAGCGACAGCGCCGGCAGGCCGGCGGCCCGGCGGTGGCCCGCGAGCGCGTCGAGATAGGCGTTGGCCGCCGCGTAGTCGGCCTGGCCGGGGTTGCCGAGCAGCCCCGCAGCGGACGAGAACAGCACGAACGCGGAGAGCTCCAGGTCTTTGGTCAGCTCATGGAGATGCCATGCCGCGTCCGCCTTGGGTCGCAGCACTCTGTCGATCTGTTCGGCGGTGAGCGCGCCGATGGTGGCGTCGTCGAGGATGCCGGCGGTGTGGATGACGCCGGTCAGGGGCCGATCCGCCGGGAGGGTGGCGAGCAGGGTGGCGAGAGCGTCGCGGGAGGCGACATCGCAGGCGGTGATGGTGACCGTGGCGCCTTGTGCGGTGAGGTCGGCGGCGAGGTCGTCGGCGCCGGGGGCGTCGGGTCCCTGTCGGGACACGAGTGTCAGGTTCCTGACGCCGAGGTCGGTGACGAGGTGGCGGGCGACGAGCGAGCCCAGGGTTCCGGTGCCGCCGGTGATCAGGACGTGGCTGTCCGGGGTGAACACCGGCTCGGTCTGGCCGGGCTCGCAGCGGGTCAGGCGCGGTGCGAAGAACGCGTCGGTGCGTACTGCCAGCTGCGGTTCGCCGATGGTCGGTGCGGCGCTGATCGCCGCAGCGGCGTCCGAACGCTCGTCGAGGTCGAGCAGCGTGAACCGGCCGGGGTGCTCGGTCTGCGCGCTGCGCAGCAAGCCCCAGACCGACGCGGCGGCCAGACCGTGGCCGGAAGAATCTGTGCCGGCATGGTTTTCGTTGGCAGAGTCTTCGAGCTCTGCGTCGCCGACCGCCATCGCGGCGCGGGTGACCACCACGAGCTGGGAGTCGGCCAGCCGTTCGTCGGCGAGCCAGCCCTGGACCAGGGCCAGGGCGTCCAGGAGGGCGGCCCGCACGGCTGTCGGCTGGTCGTCCTGCGTCGTGCGCACGGCAGCGGCCACGACTGCGGGTACGGCGGCTCCACCGTCGAGCGCAGCGCGCAATGCGTCGAGGTTCTGGTACTGGTCCTGGCCGAGCATCACGCATTCGGGCAGATCGCGTCCGGCCGGCACCGGCACCGGCGTCCACGCCACCTGAAGCAGCGGCGCGGCTTCCACCCCGGAAAGCCGTTCCGGATCGACCGCCCGCAGCGCCAGCGAGTCGACCGTCACCACCGGCCGCCCCTCGCCGTCGGTGACCAGTATGCGGACAGCACCGTCGGCACCGGTCGGCGACACCTTGGCCCGGACCGCCGTCGTCCCGAGCGCGTGCACCCGCACGCCGCTCCACACGAACGGCAGCGGCGTCCCGTCCGCCGCACCGACCACCGGATGCAGTACCGCGTCGAGCACCGCCGGATGCACGCCGAACCGCTCGGCCTCGGCCGCCTGATCCGGCGTCAGCCGGACCTCGGCGTAGAAGTCGTCGCCATGCCGCCACGCCGCTCGCACGGCCTGGAACACCTCGCCGTACTCGTAGCCGCGTTCGGCCAAGCCGTCGTAGAGCTCTGTCACGTTCAGGGCGTCGGCGCCGGCGGGCGGCCACACGTCGGCCGACGACAGCGTGTCGACACCGGAGTCCCCGAACGCCGGGCTCAGGAAGCCGGAAGCGTGCCGCGTCCACGGCCGGTCGGTCCAACCGTCCTGGTCCTCGGACTCCGCCGCGGCCGCCGACGCCCGCTGCGGCCGGGTGTGGAAGGCGATCGGACGCCGTCCGGCGTCGTCGGCCTCGCCAACCGTGATCTGTACCTGCACGGTGTCCGTCGCCGGAACCGGCAGCGGCGCCTGGACGGTCAGCTCGTCGATCACCGCGCAGCCCACGACCTCGGCCGCGTGCCGGGCAAGCTCGACGAAAGCGGTGCCGGGCAGCAGCACGGTGCCGGCCACCGCGTGGTCGGCCAGCCACCGGCGGCTCCGGACCGACAGGCTGCCGGTCAGCACCGTCGTCTGCCCGTCGGCCAGGCTCAGCGACGCGCCGAGCAGCGGATGCGCGCTGGCGTCGAGCCCGGCGGAGGTGACGTCGCCGGCCACCGTCGACTCCAGCCAGTACGACTTGCGCTGGAACGGATACGTGGGCAGCTTCCCCGCCCGCACCGGAGCCGTCCCGAGCACCGCGGTCCACTCGACGTGGCCGCCGTTGGCGTGCAGCACGGCCGCCGAGGACAGCAGCGAGCGCCAACCCTCCGCATCGCGGCGCAGGGTGCCGATGGCGAGGGCGTTCTGGTCTGTACCTTCCTGAAGACCCGTGCCTTCCTGAATGGAGGTCGTGAGGATGGGGTGGGGGCTGACTTCGACGAAGGTGTGGTGGCCCTCGGCGAGGAGCACATCGACGGTCGGAGCGAAGCTGACGGTCTCGCGGAGGTTGCGGTACCAGTAGTCGGGAGTCAGGGTGCTGGTGTCTGCTTGCTCGCCGGTGACAGTGGAATAGAAGGCGGTGGTCGACGCGGTCGGCGCGATGCCCTGGAGTTCGGCGGTCAGCAGGTCGCGGAGGGTTTCGACGTGGGGGGAGTGGGAGGCGTAGCGGACGGCGATGGTGCGGGTGCGCACGCCTTGGCTGTCGAGTTCTTCCAGCAGGCTTGTCAGAGCGCTGCGGTCCCCGGAGACGACGGTGGCGGCTGGTCCGTTGATGGCGGCGATGCCCAAGTCACCGTCGAGTGCCGCCAGCTTCTCGCGTACCTGGTCGGCGGGCAGTGCGATGGAGCCCATGGCGCCGTCGTCGGTGATGTGGGCCAGCAGGCGGCTGCGGACCGCGACAATGCGGGCGGCGTCTTCCAGAGACAGGGCGCCGGCGATGTGGGCGGCGGCGATCTCGCCTTGGGAGTGCCCGATGACGGCGTCGGGATGTACGCCGATCGATTCCCACAGCCGGGCCAGGGAGACCATCATCGCGAACAGGGTGGGTTGGACCACGTCGTCGCGGTCCAGTCCTGGTTCGCCGCCGCGCAGTACTTCGAGTAGGTCCCAGTCCACGTGCGGCGCCAGTGCCGCTGCGCACTGCTGGATGCTTTCGGCGAACACCGGTGAGGTGTCCAGCAGGTCCACGGCCATACCAGCCCACTGCGAACCCTGACCGGGGAACACGAACACTGTCTTGCCGGGCTCGCGGGCCACCGCGGACACCAGATTCGGTGCCGACCTCCCGGCGGCCAGGGACTCCAGGCCCGAAGCCAGCTCGGCGCGATCCGCTCCGAGCACGACCGCGCGATGCTCGAACAGGCTGCGGCCGTTCGCCAGCGCCCGCCCGGTTTCCAGCGGATCCGCATCGGGCTCGGTGGCGAGGAACCGCACCAACCGGTCCGCCAGCGCGCGCAGCGCGACCGGGTCCTTCGCGGACACCAGCCAGGGCACGCATACGGCGTCAGCCGCTGCGACCAGATCGTCCGGCTCGTCCGGCTCGTCCGGCTCAAGCGACTCGACCGGCTCCGCCGACTCGGCGGGCTCGGCGGGTTCGACCGGCTCGGCCGGCTCGACCGCCTCCGCCGACTCGGCCGCCGCCTCCTCCACGATCACATGCGCGTTCGTCCCCGAGATCCCGAACGAGGACACCGCCGCGCGCCGCGTCCGCTCGCCCGCCGGCCACGCCACCGGCTCGGTGAGCAGCGCCACCGTTCCGGCCGACCAGTCCACGTGCGGGCTCGGCTGCTGTGCGTGCAGGGTTGCGGGCAGCACCTCGTTCCGCAGCGCCATCACCATCTTGATGACGCCCGCGACCCCGGCCGCCGCCTGGGTGTGCCCGATGTTCGACTTCAGCGAGCCCAGCCACAACGGCCGCTCCGGCTCGCGTCCCGATCCGTAGACCTTGATCAGCGCCTCGGCTTCGATCGGGTCGCCGAGCTCCGTGCCGGTCCCGTGCGCCTCCACCGCGTCCACGTCGGCCGCGGCGAGCCGGGCACCGGCCAGCGCCTCGCCGATGACCCGCTCCTGCGAAGGCCCGTTGGGGGCGGTCAGCCCATTGCTGGCCCCGTCCTGGTTCACCGCGCTGCCGCGCACCAGCGCCAGCACCTGGTGCCCGCGGGCGCGGGCGTCCGACAGCCGTTCCAGGACCAGCAGCCCCACGCCCTCGGCCCACGCCGTCCCGTCCGCGTCGGCGGAGAACGGCTTGCAGCGTCCGTCCGCCGCCAGCCCGCGCTGGCGGCTGAACTCGACGAACATCCCGGGGCCCGCCATCACGGTCGCCCCGCCGGCCAGGGCGAGGCCGCACTCGCCGTTGCGCAGCGCCTGCGCCGCCAGGTGCAGTGCCACCAGCGACGAGGAGCACGCGGTGTCGGTCGTCACCGCCGGGCCTTCCAGCCCCAGCGTGTAGGACACGCGACCGGAGATGACACTGGTGGCGTTGCCGGTGAGCAGGTATCCCTCATGCCCGCCGGCCGCCTGGTGCAGCCGCGGACCGTATTCCTGCGCCATCGCGCCGACGAACACGCCGGTGCGGCTGCCGCGCAGCGCGAGCGGGTCCATCCCGGCCCGCTCCAGCGCCTCCCACGCGGTCTCCAGCAGCAGCCGCTGCTGCGGCTCCATGGCCGCCGCCTCGCGCGGGCTGATCCCGAAGAACTCGGCGTCGAACGCGTCCGCGTCGTAGAGGAAGCCGCCGGCGCGCGCGTAGGTGCGTCCCGGCTTGCCGGGTTCGGGATCGTAGAGCCCTGCGGTGTCCCAGCCCCGGTTGCCGGGGAACGCGCCCACCGCGTCCCGGCCGTCGGCGAGCAGCTGCCACAGCGCCTCGGGGGTGTCGACGCCGCCGGGGAAGCGGCAGGCCATCGCGACGATCGCGATCGGCTCCTCGGCGGCCGCCCGCGCCCCCGAGCCCGATGCGCTGTCCGACGCCGGGTCCGAGCCCGCGGAAGCGGTGGAACCACCGGCCAGATCGCGCTCCAGCCGCCGCACCAAAGCGGTCGGCGTCGGGTGGTTGTAGAGCAGGGTCGCGGTCAGCGGCAGCCCGGTCGCGGCCCGCAGCCGGTCGCACAGCTCCACCGACATCAACGAGTCGAAGCCGAGGCTCTTGAACGTCCGGCCACCGTCCACCGCCTCCGGCTCGGCGTGGCCCAGCACGATCGCGACGCACCCGCTCACCAGCTCGCGCAGCCGGGCCGAACGCTCCTTAGGCGACATCCCGGCCAGACCCGAGGCGGCCGACGCCGCGGCCGGCCCCGACTCCTCGCGCGCCACGGACTCGACGCCGACCACGCCGACGCCCTCGACATCCCGGCGCCGCACCTCGATCCAGTGCCGCCGCCGCTGGAAGGCATACGTCGGCAGCGGCACCCGGCGCGCCCCGGTCCCGGCGAACACCGCCTGCCAGTCCACGGCTCCGCCGGCCAGGTGCACCTGGCTGATCGAGGACAGGAACCGGTCCCATCCTCCTTCGTCGCGGCGCAACGAGCCGACGACCGCCGACCCGCCGCCGGTGGTGCCGGAAGTACCGAAGCTGTCTGAGCTGCCGTCGGCGGCGTCGCAGGCGTCGAGGGTTTCGCGCAGCCCGGCGGCGAGCACAGGATGCGGACTCACCTCGACGAACACCCGGTGCCCGGTCTCGGCCAGCCGCCGGATCGTGGGCTCCAGCAGGACCGGCTCACGCAGATTGCGGTACCAGTAGTCGGCGTCCAGCTGGGAACCGGCTACCGCGTCGGCGGAAACCGTGGAGTAGAACGGCACTGCGCCGTTGTGCGCCTCGACCGTCCCGAAAGCGGCGAGGAGCCCGTCCCGCAGCGGCTCGACGAGCGGGGAATGCGAGGCGTACTCCACCGCCACCCGGCGCGCGGAGACGTCCGCCGCGGTGAGCTCGGCCAGGAACTCCTCGATCGCCTCGGGGTCGCCGGCGACCGCGGTGGCGGCCGGACCGTTGAGCGCCGCCACCGAGATCCGGTCGCCCCAGCGCGCGGCGCGCGCCAGCGTCTCCTCGGCCGAAAGCGGCACGGACGCCATCGCGCCGCTGCCGCGCAGCGCCAGCACGGCGCTGCTGCGCAGCGCGACCAGACGCGCCGCCTCATCGAGCCCGAGCACGCCGGCGACACAGGCGGCGGCGATCTCGCCCTGTGAATGTCCGGCCACGGCGTCGGGCCGCACCCCGGCCGACTCCCACAGCCGGGCCAGCGAGACCATGACCGCGAACAGCGCGGGCTGCACCACGTCGTCCCGCTCCAGCGCCGGCGCGCCGGGCCGGCCCAGCAGCACGTCGGTCAGCGCCCACTCCCGGTACGGCGCGAAAGCCCGCTCACAGGCCAGCACGCTGTCCCGGAACACCGCCGAGGACGCGAACAGCGCCCGCGCCATCTCAGCCCACTGTGATCCCTGGCCCGGGAAGACGAAGACCACCTTGGCGTCCCCGGCGGCCCGACCCTGCAACACCTGCGAGGCGGGCTCGCCCTGGGCGAGGGCCCGGAGCCCGGACAGGCAGTCGGCACGGTCGCGGCCCAGGACCACGGCACGGTGCTCGAACACGGTGCGGGTGGTGGCGAGCGAGTATCCGACATCTGCGATGCCCGGCGGCTCCTGAACCGCAGGATTCTGGTTCAGCTCGTTCTGGCTCAGCTCGCCGTGGCTCAGTCCGTCCTGGTCGGCCAGCAACGCACACAGCCGCTCGGCCTGCGCGCGCAGCGCCGCCGGAGTGCGTCCGGACAGTGGCAGCGCTATGGGCAGCGCACCTTCCCCGGTGTCCTCGCGGCCGGATTCCACCGCCTGCGCCGGGGGCTCACTGACCACCACATGGCAGTTCGTCCCGCCGATCCCGAACGAGCTGACCCCGGCCACCAGCGGCCGGTCCGTCGCCGGCCACTGCCCGAACTCCTGCTGCACCCGGAGCCGCAGCCGGTCCAGCGGGATCCGCGGATTGGGCGTGTCGAAGTTCAGGCTGGCCGGCAGCCGCCGGTGCCGCAGGCTCAGCGCCACCTTCAGCAGGCCGACCAGCCCCGCCGCGCCCTCCAGGTGCCCCACGTTCGTCTTCGCCGACCCGACCAGCAGCGGCGCGTCGTCGCCGCGGGTGGCCCGGAACACCGCGCCCAGCGCGGCGGCCTCGATCGGGTCCCCGACCGGGGTGCCGGTGCCGTGCAGCTCCACGTACTGCACCTCGCCCGGCCGCACGCCGGAGCGCCGCAGCGCCTGCCGCAGCACCGCGGCCTGCGCCTCGGCGCTGGGCACCGTCAGCCCACCGCCGTCCCCGGTGCCGGCGCCGTCGTTGTTCACCGCGCTGCCCCGGATCACGCAGTGCACCGGGTCGCCGTCGGCCAGCGCCGCCGCGAGCGGCTTCAGCAGCAGCGCCACGCCGCCCTCGCCGCGCACGAACCCGTTGGCCCGCGCGTCGAACGTGTAGCAGCGGCCGTCCGGCGACAATCCGCCGAACCAGGCCGCGTCCAGCGCGCCCTCGGCGAGCAGGTTCAGGTTCACGCCGCCGACCAGCGCCACGTCCGACTCGCCGCGCGCCAGGCTCTCCCGTGCGAGGTGCAGCGCCACCAGAGACGAGGACTGTGCGGTGTCCACCGTCATGCTCGGCCCCTGCAGGCCCAGGGTGTAGGAGACCCGGTTGGCGATGACGCCACGCTTCAGCCCGGTGAACGTGTGCTGGGTCAGCGCGCCCGGCCCGCCGCTGTGCAGCAGCTTGGCGTAGTCGTCCTCGATCACCCCGACGAACACCCCGGTCCGGCTGCCGCGCAGGGTGTCCGGGACGATCCCGGCGTCCTCCAGCGCCTCCCAGCTCAGTTCGAGCATCAGCCGCTGCTGCGGGTCCATCGCCGCCGCCTCGCGCGGGGAGACGCCGAAGAAGTCCGGGTCGAACTCGTCGACGCGGTCCAGGAACGCGCCGTGCCGGGCGGCGGCGCGCAGCGTCTCGGGCACGCCGGCGCCGGCGAGCGCTTCGGGGTCCCAGCGGGCGGCCGGCACCTCGCCGACCACGCTGCGCCCCTCGCTCAGCAGCCGCCAGAACACCTCCGGGTCCGGGGCCTCGGGCAGCCGGCACGAGGCGCC
>JABFWL010000740.1 GCA_013362315.1 Catenulispora sp. | reverse complement strand
GTCGAGCCGACGAGGACGACGCCGCTGGTGTCGAAGTGTTCTGCGATCTTCTCGTTGACGAGCTCGCCGGCCATGGCGGGCACGACGAAGACGGTGCCGACCGGTCGCGACGCGACGAGCTCGCCGAAGGCCGCGGCGGAGAACCGCGGGAGGACGAGCATGGGCGGCTTGGCGACCACCGCGGTGAACAACACGGTCTGCGCGGCGTTGGACCCGATCGGGAAGGAGTGCAGGAACAGCTCCGAGTGCGAAAGCGGTCGCGGTCGGGTTCGCAGCCCCGCCACCAGGTTGCGATGCGTGGCGGCCACGCCCTTCGGCGTTCCGGTGGTCCCCGAGGTGTAGAGGATCTGGGCGAGCGCGTCCAGGTCCGGCTCAGCGAGAGGTTCCGCGGCGCGGGCCTCGAGCCCGGCAACGGTCTGATCCGCGAGATCGTCCGCCCGGACGATCATGCGCGCGTCGCAGCTCTCGGAGATGGTCTGCAGCCGGTTCGCCGTCACGCGTCCGGACACCGGCACCGCGACGCACCCGGCCGTGAGCACGCCGAGGAAGGCGACCGCGTACTCGATCCACTGCGGATCGTCGAACTGCAGCACGATGCGATCGCCCGGGACCCCGCCGCGCGCGAGCAGACCGTCGGCGAACTCGCGGGCTCGGCGCAGCCAGTCTCCGCGCGTCAGTACGCCGCCGCCCGCCATCTCGATCGCCGGTGCGTCAGGATCCTGCGCGGCCCTGGCGGCCAGCAGGCCGACAAGCGTGGCGGTCACGGCCGATCCCTGACTATCCGAACGAGCCCGGCGATGGTCGGCTCGTCGAAGAACGCGGCCAACGGCACGCTCACGCCGTGCCGGGACTGCAACCGCGAGGCGATCCTGGTGACCGACAGCGAGTGCCCGCCCAGGTCGTCGAAGAGGTCGTCGTCGACGCCGACGTGGTCGATCTCCAAGACCTCGCACCAGATCGCGGACATGGCCTGGACGAGCGGATCGCCGTCGAGCGGATCGCCCTCCGAGGCGGCAGCCCCGCCGTGATCGTCCCGCGCATCCGCCGCAACGGAGTGCGTCGGCGGTGGTTCGGGGAGCGCGTTGCGATCGACTTTGCCGTTCGGTGTCTGCGGCAGTGCGTCGAGCCGGACGATCCGGGTGGGGATCAGATACCGGGGCAGCTCCTCGCCGAGGGCTTTGCGCAACGTCGCCTCGTCACCGGAGGTCACGTAGGCGATCAGAGCGTCGCCCCGCGCCACGCACGCCGCCGCGCCCGCTCCGGCCGCCACGAGCGCCGCCTCGACCTCTCCCGGTTCGATCCGGTGTCCGCGCACCTTCACCTGGTCGTCGGCGCGCCCGACGTACTCCAGCGCGCCGTCGATGCCCAGCCGGACCCGGTCCCCGGTCCCGTACCAGCCGTCGACGAAGCGGTCACGGGTCAGGTCGGGACGGTTCAGATAGCCGGCGGCGACGCCGTCCCCGCCGATCCACAACTCACCGACGATGGCCTGCGGGACCGGGCGGCGACGGTGGTCGAGCACGGCTATCGCGGTGTTCGCCAGCGGCCGTCCGATCGTCACCCGGACCGGATCGGGGGCGATCTCGCTGATCGTGGACCAGATGGTCGTCTCGGTCGGGCCGTAGACGTTGTGCAGGGAGAGGACCCGGTCGCGCAGCGCGGCGGCCAGGGCCGGGGGCAGCGCTTCCCCGCCGGCGAGCGCGCGGACGGACGGACCGTCGAACCCCGCTTCCAGCAGCGCTCGCCATCCCGTGGGCGTCGCCTGCATCCGGTTGACGCCGTGCGCGCGGACCAGCTCGACCAGACTGCGCGCGTCGCGCGCGTCCCCGTCCGGGGCGATGACCACCCGGGCCCCGCAGATCAGCGGCAGCAGGAACTCGAGTTGGGCGATGTCGAAGGAGATCGCGGTCTGCGCGAGCCAGACGTCGTCGGGGCCGCAGCCGAGCTCGTGCCGCATCGCGTTGAGCAGGTTGGAGAGCCCGCGCCGCAGAACCCTGATGCCCTTGGGCCGGCCGGTCGATCCGGAGGTGTACAGGACGTAGGCGAGCTGGGCGTCGGAGGACGTCGGCTGCGGCGCGGGCTTCGCTGTCGGCTCCTGGTGCCCATGGTCCCGGTCCTGGTCGTCGAGCAGCAGCAGACGCCCCGGATCGAAGTTCCGGCCCAGTTCGCCGGCGGTCAGAACGAGGGCCGGTGCGGCGTCCTCGATGATGAACGCGAGCCGGGCGTCCGGGTCCTGATGATCCAGCGGCAGATAGGCGGCGCCGGCCCGCCAGACGCCGAGCATGGCGACGAGCAGGTCGACGGAGCGCGGCAGGCAGATCGCCACGAGCGTTCCCGGACCGGCACCGCGCCCGCGCAGGCGGGCGGCCAGGCGCTCGACCCGGTCGTCCAGCTCGCGGTAGGTCAGGCTCACCGTTCCACACGTCACCGCGGTCCGGTCGTCTGTCGGGAGCGCGTCGAGCGGGGACGGCGTCTCCCAGTCGATCCGGGTATGGCTTACTCTCTCCAGCCCCTCCCTTTCCTCAGCGTCGATCAATGGGAGGTCGGCCACCGGTGTCGCGGGCGCCGCCGCCAGAACGCTGCGCAAGTGCGACGCCACGCGGGCGACGTAGTCCGGGGCGATGGCGTCGACACGGTAGCGAAGGCTGAGCTGTACCGATCCTCCGTCGTCCACGGCCTGGATCCATAACGGGAACGCGCTGCTCCCGGGATCGACCGACCAATCCACCGCTACCGACAGGCCGGGGAAGTCGAGGGTGCCGCGACGACGGCGATAGCTCAGGGCGATCTCAGGCCGCTGAGTCGTGCCGGGGACAGCACGGGAGAGCGGGATATCTCGAAAGCGGTACATCTCACGAAGCTCGTGCCGCACATCGTGCGCGTACTCCGCCAAGCTCCTGTTGCCGCCGTCGAGCACCGTGAGCGGCAGTTCGTTGACATACATGCCGATGCGGGGGGCGACGCGGGGGTCGCGGATCCCCATCGGCACGGCGACGGCCGTGCCCGTGGCGCCGTACCGCGTCAACAGTGCCGACACCGCGGCCGCCAGCAGTTCGAACCGGGTGACGCCGATCGCCGAGGCGGAAGAGAGATCGGCGGTGAAATTGACGGTTCCGGTCTGCCCGGCCCATTCCGCGCAGCGGGCCAATCCGGGGAGGGCGGCCGGCGCCCACCCGGTTCGGTCACGCCAGAACGCGGTCGCCTCGGCCAGTTGCCGCATGTCGTCCGCACCGGGCCGGTCTGCTTCCGATGCCGATGGTTCCGCCGAAGACACCGGTTGGGGGGTGCCCGCGATATGGCCGGTGCCGGCGATCGCTGTGCGGTAGGCCGAGGCGAGCTCCCGCAGGAACAGGTCCTTCGACTCGCCGTCGAAGACCAGATGATGGGCGACGACGACCAGCTCAGTGCGGGTCGCCGAGCGACCGATCAGGACAGCTCGGAACAGGGGCCCGGCCGCCGGGTCGAAGGGCCGGCCGAGGAACTCCTCGACGTCGATGCGGGTGTCCGCGAGCGCCAGGCGGGGTGGCCGGCCCGGCTCGAACGCCGGCCGGCCGTCCTGCACCGTCACCATGCTCGCCAGGACCGGATGCGCGGCGACGACGTGGTCGAAGGCTGCGACCATCGCTGCCCGGTCGAGCATCCCCTCGAACGTCACCGACAGGGGAAGGTGGTGGACCGTACGGGAGTCCTCCGTCTGTTCGCTGAACCACATCCCCTGTTGAGGCGGGGACAGCCAGAAGGTCATGGTTGCTTCCTCATGGTTGATGTCTGACCAGCCCCTGTGCGGCGAGATCCGCCCACAGACCCGCAGGCACCGGCTGATCGATCAGGCGGGCGTTGCGCTCGGCCTGCACACCGGTGCGCATCCCGAGCGTGACGTTGACGACGGCGGGGTGGGTGAACGGGAACGCGATGGCCGCCGCGGGCAGGGTGGTTCCGTGTGCTTCGCAGAGTTCGGCGATCGCCCGGGCCCGGGCGACGAGCTCCGAAGGCGCGTCCTGGTAGTCGTACTTGGCGTCGTCGGCAGGACGGTCGCGGGACAACAGCCCGGAATTGAACACGCCGACCGCGACGACCGCCTTGTCGAGTTCGGCGGCCGCGGGCAGGACGTCGTCCAGCGCCGACTGGTCGAGCAGCGTGAAGCGCCCGGCGAGCATCACCACGTCCGCGGGCGTCTCGCGCAGGAAGCGAGCGAGCATCGAGGACTGGTTCATCCCGGCGCCGATCGCACCGATCACACCGGAGTCCCGAAGCTCGGCGAGGGCCGGCATCGCCTGGTCGGCAGCCTCGGGCCAGTGCTCGTCGGGATCGTGGACGTACACGATGTCGAGCCGGTCCAGTCCGGTGCGCTCCAGGGTGGCCTCGATGGAGCGGAGCACGCCGTCCCGGCTGAAGTCCCACTGCCGTCGCAGGTCGTCGGGGACCGCGAAACCGTCGTCGTCCCGGCCTCGCCGATGTTCGTTGGGCACGAGCAGGCGCCCGACTTTGGAGGAGACGACGTACTGGTCGCGCGGGTACTGGCTGAGCACGGCCCCCAGCCGCCGCTCGGACAGCCCGAGCCCGTAGTGCGGTGCGGTGTCGAAATAGCGGATTCCCGCGTTCCAGGCGGTGACGACGGCCTCGGCCGCCTCGTCGTCGGAAACCTCGCGGTAGAGGTTGCCGATGACGGACCCGCCGAAACCGAGCTCCGTGAGCTCGACCGTCGTGCCGGGAATGGTCGTGCGGCGCATAGGGCACTCCGAAGGGGTCTGGTCTGTGGTGTTTGTGGGAGCTTGGGGGCCTGTGGTGGTTGTGGGGCCTGTGCGGTCTGTGTGGTCTGTGTGGTCTGAAGTATCTGTGAAGTCAGGGATCGGGTTCAGGAAAAAGGCCGCAGACTCAGCGTCGGACGCTGCTGGAGGCGGTCGCCATCAGCGCCTCCACATCAGCCAGTGCGGCCATGGAGGTGTCGCCGGGAGTGGTCATGGCCAGCGCGCCGTGAACGGTGCCATAGGCCAGGGCGCGAGAGAGGTCGGCCCCGGTGATCAAGCCACCGCTTTTCATCAAGCCATAGATGAGACCCGCGGCGAATCCGTCACCCGATCCGATGCGGTCCAGAACGTGAAGCCCCGGCATCTCCGGGCCCTGAATGCACCCGGTCCCCCGGGACCAGGCCGCCGACGACCAGTCGTTGACGCCGGCGGTGACGACCCTGCGCAGGGTCGTGGCCAGCACCGTGGCCCCGGGCATCAGCTCGGCGATCTCCTCGAAGGCCGCGGGGACGTCGGCCGCACTGATGCGCGGCCCTTCAGGTCCGGCGCCGGCCAGGCCGAGCGCGCCGACGATGACGTCGGCGTGCGCGGCCAGCCGCAGATCAGTCTCGCGGGCCCGCTCCCAGCCGCCGCGTCCCTGCCACAGACTCGGCCGGTAGTTGGGATCGTAGGAAACGGTCAGGCCGTGCCGCTTGGCGGCGGCCATCGCCTCCTCGGCGACGTCGGCGGTCGAGTCCGACAACGCCGCGAACACTCCCCCGGTGTGCAGCCAGCGCGGCCCGGCGGCGAAGATCGCGTCCCAGTCGATCTGCCCGGGTCGCAGCTGGGACACCGCGGTGTTGGCCCGGTCGCTCACGCCGAGCGCACCGCGCAGGCCGAATCCCCGCTCCACGAAGTTGATCCCGTTGCGCGCGCCGCGGCCGATGCCGTCGGCCGGCGTCCAGCCGATGAGCGAGGTGTCCACGCCGCCTTGCAGGATCAGGTCTTCGACCAGCCGCCCGATCTCGTTGTCCACCAGCGCGGTCACGACGGCGGTGGGCACGCCGAAGCACCGGCGCAGGCCGCGGGCGACGTTGTACTCGCCGCCGCCTTCCCAGACCTGGAAGGACCGCGCTGTGCGGATGCGCCCTTCGCCGGGGTCGAAGCGCAGCATGACCTCGCCGAGGGCGATCACCTCGACGGGGCGGCGCCCTCCGGTGGCGGCCGGCGTCACGGTCACGGTCCGCTCCGTTCCACCGCTTGCGCGGCGTGCACGGCTTCGGCGGCCAGGCGGCGTACGCCGTCGAAGTCGCCGCCGGCCAGGAGGTCGGAGGGGGTGATCCAGCTTCCGCCGACCGCGACGACCGAGGGATGGGCGAGGTAGGCCGGCATCTGTCCCGGGCCGATCCCGCCGGTGGGCATGAAGCTCACCTGGGGGAAGGGCGCCGCGAGCGCTTTCAGCATGCTCACGCCGCCGAGCTGTTCGGCGGGGAAGAGCTTGACCGTGGACAGTCGCAGCCTGAGCGCGTGCATCAGCTCGCCCGCCGTGGCGATCCCGGGAACATGTTCGACGCCCAGTGCGCGGCAGCCGGCCGCGACGCCCTCATCGAGTCCGGGCGAGACGACGAACCGGGCGCCGGCCGCGACAGCGCGTTCGGCCTGCTCCGGGGTGAGGACGGTCCCGGCTCCGACGACGAGGCCGCCGTGCCGGGCCATGATCCGCAGGGCATCCTCAGCCGCGGGAGTGCGCAAGGTGACCTCCACACACCGGATCCCGCCCGCGGCGAGAGCCTGGGCCAGTGGCTCGGCCACGTCCGCCGACTCCAGCGTGATCACCGGGATGATCCGCGGGCCGTTCCCGACAGCCGGCAAGCCGACGGTCATCGTCCGAGCCATCCGCCGTCGACGGGCAGCACGACGCCGTTGACATAGTTCGAGGCCGCAGAGGCCAGGAATACCGTGGCACCGGCCAGGTCCTCGGCCCGGCCCCAGCGTCCGGCCGGGATCCGGTCCAGGATCGCGGCGCTGCGCACCGGGTCGTCCTGCAACGCCTGCGTGTTGTCGGTGGCGATGTATCCCGGCGCGATCGCGTTGACGTTCACGCCGCGCGCGGCCCACTCGTTGGACAGCGCCTTGGTCAGCCCGGCCACGCCGTGCTTGGCGGCGGTGTAGCCGGGCACGGTGATCCCGCCCTGGAAGCTCAGCAGCGACGCGGTGAAGATGATCTTCCCGTGTCCGCGTTCGACCATGCCCGCGCCCACCGCCTGCGCGAGCGCGAACTGGGCGGTGAGGTTGACTTGCAGGACCAGGTTCCAGTCGGCCTCGGGGTGCTCGGCCGCCGGGGCGCGGCGGATCGTGCCGGCGTTGTTCACCAGGATGTCGACCGGCCGGGTGCGGGCGGCCAGGTCCCGGCCCAGGGCGAGGACCGCGTCCTGGTCGGCGAAGTCCAGCCGGATCGCCTCGAACGACCGCCCGAGCGCGGTGACTTCCTTCTCGATGCCGCTGCCGGGCTCCAGGTTCGCGCTGACGCCGATGATGTCGGCTCCGGCCTCGGCCAGGGCCAGCGCCATCGCCCGGCCGATGCCGCGCCGCGCGCCGGTCACCACCGCGAGTTTCCCGGTCAGGTCGAACGGGTTCACTTGACCCCTCCCGCAGCCTCGTCGGAGCAGTCCAACAGGATCTTCATCACGTCGCCGCCGGCTTCCAGCGCCTCGAACGCGTCCGCGGCCTCGGCCAGCGGCACCACGCGCGAGATCAGCGCCGGCGCCGGGATGGTGCCGTCGGCGACGAGGGCGACCGCCTTCTCGAAGTCGGCCCGGTCGTACAGGCGAGCGCCGACCAGGGTCAGCTCACGCCAGAAGAACCGGTGCAGGTTCACCTCGCGCGGCTTGGGATGGATGGCGACCTGGCACAGCCGCCCGCGCACGGCGAGCACCTCGACGGCGGTCTCGACCCCGGCGGCCGCCCCGGACACCTCGAACGCCACGTCCGCCCCGGCGCCCTCGGTCCAGGCCTGGACCAAGCCGGGCACGTCTTCCGCGGCCGGGTCCCAGGCGGTCAGTCCCAGGCCGCGGGCCACCTCCCGCCGGCTGGCCGAGACCTCGACCACGCGCACGTCCGCGCCGACCGACCGGGCGACGAGCGCGATCAGCACGCCGACCGGTCCGCCGCCGACGACGACGGCGCGCTCACCGGCCGCCAGGCCCGCCCGGCCGACGTCGTGGACCGCGACCGCGGTCGGTTCGACCAGCGCGGCGTGGTCCAGGGAGAGGTCGGCGGGCAGTGCGACGAGCGCCGCCGCGGGCACGGTCCAGCGCTGCTGCATGGCCCCCGGGGAGTCGATGCCGATGAAGTCGAGGTTCTGGCAGACGTGGCCGTGTCCGCGCCGGCAGGCCGGGCAGGTGCCGTCCGAGCGCAGCGGGATCACGGTGACCGGGTCACCGGCCTGCCAGCCTTCGACGTCCGCTCCCACGCCCACGATCCGCCCGGACATCTCGTGTCCGAGCACGGCCGGGGTCTTGACCCGGGCGTCCATGTCGCCGTGGAAGATGTGCAGGTCGGTGCCGCAGATCCCGACGTAGGCCGGGGCGATCTCGACCTCGCCGGGGCCGGGCGGGGCGGTCTGGACCGGCCCCGCGGCGAGCGTCCGGGCGGCGGTGTAGGACACCGCGAGCGTTTCCATGATTGAGTCAGATCCTTTCTCCGCGGACGACGCCGCGTGGCGGAAATCCGAAAGCGGGGTCAGCGCCGACAGCCGTGGCGCGGGTTCGCCCCCCTGCGGCGGATCGCGCCGACAACGGCGATCGCTGTGCCGATGTGAGCCGATATAAGTCGATATGAGTCAGTGTCAGTCGATGAGTTGATGTCGCAGGAGGCGGCGCGGTCGGACCGGACGCCGGATCCGCGGGGCGAGCCGGGGTCAGCGGTTGTCCGACGATCCCGACCCGAAGACGCGGCGCTGGATCTCGCGCCGGTACTCGTCCAGTGTCTTGTCCAGGTGGACGCTCGTCGCCTCGGCCGCGGCGTCGGGGTCGCCGCCGCGGATCGCCTCGTAGATCGCGCTGTGCTCGGCGACGGCGTCCCGGGCGTGGTCGCCGAGCGCGCCGTGCATGCCGATGACGCTGGACTGCCGCTGCAGGCGCCGCGCCTCGCGGACGGCGGCGACCAGGAACGGGTTGTGCGAGGCCTCGGCGACGCCGAGGTGGAACAGGTCGTCGCCTTGGTCGAACAGTTCGTCCCGGCCCGAGGTGTGGCCTTCGCGGCACATCTCGGCCGCGTCCTTGATGGCGCGCAGCTCCGCGGGGGTGGCGCGGGCCGCGGCCAGCCGGCTGGCCGCGCACTCCTGGACGCGGCGGAACTCGAAGAGCATGAAGATCTGGTCGAGGTCCGTCGGCATGAACGAGCCGCCCCAGCGCGAGGAGCCGAGCATGCCCTCGCCGTCGGCGACGAACAGGCCGCGGCCCTTGTGGGCGCGCACCCGGCCGATCGCCGACAGGATCCGCACCGCTTCGCGCACCACGGTCCGGCTGGCGCCCAGCCGCGCGGCCAGCTCGTTCTCCGTCGGCATCCGGTCGCCCGGCGCCAGCCGCAGCTCGGCGATGAGCTTGATGATCTGCTCGGCCACCACCTCGTAGCCCGGCCGGTAGGCCGGGCCGACCGCGCCGTCCTGCTCCGGTGACCGGGTATCGGGTTCCCCCGCTACTGGCGTGCCTCGCACCAGGATTGCTCCTTCGTCTTGGGCCACACCGCGAAGTACGGCCGATCTTCTCCCCGCCGGGCAGAGCGTACCCATTCTCCGGCCTGACTGGCTAGATGAGTCAGACTTATTTCTGGCGACTGACAGCTACTATCGCCTTGACCTGGCCTGATGCCCAGATGACGTGTTACGCCCAGGAAAACTTCCCAAAAATTAGGTGGGCTCATCCTCTTGACGGGACCGGGGTGTGACCGCTGTCATGGCACATCAAGGCGACCGAGTGCCGCCGGTGGCCGGGGCAGTACAGGTCACCGTCGCCTCATGCCCCGGATCCTCCGAAGGCGATCGACGAATAAGTCAGGCACATTTCCTTGCTACGATCGCCGGCCCAACCGGCGACGTATGCCTCAACGCAGTGGAGTCCCCATGACGAACAGATTCGGATCCGCCGAGGCCGGCAGACCGCGCGGTCGGCGCACCCGTGCCGGGCTGGCTGCTGTTGTTGCCGCCGCGCTGGCTCTGGGCGGCGCCGCCTGTAGCAGCGGAAAGAGCTCCGCGTCGACCACTCCGGTCAACGGCTTCAACCAGGTCAAGCAGAAGAGCGACGCGGCGATCACGGTGTGGGTGGACGCGACCCGGCAGGCGGCCGCGAACCTCTACAAGAAGAACCACCCCGAGGTGAAGATGAACATCGTCGCCTACGACGGCGACGCCAACGGCTCGAACTACCTGCAGACCAAGGTGAGCCTGTTCAACCGCACCGGCAAGGGCTGGCCGGACGTCGTCTTCAGCACCCAGAACAACGAGGCGACCTGGGCCGTGCCGGCCGGGTTCACCGCTCCGCTGAGCAAGGGCCAGATCCCGCAGGCCACCCTCGACGGCTGGGCGACCGGCGCCAACGCGCCGTGCACCGTGGACGGCACGATCTACTGCCTGCGCAACGACCTGTCGCAGACCGTGCTGTGGTACAACGACAAGCTGATGAAGCAGTGGGGCTACACCGTCCCGGCCACCTGGGAGGACTACCAGGCCCTGGGCCAGAAGGTCGCCACCGAGCACCCCGGCTACCTGGTCGGCTCCGAAGGGGACAGCTTCGCTCCGGAGATCTACATGTGGGCCGGCAAGTGCGGCGCCAACCAGGTCACCGCGGCCAAGGCGGTCACCGTCAACACCACCAGCGAGGCCTGCACGAAGATGGCGAAGCTGCTGGACACCCTGATCGCGAACAAGACGATGTCCAAGGACAGCGTG
>JABFWL010000338.1 GCA_013362315.1 Catenulispora sp. | reverse complement strand
GAAGGCGAGTTCACCGGCGGCGCAGCTACGGCGCATCAGCAGCTGGCTGCTGCTGGGATGCGGATCGGTGAGATCAATGACTGCCCAGCCGTAGAAGCGGTGAGAGACACAGGAGAACACCAGACGGGACCCACGAGAGTGACCGGCTTGAGAGAAACCACCGACCGAAGTCAGTAGGGCCCCACGAGACCCCTCACCCCGCCATCAGCGCAGCCAGGGCGCGGTCCATCGCGGCGTTGAACTCTTCCGGCGTCAGCGGCAGACGGGACTTGACGTCCCGGCTCCACTGGTCGGCGAGGACCTCGGCGGAGTCGGCCTCCACACCGTCGAGCGCCGCGTCGGCGAGGTCCGACGGAGTGATCTTGTCCACCGGCCAGCCCGCGGCCATGTCGGTGTCCGCCAGGCCGAGGTGCACCGCTGTGACGAGCGTGCCCTGCTCCGCGAGTTCCAGGCGGACCCCGTTGGTCATGGCCCAGGCTGCGGCCTTGGTCAGGTGGTAGGCATTGGCTCCCCTGCCCCCGAACCACGACATGGCGGAGAGGACGTTGACGATCGCACCCCCACCGTTCCTGGCGAGCGACGGCGCGAACTCCCGGATCATTCCCAGGTGGCCGAACATGTTGGTCTCCAGCTCGTGCCGCACCGCGTCCAGCGAACCGGTGACCAGGTCGGTCCCCGTACTGATTCCCGCGTTGTTGATGAGGAGCGAGACGTCCGGGGCGGCTTCGGCGGCGGCCCTCACGGATGCGGGATCGGTGATGTCGAGGGCAAGTACCTCGACGCCGGGCAGGTCCACGGTCTCCGGTCGGCGGGCCGTCGCGTAGACCTTGCGGGCACCCCGTTCGAGCAGACGCTGGGCGAAGGCGCGGCCCAGGCCGCGGTTGGCTCCGGTGACAAGGGCAACTGAGTTGTTGATGTCCATGCCCGGTACGCTAAAAGCTGACGTTGACGTCAGGGGCAAGGGCTGGTCGTCAGGGCCGGAGTGAGAGGGGTCACCATGACCGTCACCGAGACCGCGACCGAGCGGCTGGTCCGCATCGGCGAGGTGGCCCGGGGTGCCGGCGTCTCGGTACGCGCCGTGCGCTACTACGAGCAGCAAGGGCTGCTCGTAGCGGAGCGCAGCCCATCCGGCCAGCGCCTCTACCGACAGGACGCCATCTCCCGGGTCCGCTTCTTCCAGCAGATGTTCGCGGCCGGCCTGACCAGCCGAAGGATCACCGAACTCATGCCGTGCTGGGACGCCGGGCACACCGACGCCGACCAACGAGCCATGCTGCGCGCCGAGCGCGACCGCATCCAGGCGAAGATCGACGACCTCCAGGCCGCCCGGGACCGCCTCGACGAGGTCATCGCGATCACGGACAACCACCCATAGGCGCAGTCGGTCAGACGTCTCATCAGCGACAACTGATGTCACCGCGCCGTTGGGTACCCGCGCCGGCTCCTGACTCCGTCCGGGTCATGCGGTGTTCGAGTGACGTGCCCAAGGTCGACGGGTCGAGTGTGCTCAGAAGCCGAATGAGTTGTGCGGTTCGGCGAGGAGGCGTGCCCAGAGATTGTCCGTCTGCCGGATGACGCGCAGCGCTCGCGGGTTCGTGAGCATCCACCGCAGAGGTTCATCGCGCGGACGGCCGGGCGCCACGACGGTCTTGGTGAGGCCGAAGTCGATCAGCAATCCCCACAAAGCCCGGTAGGCCACAGCGTTCGTCGCCTCCAGGGCCTCCACCACGAGCGTTCCCGCCCGGTCCGCTGTCGGGGACCACGGCAGTCGGAAGTCGGCGACGCCGTCCACATTGCCGTGGCGGTCGCGATGGATGAGAAAGCGGAGCGGTCCGTTTGTGCCGTCTGCTTCGTCGGACGGGCCGTCCCAGGCGCCCAGACGGAGGACTGAGTTCTCCAACGCGGCGTGCCCTCACCTGCGCATGCACCCGGGGCCAGGCCGCTTTCGCCAGAGCAGCGTCGACCAGTTCCAGCGATCCGGGATCCATCTCTGCCGGACGGAGGGCCGCTTCGTGACGCGCCAGCTCCCACCGGGTGCGGTAGGTCGCAGGCGAAAAGCCGAACCGCCCGTAGATGCTGCCCTCGCTCGCGCTGAGCATCGCCAACGGCTCGCCGCGCTCCAGAGCGGCCTCAAACATGGCCTGCATCACTCGAGCTGCTCGGCGCTCGCAGGCATGCGCTGGGGAGGCCACGGCTCAGGGCCACCATGCCACGCGGCGTCCGCAGGCTCCCAGCTCGGCAACCCGTTCGCGAACGGCAATGCCCGGTAGTACGCACCCATCTCATCCCGGAGCGGCGGGCGGACGTCAGTCACCATGCCCGACATTGCATCCATCGCCCGCACAAGCGATCAACTGAATAGCTCCTCAGGCCCGTACGTCCGAGGCTGTCAGCCGGCCTCAGCGCGCTCGGCTGGACCTTGGTGAGGTCGAGGCGGTCGAAGTCGGTACCGGTCTGGATGAACCGCTCCGGAACCGGTGGAGTGGTCGGACTGCCCGAGTTGGGTGGAGTCGGGTTGCTTGGTTTCAGGCCACTCTCGATTCCCGCGCCTCTCAGCCCCGGGGCGCCTACCGATGAAGCAGCGCTCTGCCCCCGCGCAGACCGCCGCGCGATTACCGCAGTGATGTTCGGGCCGCTACGATGCGATCTTCACCTGGGGGGATGATGCTGATGTCTGATGTGCGTGAATATGTGATGCCTGCACCACTTCGGGCCGTCCAGATCCTGCTGTTGACGCTCACGCTCGCCGGCATCGTCTCGATGCTCGCGCTCTCCGACAGCCTCACCGCTTACGGACAGGGCGAGATGATGGCGCCCTGGCTGCTGGTGT
>JABFWL010000171.1 GCA_013362315.1 Catenulispora sp. | reverse complement strand
GGCCGAGCGGCTGCCGGCGCGGTCGCCGGCGCGGTCCCCGGCGGCCGAGGCCGGGGCGAGCGGGCCGCCCCGGCATGTCGGGGTGCTGATGGAGAACGTGCCGGAATTCTCGTTCCTGCTCGGGGCGGCCGCGCTCGGCGAGTTCACGCTGGTCGGGCTGAACCCGACGCGGGGCGCCGCGGAGGTGGTGCGGGACGCGCGGCACACCGACTGTGCGCTGATCGTGACCGAGTCCCCGTTTCTAGCAATGGTGAGGAACAGCGGGATTCCCTTGGTGAACGTGGACGCGCCGGACGAGTGGCCGCCGCGCCCGGCGCAGGGATCGAGACAGATTGTCTCGGAAAATCCCGCCCTCCCGGCCAGAGCCGCGGAGCTGCCGTTCATGCTGATCCTCACCTCCGGGACGACGTCCGCGCCGAAGGCCGTGATCTGCTCGCAGGGCAAAGTGGCGTCGCAGGGTTCGACGTTGGCTCAGCAGTGCGGTCTGACGGCGGATGACGTCCTCTACTGCGCGATGCCGCTGTTCCATAGCAACGCGGTGATCGCCGCGTGGATCCCGGCCGTGGCGACCGGCGGGACACTGGCGTTGCGGCGGCGGTTTTCGGCTTCGCGCTTCTTGTCCGATGTGCGCCTGTTCGGAGCTACATACGCGAACTACGTCGGCAAGCCGCTCGCCTACATCCTCGCCACCCCCGAGCGGCCGGACGACTCCGACAACACCCTGCGGCAGGTCTTCGGCAACGAAGCGGCGCCGGCGGACGTCGAGCGGTTCGCGAAGCGGTTCGGCTGCGTGGTGACCGACGGCTTCGGCTCCACCGAGGGCGGCATCTCGTTCTACCGCCTGCCGACCACGCCACCGGGAGCGCTGGGCGTGCCGGTGGGTGACGTGCGGATCGTGGAGGTGGAAACGGGCGCGGAGTGCGGGGTCGGCGAGGTGGGGGAGATGGTCAACTTCGCCGGCGCCGGGGCGTTCGAGGGCTACTACCGGCATCGCGAGGCCGAGGAAGCGAAGCTGCGCGACGGCCGGTTCTGGTCCGGGGACCTGGCTTATCGGGATGAACTGGGCAACTTCTTCTTCGCCGGGCGCTCGGGGGACTGGATAAGGGTCGGCGGCGAGAACTTCGCGTCCGGCCCCATCGCACGGGCGGTGGAGGAATGGGCGGCGGCGGTGGCCGCGGCGGCGTACGGGGTGCCGGACGCGGCGGCGGGCGACCAGGTGATGGTGGCGGTGGAGCTGAAGGGCGAGTTCGATCCCGAGGCCTTCGCCGCCTATCTGGAGTCCCGTTCGGAGCTCCCGGAGCTGTGGTGGCCCCGCTATGTACGGCTCGTCTCCTCGATGCCGCGCACCGCGACGAACAAGATCGTGGTCCGCGATCTGGTCGCCGAAGCCTGGCACACCCGCGATCCGGTATTCCTGCGTCGGGAACGCCGCGGGCCGTACCGGCCGATGACCGACGGCGATCGCGCGGAGCTGGCACGCGAGTTCGACGAACACGGCCGAACTCCGCCCGGCAACCGTTAGATCGTTGTTACGCTGCTTCCTTTCGGGCCCGGGGAATCTTGAAGGAGCAGGTGAGTCTCGCGCATGAGCGCAGGAGGTAGTACCAAGGCGGTCGTGGCGGCGCTGGGCGCCAACATGGGCATCGCCGTGTCGAAGTTCGTGGCGTACGCCTTCACCGGTTCGGCCTCGATGCTGGCCGAGGGCGTGCACTCGGTCGCCGACTCCGGCAACCAGGTGCTGCTGCTGATCGGGGGAAAGCAGGCCAGAAAGAAGGCCGACACGGAGCATCCCTTCGGCTATGGGCGTGAGCGGTTCGTATACGCGTTCGTGGTTTCCGTGGTGCTGTTCAGTCTCGGTGGCCTGTTCGCTCTCTACGAAGGCTGGCATAAGGTCACGCACCCGGAGAAGGTGGAGAGCTGGTACTGGGCGGTCGGCGTCCTGCTGTTCGCGGTTGTGATGGAGGGCATGTCCTTCCGCACCGCGGTGAAGGAGTCCAACCACCTGCGTGAGGGACGTTCCTGGGCCGCCTTCATCCGCCACGCGACCACCCCGGAGCTGCCTGTGGTGCTGCTGGAGGACTTCGGCGCGCTGATCGGCCTGTGCATGGCGCTGTTCGGCATCGGCATGGCGGTGGTCACGGACAACGGTCGCTGGGACGGGATCGGCACTTTGGGCATCGGCGCCCTGCTGGTCTGCATCGCCGTCGTTCTGGCGGTCGAGATGAAGAGCCTGCTCGTCGGTGAGGGCGCGGGCAAGCACGACGTGGCCGCCATCCGCGCCGCCGCCGTCGACGGGGAAACGGTCACCGACGTCATCCACCTGCGGACCATGTACCTCGGCCCGGAGGAGCTGCTGGTCGCCATGAAGATCGCCGTCGATCACGATGAGACCGCCGACCATGTGGCCAAGGCGATCGACGCCGCCGAGGCCCGGATCCGGGCGGCCGTGCCGGAGGCGCGGCTGATCTATCTGGAGCCGGATGTGCGGCGTCCGGGGCCGCTGCCGCAGCCCGTGACGGGGTGAGTGCGGGCTGCGCTGAAGGCGGGTCGCGGTAGGGCAGTAGGGCGTAGGGCGGTGGAGATTGAGTCCACCGCCCCGCAGCCGCTAGCCGGCCATTAGTCAGCCTCTAGCCGGCCGCCCCCTGCCACTCCGGCTTGACGTTCATCATCTGCCCCGTCTTCCCCGGATCCCGATCCACCAGATCCCCGAGCACCGCGTCGATCCGTTGCAGTGTCTCGGCGTCCAGCGTCCGCGCGCCGCCCGCGTTCTCGCGCACCTGCTCGGCCCGCGTCGCGCCGATGATCGCGGCGGTCACGCCCGGCTGGCTCAGCGTCCAGGCGATCGCCAGCTGCGCCATGGACAGGCCGGCGTCCTCCGCGATCGGTTTCAGCTCCTGCACCCGGTGCAGCAGCGCGTCGCCGAGCACGCGGGCGACGAAGTGCGGCGCGCGGCCGCTCCCGGCGGCGCGGGAGTCGGCGGGGACCGGCCGGCCGGGCAGGTACTTGCCGGTGAGGACGCCCTGGGCCAGCGGCTGGAACACGATCTGGCCGACGCCCTCGCGCCGGCACAGCGGCAGGACCTCGGGTTCGATCACCCGCCAGAGCATGTTGTACTGCGGCTGGTTGGACACGATGCGGCTGCGCAGTCCCAGGTCGTCGGCCAGACGCAGGGCCTCGGCGATCTGCTCGGCGCGCCATTCGGAGACGCCCAGGTAGTGCGCCTTGCCGGCGCGGACCAGGTCGTCGAAGGCGATCAGGGTCTCGGCCAGCGGGGTCTGGTCGTCGAAGCGGTGCGCCTGATACAGGTCCACGTAGTCGGTGCCCAGGCGGCGCAGCGAGGCATGGCAGGACTCGATGATGTGTTTACGGGACAAGCCGCGGTCGTTGCGGCCCGGGCCGGTCGGCAGGCAGACCTTCGTCGCGATCTCCAGCGACTCCCGGCGGACGCCTTTGAGGGCCCGGCCCAGCACCTCCTCCGCCGCGCCCTGAGCGTAGACGTCGGCGGTGTCGAAGGTGGTGACGCCGACGTCGAGCGCCGCGTGCACGCACGCCAACGCCGCGTCACGCTCCACGCCTTCACCGTGGGTGAGCCAGTTGCCGTAGATGATCTCGCTGACGAACATGCCGGTGCGGCCAAGTGATCTATGTTCCACGTGAAGGACCCTAACCGGGTGGAGTGCTCAAAGCGTCGCGGGCGGCAGCCGATCTGCGACCATTGCATCCGACAGTAACGTGTTCTAGTTTGCCGAGGACAGTGACCACCGAAGGGACCCGCCGCATGCCCATCGATCCCGAAAAGGCCCTGGCCGCCCCGCCGACCACCGTCGATCTGGCGTGGACCCCCAAAGACGTCCAGCTCTACCACCTGGGCCTGGGTGCCGGCGTCCCGACGACCGATCCGCGGGAGCTGGCCTACGTCTACGAGCAGGGTCTCAAGGTGCTGCCGTCGTTCGCGGTGGTGGCCGGCGGCGCGCTCGGGTTCTCCCTGTTCGCCAATCCCGGGCTGGACATCCAGCTGGTCGACGTCCTGCACGGCGGCCAGTCCATCACCGTCCACCGCCCGATCCCGACGACCGGCGAGGCCACCGCCACCAGCCGGGTCACCGACGTGTGGGACAAGGGCAAGGCCGCGGTGATCCGGACCGAGAGCGTGATCGCCGACGCCGACGGCCCGCTGTGGACCAACCACTCGCAGATCTTCGTGCGCGGGGAGGGCGGCTTCGGCGGCGAGCGCGGCCCCTCGACCGTCGACACCGCTCCGGACCGCGAACCGGACCACGTCGTCGAGGTCAAGACGCTGGAGCAGCTGGCCCTGATCTACCGCCTGTCCGGCGACTGGAACCCGCTGCACGCCGACCCGGCCTTCGCCGCCCGGGCCGGCTTCGACCGCCCGATCCTGCACGGCCTGTGCTCCTACGGCATCACCTGCAAGGCCGCGGTCGACACCGCCCTGGACGGCGACGTGGCGCGGGTGACCGGGTACTCCACCCGCTTCGCCGGGATCTTCTTCCCGGGCGAGACGATGCGCGTCAAGATGTGGGACGACGGCGCGGGACGGGTCGATCTCCTCTCCACGTCGGCCGAGCGCGACGACGCCGTGGTGCTGGCCAACACCGTTTTGACCTACCGGCTTTGAACTACCGGCGTCGAACTACGAGCATTGACAACACCAGCGTCGTCGACACCAGTGTTGACGACACCAGCGTTGCCGACACAGCGTCGACCTACCAGAGCTAGAAACGGGAAGCCCCTCATGCGCGCAGCAATCCTGTTCGAGACCGGCAGCCAGACCCTGACCGTCCGGGACGACGTCACGGTCGACGAGCCCGGTCCCGGCCAGGTGCGGATCCGCATCCGCGCCACCGGCGTGTGCCACTCGGACCTGTCGGCGATGACCGGTGTGCTGCCGCAGCCTGTGCCCTTCGTCCCGGGCCACGAGGGCGCCGGCGAAATCGTCGCGGTCGGCGAGGGCGTCACCCAGGTGGCGGTCGGCGACCACGTCATCATCTGCTGGAACCCGCCCTGTGGCGAGTGCGCCGACTGCCGCCGCGGCGAGGGCAACTTGTGCGTCGACATCTTCTTCGGCATGACCTTCCAGCCGCACTTCAAGCTGGACGGCGCCGACGTCTACGGCTTCGCCGGCAGCGGCACCTTCGCCGAGGAGCTGGTGGTGCCGTGGCAGTGCGCGGTGAAGCTGCCCGACGACGTCCCGTTCGAGGTCGGCGCGCTGCTCGGCTGCGGCGTCACCACCGGGGTCGGCGCCGTGCTGAACACCGCGCAGGTCCGGCCCGGCTCCTCGGTCGCGGTGATCGGGGCCGGCGGCGTCGGCATCTCGGTGATCCAGGGCGCGCGGATCGCCGGCGCGGCCGAGATCGTCGCGATCGATCCGGTGGCGAGCAAGCACGCCGCGGCTCTGCGCTTCGGCGCCACCCGCGCCGTGACGCCGGAGGACGCCGAGGCGGCCAAGGCCGAGGTGGCCGGCAAGGCCGGCTTCGACTACGTCTTCGAGGTCGTCGGCCGCTCGGCGCTGGTGCAGCAGGCCTACGCCCTGACCCGGCGCGGCGGCACGGTCACCGTCGTCGGCGCCGGAAAGAACGACGACGTCGTGAACTTCAACATGTTCCAGCTCTTCTTCGACAACAAGCGGATCCTCGGCTCCTACTACGGAGGCGCCGATCCGCGCGGCGAGTACGGCCGGCTGATCGCGCTGTGGCGCGCCGGCCGCCTGGACCTGGCCGGCATGATCACCGCCCGGCTCAAGCTCGACGACATCAACCAAGCCCTGGACCTGCTGCGCTCCGGCGAGGCGATCCGGACGATCATCGAGGTCTGATCTGCTATGACGACATCCCTTGCGGGCCGCGCCGCCATCGTCACCGGCGCGGGCCGCGGTCTCGGCCGCGCCGAAGCGCTCGAGCTGGCCCGGCGGGGCGCGGCTGTCCTGGTCAACGATTACGAGGCCGCGATCGCGCAGGAGACGGCTGACGACATCGTCAAGGCCGGCGGCCAGGCGGTCGCCTCCGCCGGCGACGTCTCCGACTTCGGCTACGCCGAGTCCCTGACCAGCCTGGCGATCGACAGCTTCGGCACGCTGGACATCCTGGTCAACAACGCCGGGATCCTGCGCGACCGCATGGTGTTCTCGATGTCCGAACAGGAGTGGGACGACGTCCTGCGGGTGCACGCCAAGGGCCATTTCGCCATGACCCGCCACGCCACCGCGTACTGGCGCGACCGGTCGAAGGCAAGCGGCGGGCCGGTTTACGGACGGATCGTCAACACCTCCTCTGAGGCCTTTCTTGCCGGCGCCGCCGGGCAGGCGAACTACGCCGCCGCCAAGGCCGCGATCGTCGGGCTCACGACGGCGACGGCGAACGGCTGTGCCCGCTATGGCGTGCGCGCCAACGCCATCTGCCCTCGGGCGCGCACCAAGATGACCGAGGATGTCTTCGCAGGATTCGAGGTCCCCGCCGAGGGCATGGACCCGCTGGCCGTCGAGCACGTCTCCCCGCTGGTCGCGTACCTCGCCTCCCCGGCTGCCGACAAGGTGAACGGGCAGCTGTTCGTCGTACATGGTGGGATGGTGCTGCTGATGCAGCGTCCAGTCGTGGAGGAACGCTGGGATTCGGCGCAGGAGACGTTCACGGTCTCGGAGCTGGAAACGGGGATGGGCTCCTACTTCGAGACCAAGGCGCCGGGTGAGGGATTCTCCGCCACTGAGGTGTTGTCAATGCGTCGGAGCTGACCCTTAAGATTTTCCCTCGAGGAACGTTCGTTTGGGGGATTCGGGCACATGGCAGACACACTGTGGTTCAGCAACAACCACTCCGACCACTCGGTCCATTACGGCAACGACGCCGGCTTCGAGTTCGAGTTCTACTGCCAGCGCTGCAATGACACCTGGCGCAGCGGGTTCGAGCCCTACAAGACGGCCCGCGCCGCTGGATGGATCCGCCGCGCCGCGAACATGGCGAACGGCGCCGCGTCCTCGGTCGGCTGGGACGTCGCGCAGGGCGTGGACGGCCTGGTGGAGAGCGGCTGGCACAAGGCCCGCGACGCCTCGTTCAAGCAGGCCATCGCCGCCGCGTCAGAGCACTTCCACCGCTGCGCACGCTGCGCCTACTACGTCTGCGCCCGCTGCTTCAGCACCGACCGCGGGCTGTGCACGTACTGCGCGCCGGACCTGGCCACCGAGGTCGAGTCCGCCCGGATCCACGGCCAGGTCGACGCCGCCACCTCCCGGGCCCGCGACGTCGGCGCCGCGATGGCGGCCGAGGTGGACGTCACGACGCAGAAGCAGCTGGTCTGCCTGTCCTGCGGCCACGAGACGCACGGCGCGAAGTTCTGCCCCGAGTGCGGTGCCAAGCAGAACGCGCCCGGGTCGTGCGGCGGCTGCGGGGCGCAGGTGTCGGCCGGCTCGAAGTTCTGCCCGGAGTGCGGGGCGCCGCAGTAGTCGGCGACGCCATAAGGTCGGCGTGTGACAACAGCCTTGGTGCTCATTGATCTGATGCCGCGCCTGATCGCGCTGCCGGTGGCGCCGCACACCGGCGAGGACGTCCTGGACCGGTCGCGGCGGCTGGCCGCGGCCTTCCGCGCGGCCGGCCGCCCGGTCGTGCTGGTCCGCGTCGACCGCCCGAACGTCGCCGAACAGCCGCCCGGGAGCGGCTTCGCCGACGACCTGGTGCAGCCCGGCGACGTGACCCTGGTCAAGCGCAGCATCGGTGCTTTTGCCACCACCGACCTGCAGGCGCGCCTGAAGGAGATCGGCGCGACCACGCTGGTCTTGGGCGGCCTGGTGACCAACATGGGTGTCGAGTCAACGGCCCGGGCCGCGGCCGACCTCGGCTACCAGCTCGAATTCGCCGCCGACGCGATGTCCGCGCTGACCGCCGAGGAGCACGAGTTCGCGGTGCGGGTGACCTTCCCGCGCTTCGGGAAGGTCACCGCGGTCGCCGACTACTTGTAGCTCAGGGCTTCACAACAGGCTTCCCCCCGAGCGCCAGTGCGGCCAGCCCGGGCGGTGGTTCTGCGGCCTGAGGCGCGCCCGCGCAGGCCGGATCGGTCAATCGGGGAAGCGGCGGGCCGGGCCGGTAATCTAGCGCCCATGCCGCAGCCCGACAGCGCCCCCGCGCCCACCCTCCGCGATGTCGTCGCGGTCCTGGAACGTGTCTACGACCCGGCGTGGGCCGAGCCGTGGGATGCCGTCGGCCTGGTGTGCGGAGACCCGGACGACATCGTGCGGACCGTGGCCTTCGCGGTGGATCCGGTGGCGGCGGTGGTCGAGGAGGCGATCGAGCGCGGCGCCGACCTGCTGGTCACGCACCACCCGCTGTTCCTGCGCGGCGTGCACGGGGTGCCGGCCACCGACTTCAAGGGCCGGCTGGTCCACAAGCTGATCCGCGGCGGCGTGGCGCTGTTCACCGCGCACACCAACGCCGACTCCGCCGACCCCGGTGTGTCGGACGCGCTGGCGCAAGCCATCGGCGTCCAGCAGCTGCGGCCGCTGGACGCCCGCGCGGGGAACCCGGAGCTGGGCATCGGCCGGGTCGGCGAGCTGCCCGAGGCCGAGCCGCTGGCGGCCTTCGCGCGCCGCGTGGCCGCGGCGCTGCCGGGGACCTCCGGCGGGGTGCGGGTGGCCGGGGATCCGGAGCGGCCGGTGCGGCGGATCGCGGTCTGCGGCGGCGCCGGCGACACGTTCTTCGGCGCTGCTCGTCAGGCCGGCGCGGACGTCTACGTCACGGCAGACCTGCGGCACCACCCGGCCTCCGAGGCGCTGGAGGCCGGCGGCTTGGCGCTGGTCGACGTGGCGCACTGGGCCAGCGAGTGGCCGTGGCTGGAAGGCGCCGCCCGCACACTGCGTTCCGTCCTCGGGGCCGCCGGTACTAACGTGGAGACATACGTCTCCACGCTGGTCACCGATCCGTGGACCGCGCACGTGGCGGCCGGCTGAGGCCGCCCGCCACGGCGAGGACCGACAAGTCAAGAGAGAGGCACTGCCCTGAACGCGAACCCCGCCGACCAGCTCCGCCTGCTGGACCTGCAAGGCCTGGACGTCCGGCTGGCGCAGCTGGCCCACAAGCGGCGCACCCTGCCGGAGCTGGCCGAGGCCGAGAAGGTGGAGCAGCGCCTCGCCGACCTGCGCGACGTCCTGATCGCCGCCGAGACCGCCCAGGGCGATGTGGCGCGCGAGCAGAAGAAGGCCGAAGCCGACGTCGACCAGGTGGTGAACCGCGCCAACCGGGACCGGCAGCTGCTGGAGTCCGGCCGCGGCTCGGCCAAGGACCTGGAGAACCTGCAGCACGAGCTCGACACCCTGGCCCGGCGCCAGTCCGACCTGGAGGACGTGGTCCTGGAGGTCATGGAGCGGATGGAGACCGCGCAGGCGCGGGTCGCGGAGATGACGGCGCAGCGCGACGAGGCCCAGGCCCGCCGCGACGAGATCGCCGCCGCCCTCACCGCCGCCCAGGACGGGATCGACACCGAGACCGCGAAGCTCACCGCTGAGCGCGCCACCGCCGCCGGCACCATCCCCGACGACCTGCTGGCCCTCTACGAGCGGGTCCGCGAGGCCAGCGGCGGCATCGGCGCGGCCGCCATCCGCCAGCGCCGCTGCGAGGGCTGCCGCCTGGAGCTGGACATCAGCGAGGTGAACGCGATCAAGGCCGCCCCGGCCGACCAGGTGGTCCGGCATGAGGAATGCGGGCGGATTCTGGTGCGGGTGCCGGACTCGGGCCTGTAGAGGGGCTGGCGGGGACAGAGCGGGTAGGGCGCTGGGCGCAGGGCTGAGTCGGGCAGGGTGGCGCTGAGCCGGGCAAGGCGGCGCTGAGTCGGGCAGTGCGGCGCTGCGTCCGGTAGGACGCTGGGCTGAGTTAGACGGGGCCAGAGCCGAGTCGGGCCGGCAGAACGAGTAGAGGCAGGCACAGAGGCATGGCGCGCACGTTGATCGTCGAGGCCGACGGAGCCTCGCGCGGCAACCCCGGCCCGGCGTCGTACGGCGCCCTGGTCGCCGACGGCGCTACCGGCGAGGTCCTGGTCGAGCTCGCCGAGGGGCTCGGCGTGGTCACGAACAACGTCGCCGAGTACCGCGGCCTCATCGCCGGCCTGCGCGCCGCGCACGCCCTCGACCCGGAGGCCGCCGTCGAGGTGCGAATGGACTCCAAGCTCGCGGTGCAGCAGATGAGCGGGGTCTGGCAGATCAAGCACCCGGCCATCCGCCTGCTGGCGGCCGAGGCGCGCGCCGCGTTCCCGCGCACGGACGCGGTGCGCTACGTGTGGGTGCCGCGCGCCCAGAACACCAGGGCCGACGCGCTCGGGAACCTGGCGCTGGACGATCCGGCGGCGGCCGCGGCGAAGATGGACGAGGCCAAGGTGCTGATCGAGGCCGTTTCTAGCTCCGCTGCCAACCCCGTTTCTAGCTCCGCTTTGAGCTCCGTTTCTGACTCCGGTTCTAGCTCCGTTTCTAGCTCCAGCCCCGCAGCGACCGCCCAGCCGGCCTGGTCCACCTCTCCCGACCTCGGCCCCCCGACCACCCTCATCCTCCTGCGCCACGGCGCGACCGCCCTCACCGCCGAGAAGCGCTTCTCCGGTGCCGGCGACCCGGACCTCGCCGACGCCGGCCGCGCCCAGGCCGCCGCCGTGGCCCGGCGCCTGGCCGCCCGCGGCGGTGTCGACGTCGTCGTCTCCTCGCCG